>DASYKO010000221.1:0-2743 GCA_035995285.1 Hyphomonadaceae bacterium | reverse complement strand
GACGCCTTCCTGGCGGGCGGCGCCGCCCTGCTCGACCAGCATGGAGGCGAGGAACTGCTTGGAGCCGTCATCGTCGCGCAGCTTGCGGGCGGCGCGGGCGGCATCCACGGCGCCGGCGACATTGCCGGCCTGCAGGTTGGCTTGGCCCTTGGACATCAGAGCGAAGACCTGCTGATCGGGGTTGAGGCCCGTCTTCAGCGCCTGATCAATCAGCTGCAGCGCCTTGTCCGTCTTACCGCCGGAGGTAAGAGCGCCGGCCGCCTGGATCTTGGCTTCGGGGCTGGAATCGATCGCGAGGGCGCGGTCGGTCATCGCAACCAGCGTATCGGGCGAGCCGAGCTCCAGCGCGGCGAGGCCAGCCGTGGACCAGAGAGCCGCAGCCTGCGCCTTGGGCGGATTGCCGATCTGGGCGATGCGCAGGGCCGGTTCGAACTTGCCGGCAGTATAGAGAGCGCCGACTTCGCCGAGGCGAATGTCGCCATTGTCCGGGTCGAGCAAGAGTGCGCCCTGACGAAGAGAAGAGAGAAGGTGGTTGAACGGCAGCTTGCCGCCGCGGCCGACCATCATGCCCATCAGCGTCTGGCGTTCTTCCACGATGTCGGCCTCGTCCGAGATCGCGAGCGCCATCGCCTGCTTCAGCGTGCGCGCCGGGCGCATGTCGGTGTTGGAGCGGGCGCGATCAAGCCGCGTGCGGACATAGGCGTCCTCCGGCGAGGCCGCGAGCAGCTTGGTGAGAAGATCGACCGCTTCCGGATTGCGGTTCACGGCGCGCAGCAATTCGGCCTGGCGCAGCATCAGGAGGCGCTGCGAGTTGAACGCCATGGCGCGGGCGAGATAATCCGGCTGGGCCACGTCTTCCGGCTTGGGCGGATTGAGCGCTTCGGGCGTCTCTTCATAGATGGCGAGGGCTGCGGCCGTATCGCCGGAACCCTCGGCGAGAAGCGCACGGTGGCCAAGAAGGGCTGCGGCCGGCAGAATGCGCCGGGCCTTCAGCATTTCCGTCGTGGCTTCGGAGTTGCGGCCTGCGGCGGCGAACACCCACGGACGCAAATGGTTGGCCGAGAGCATTTCCGGCGGCGGGCGTTCGGCCATGGCGTTGACCACGGTCTGCGCAGTCACCGGATCGTCGGCCGCGAGGGCGTCGATGATCATGTAGCCCCAGGCGCCGGCATTTTCCTTCTTCGAGAAGTCCGTCCGCACGCGCGTCATGAAGGCGGACATGTCGGCGTTCTCGAGCATCTCGTTGGCGCCGGGATAGCCATCCTTCGGCAGTTCGACCGGCGCCGTCGCCTTCGCCGCCATCGAGACCGGCGTTACGGGCTGGGGCGCGTTTGCGTCCTGCAGCACGGGCGCGCCTTCCTGGAGGTTGGCGAGCGCCTGAGGCTGGACGGACTTCGACTTCGCATCAAGCTCGCGCGGAAGGGCGCCTCCCCCGCCGCAGTTCGAGACCGGCTGGATACCGCCGCCGCGGTAGACATAGATGGTGCGGCAGCCCGAGGCGCTGTCGCCGAAACCGGGAAGGCTCATGCCCGTGGTCGTGCAAGCAGCCGCAAGCGCTGCGAGAGCGATGCCCGCCATCAGGCCATGGAGTTTCAGACCATGGAACTTCGTCATTGAGCAAACCTTCCTGATGACCGGCTCTTGGTGAGAGCTATGTGAGGACCTTGGCCGTCACATATTCGGATAGTTGGGCCCGCCGCCGCCTTCAGGCGTCGTCCAGGTGATATTCTGGTTCGGGTCTTTGATGTCGCAAGTCTTGCAGTGCACACAGTTCTGCGCGTTGATCTGGAAACGCTTGTCGCCCTTGCCGTCGTCCACCCATTCGTAGACGCCTGCCGGGCAGTAGCGATTGGACGGGCCGCCGAACACGCCCAGCTCACTTTTCTTTTGCAGTTCAAGGTCCTTCACCTTCAGGTGCGGCGGCTGGTCTTCGCCGTGATTGGTGAAGGAGAAAGCGACGCTTGTAAGGCGATCGAAGGACAGAACCCCGTCCGGCTTGGGATAGACGATCTTTTTGTATTTGGCAGCCGGCTCGAGCGAGGCCGCATCTGTCTTGGTGTGCTTGAGGGCGCCGAAGAAGGAGAAGCCGCCGAGCAGGGTCGTGCACCAGAGGTCGAAGCCGGTAAGGCCGATGCCGAGGATCGTACCCCATTTCGACCAGAGCGGCTTGGCGTTGCGGACCTGCTTCAGCTCCTTCGCCACCCAGCTGGTCTTGAAGGTTTTCGCGTAGTCCAGGAGTTCATCGCCCTGCCGTCCGTTGACGACGGCGTCGAAGGCCGCCTCGGCGGCGAGCATGCCGGTCTTCATCGCATTGTGGCTGCCCTTGATGCGCGGCAGGTTCACGAAGCCGGCCGAGCAGCCGATGAGAGCGCCGCCCGGGAAGGTGAGTTTCGGGATCGACTGCCAGCCGCCCTCGGTGATGGCGCGCGAGCCGTAGGAGATGCGCTCGCCGCCTTCGAGATACTTCGCGACTTCCGGATGGTGTTTGAAACGCTGGAACTCCTCGAACGGCGAGAGCCAGGGATTCTTGTAGTTGAGGTGAACGACTAGCCCGATCGTGACGTAGTGGTCGCCGAAATGGTACATGAACGAGCCGCCGCCGGTGTCGTTCTTCAGCGGCCAGCCGAAGGTGTGCTGGACGAAACCCTTCTTGAAGTTCTCCGGCTTCACCTGCCAGAGCTCTTTAATTCCGATGCCGAACTTCTGCGGCTGCGAGTCGGCGTCGAGCTTGAAGTCGCGGATC
>DASYKO010000220.1:0-11939 GCA_035995285.1 Hyphomonadaceae bacterium | reverse complement strand
TGGCCTTCCTCGGCCTGCACTTCTTCGCCAACGAGTCGAAGCGTCGCTGAGCGTGTCTGGCAGCTCTGACCCTGCCGATGCCGAACTGACACGCGCCGCGATGGCGGGCGACCGGGAAGCCTTTGGCAAACTGGTCGCCCGCTCTCAGGCTGCGGTGAGAGCTCTTGCCCGACGCCTTGCCCGCTCCGCCTCCGATGGCGACGACATTGCCCAGGGCGCCTTCCTCGCCGCCTGGCGCTATCGCTCCACCTGGCGCGGCGGGTCGTTCAAGTCCTGGGTGTGCACCATCGCCTACCGCGAATTCCTGCACGGCCGCCGCGAGGCCACCTCCGAGATCGACGAGGAAACGATGTCGGGAGAGGCCGACCAAATCGGGGGAGAGAAGGGCGGGGAAAAGATCGACCTGATGCGCGCCATGGCCATGCTGGAAGACAACGAACGCTCCGCCATCGCCCTGTGCCTGGGCGCCGGGATGAGCCATGGCGAGGCCGCCATCGCCATGGAAGCGCCACTTGGGTCTGTAAAATCGTGGGTTCTCCGGGGCCGGGCCAAACTACAAAAGGCGCTGGCCCCCTATGGAGTTGCGTGAGATGTTTGTGGACGAGGATACGCCAATGTCCGAACCAGAAGACAACCTGGAGAAACTGCTCGCCGCCGATGAAGCCGCGATCAGTGACGAAGGCTTCACCGCCCGCGTGATGGACGACGTGAAGACCACCCGCCAGTGGCGCCGTCCCGTCATCCTGGGCGCCGGCGCGATCGGCGCCGGCTTCGCCATCGGCGGCATTTCAGAACTCGCCTCGCGTCTCAAGATGGACGAATGGCTCACCGGTGTCACCAACAGCGTGCGCGCCTCCGCCGCCCAGGTCGACCTCACCCACGCCGCCCAGACCACGCCCGACTCCGTCCAGTTCGCCATCGTCGCCGTACTCGCCGGCCTCAGCTTCCTCATCGGCGCGATGGCCCTGCAGTCGCGGTAGGCCTGCGATCAACGCCGGCCGTCACGCCGTTGCCGATACGATCCAGACGGAAGCTAGAAGTTGCACGTCGGATGTATCGCCCAGGGCGCCCAATGCCTCCCGCAATCGGGGCTCCGCCGTACTGCGTAGCGCGGGCGCCTCGCGGACAATCTTCCCCAGCGCTCCAACTTCCAGCAGCACCGACGTCATTGCGTCGAGATCGCCGCTCGACACGCTCTCGTCGTGCGCCCGGATCGTGATGTCGCCGAAGCCGGCCGCCTCCAGCGTTCGGCGCAGGTGTTCGGGATCAGCGAAACTGAAAGGGGTTGCATCGGCCTCGGCCTCCAATCCCGCGGCCGCGAGTGGGAAGCGATCCAGTTCGTTCTCTTCAAGCGAACGCCAGCAACTGAACGCCAGGGCGCCGCGCGGCTTCAGAATGCGCCGGAAATTGGTGAAAGCCTCGACCGGGTCTGCAAAACCCATCACGCCAAATCGAGAGAACACCGCATCGGCGCTTGCAGCCGGGAGGTTCAGGGATTGAGCGTCGGCTTCGATCAACGTCACCTGAGGGAGGTGTGCCGTTCTCTGCCGGGCGATTTCGAGGAGTTGCGCGGCGACATCCACGCCGATCACGCGCCCGCTGGTCCCTATATGCTCGGACAGCTGCAGCAGCGTCTGCCCGGCGCCGCAACCGATATCGAGAACGACATCGCCACGATTGAGCTTGAGCGCTTCAATCGCCTTCAGTCCCAGGGGTGAGAGCTGGGCGTCGATCAGCTTCCATGCCGAGGCCCAGGCTTCCGCGTGGCGCTGGCGCGATGTCGGTATGTCCTGTCGACCGGGGGGAGGCATTGCCCCTCATAGCAACCGCGGTTGGCAAATCCAAACGTCGCTCCGGGCCATATCCTGTCGTTCCCCCGAGGGCAGGCCGTCCGTGGCGGCTGAAACCACCCGTCCGCTTAACCTGTCCTACCATCCAGTCCCATCGAGGTTGCGCCCGCCGCGAACCTTTGCTCTTGTGCGCGCCGGGTGGACTGGCCGCTTGGGCCCGGGGTACGGGGTCACGTTATGTATCTCACTGCCTTCATCGGCGGTCTAGCGGTCTTCTTCGCCGTCCACTTCTATACGAGCTTCCGCTCGCGCGGAGAGGACAGCCTCGCCCATCGCATGGGCCGTGGGCCGTATATGGGCCTCTATTCGCTCCTCAGCCTCGTCAGCTTTGCCGCTATGGTCTGGGGCTATGCCTATCTCAAGCCCTGGCGCGACGTGTGGACCCCGCCGGACTGGACGCGTTGGGTCTCCATCATAATCATGATCCCGGCGATGGTGCTGATCGTCGCCGCCTATGCGCCGACCGGCTACATCAAGAAGGCCGTCCGCCATCCGATGATCACCGCCGTGGCTCTCTGGGCCGCCGCCCACCTGATCTCCAATGGCGACCTTGCCTCGGTGATCCTCTTCGGCGCCTTCCTGATCTACGGCGTGGTCGATCGCGTGGCTGTCGCCGAGCGGGGCGATATCGGTGCGGGCAAGGTAGAGCACCCCAACATTCTGGGCGACTTTCTGGCGGTCGGCCTGGGCCTCTCGCTCTTTGCGATCCTGGCCTTCTACGCCCACTACATCATCTTCTCCGTGCCGGTGATGCTGCCGAGCGCGGGTTAACCCTCCCGACATTGCGTGAGCGGGCTTTGCGCTCTAATGAGCGCTGCACCGCAGCAGAGGGGCATCCTGATGTCCGCCCAGGTTCAATCAGCCCGCAAGACCGTGAAGGACATCGCCGCCGCCAAGAATGGCGAGCCGCTGGTCTGCCTCACCGCCTACACCGCGCCGATGGCCGCCCTGCTGGATGAAAAGTGCGATCTTCTCCTTGTCGGCGACAGCGTCGGCATGGTCGTCCACGGCCTCACCACCACCGTCGGCGTCACGCTCGACATGATGATCCTGCACGGCCAGGCCGTGATGCGCGCCTCGAAGAAGGCATTCGTCGTTGTCGACATGCCCTTCGGCTCCTACGAAGCCAGCCCCGAGCAGGCCTTCCACAACGCCGCCCACATCATGAAGGAAGTCGGCTGCCAGGCCGTGAAGATCGAGGCGGGCGAATACGCCGCCGCCACGGTGAAGCACCTGGTCGAGCGCGGCATCCCGGTGATGGCCCATGTGGGATTGCGGCCACAGGCCACGAACGTTGACGGCGGCTTCAAGGCCCGCGGCCGGACCGAGAAAGAGCGTAACCGTGTCATCTCCGAAGCCGTCGCCGCCGACGAGGCCGGCTGCTTCGCCATGGTGATCGAGGGGGTGGCCGAAGACCTCGCCGCCCAGATCACCAGGCAGGTTTCCTGCCCCACAGTCGGAATCGGCGCTTCAGCCACCTGCGATGGCCAGATTCTCGTTACAGACGATCTTCTCGGCATGTTCGACTGGACCCCGCGATTCGTGCGGCGTTATGCCGACCTCAGGTCCGAAATCGCCAAGGCTGTGGACGGATATGCCGCAGATGTGCGGGCCCGGCGTTTCCCCGGGGAAAAGGAAACCTACACGCTCAAAAAACAGCCATAATCCCAACGGCTTTGTTCAATTGCCCGCAGCCGCTCCCATAGGCTAGTAGCTGGGCAGCCTATTCGGGGACCGGATGCGGGCAATAGACCGCGGCAGGAGCTTACGTGACCGACGCCTTTGAGGAAGTTGACCAGTCCCTCCGCCAGGAAGCCGCCCTGACATGGTGGAAGAGGCTGTATCCGGTCATCATCGCCGCGTTCGTGGCGATGGTGGTCTTCGTCGGCGTCTGGGAATTCTACAAGGCCCAGAAAGCCTCCGGCATCGACGCCGACGCCAAGGTGTACGACACGGCGACCACCGCCCTGCGCAAGCCTGACCTTCCCGCCGCCCGCCAGGCCTTCGTCCAGCTGGGGCAGGGCAATGGCGGCTTTGCCGCGATCTCGAACATGATGGCCGCCCAGGTCGAGGGTCAGGCCGGCAAGGATCCCGCCGCCATCGAACTCGCGCTCAAGGCCGCCGCCGATAAGGACAAGGGCCTGATGGGCTCGATCGCCCTTCTCAAGCTCGCCTACCTGAAAGCCGACACCGCCAGGCTCGAAGAGATCGAAGCCCTGGTGAAGCCGGTGATCGACCGGGGCGGCCAGACTGCAGCCCTCGCCCGCGAACTCGTCGCCGCCAAGGCGCTCGACGCCGGCAATGTCGAGCGCGCCCGTTCCGAATACCAGGCCCTCTCACTCGAGATCGAGGCGCCGGACGCGATGAAGCAGCGCGCCAACCAGGCCCTCAACGCCCTCCCGAAAGCCAGCGCACCGGCTGCCGCCACAACTCCTGCGGCGCCCGCACCTCCCGTGGCCGCCACGCCTGCGACGCCTGCTCCGGCGCAGCCTGCCAAACCGCCGAGCCAGTAGCGAGTGACACCCATGTCCCCCCTGCGTAAACTTCTGCTCGCGGCTCCGCTGGTGCTGCTTGCCTCCTGCAACCTGTTCGGCAACGGAAAGCCGAAGGTCTCCGAGGAGGAACTCGCCGCCCGTGTCACGATCAACCCGTTCCAGGACACGCTGACGCCCGATCCGGCGTTCGCCTCCACAACGGTCACGCTCCCCACCGCAACGCCCGCCGGCGACTGGCTGCAGTCCGGCGTCACCGCCGCGAAAATCCCCGGCAATCTCGAAGCCGCGCCCGAATTCAAGATCGCCTGGAAAGCCAAGGTCTCCGGATCCAGCACCAGCAAGCGCATCGTCGCCGCCCCCGTGGTGAAGGACAACCGCGTCTACGTCATCGACTCGGACCAGCACGTCTTCGCCTTCGACGCCGGCAACGGCCACAAGATCTGGCAGCGCGATCTCAAGTCGACCAACAGCAAGCGCGACAAGCATTCCGTCGGCGGCGGCCTCGCCATCGCCGGCGACAAGCTGATCGTCGCCTCCGGCTACAGCTTCGTCGAAGCGATGAACCTCGCCACCGGCGCCCAGATCTGGCGCCGATCGCTCGACACGCCGATGTCGTCCTCGCCCGCCATCATGGGCAACCGCGCCTTCCTCACCTCCACCAACAACGAGTTCTACTCGCTCGACACCGACACCGGCGAAGTCCTCTGGTCCGACCAGGCCATCGCCGAAACCGCGCGCGTGCTCTCCTCGCCCAGCCCCGCCGTCACGGCGGACCTGCTGGCCGTTCCCTATTCCTCGGGCCAGCTCATCACCTACGTGCCGCAGAACGGCCAGCGCCTCTGGTCCGACACGCTCTCCACCCTGGGCCGCTATACGCCGCTCTCGGTGATCAACGACATCGCAGGGCGGCCCAGCATTTCCGACGGCATGGTCTTTGCCGCCAGCCAGTCCGGCGTGCTTGCCGCCTACGAGGCTCGCTCCGGTTCGCCCATCTGGAAGGTGGTGTTCGGCTCGCGCCAGGGCCCGGTGATCGAAGGACAGTTCCTGTTCATCGTCGGCGTCGAGGGCAAGGTCGTCTGCTTCAACAAGGTCGACGGCAAGATCATCTGGGTGCGCGAGCTGCCGCTCTACAACAAGCCCAAGGACAAGAAGGAGCGCATCGTCTGGGTCGGCCCGCTGGTCGTCTCCGGCAAGCTGATGGTCGCCTCCTCGCGCGGCCAGCTCCTCGCCCTTTCCCCGCAGGACGGGAAGACCGTCGGCGAGCTGAAAGTGGGCGGCACGGTCTACATCGAGCCCATCGCCGCAGCCGGAAAGATTTTCCTGCTGGACGACAAGGGCACGCTCATAGCAGTGAAGTAAGGGGAGCCAGGGCCGCCAGACAGGCGACCCGTCCCCACGGAGTTTCCAATGATGCTGACGGTGGCCATCGTCGGTCGCCCGAATGTCGGCAAGTCGACCCTGTTCAACCGGCTCGCAGGCCGGAAGATCGCGATCGTGGATGACATTCCGGGCGTAACGCGAGACCGCAAGGAGGCCCCCGGCCGCCTCGGCGATCTCGATCTCAAGCTCATCGACACCGCCGGCTTCGAAGACGTCACCGACGCCTCGCTGGAAGCCCGCATGCGCCGGCAGACCGAAGTCGCCATCAGCGAGGCCGATGTCTGCGTCTTCGTCTACGACGCCCGCACCGGCATTACCGCTGTCGATGAAATCTTCGCCCAGGTGCTGCGCAAGTCCGGCAAGCCCGTCGTCGTCGCCGCCAACAAGTGCGAAGGCAAGCGAGGCGATGAGGGCCTGATGGAAGCCTGGCGCCTCGGCCTTGGCGATCCGGCCCCCATCTCCGCCGAGCACGGCGAGGGCATGGCCGATCTCTACGAAGGCATCCGGCAGGCCGCCGACAAACTGGAAGCCCAGAGACTCAAGGACGGCGGCGCCCTCGCGCTCGACGCCGAGGTTGAGGCCGAAGAGCCCTTCGATCCCGACGCCGAAGCGCCGCCCGAAGATCCCACCAAGCCCGTCCGCATCGCCTTCGTCGGCCGCCCGAATGCGGGCAAGTCCACCCTCGTCAACGGCATCCTCGACGACGAGCGCTTCGTCACCGGCCCCGAAGCCGGCATCACGCGCGACAGCGTCACCGTCGCCTGGAACTGGGCCGGCCGCGAAATCCGCCTCGTCGACACTGCCGGCCTGCGCAAGCGCGCCAAGGTGCAGGAAAAGCTCGAGCGTCTCTCCACGATGGAAACCACCCACTCCATCCGCTTCGCCGACGTCGTCGTCCTCGTCATGGACCCGACCGAAGCCTTCGAACGTCAGGACATGCAGATCGCCAATCTCTGCCTGCGCGAGGGCCGCGGCCTGGTTTGCGTCGTCACCAAGTGGGATACGGTCGAGAAACCTTCCGAGATGCGCAAGCTGATGGAGGAAAAGCTCGAGGACGAACTGCCCCACGCCCGCGGCGTGCCGCTGGTCACCGTCTCAGGCGTGACCCGCCGCAACCTCGACAAGCTGATGGACGCCTGCCTCAAGGTGCACAAGGACTGGTCCGCCCGCATCAAGACGCGCGATCTCAACGACTGGCTGCTCTACGTCACCCAGAAACACCCGCCGCCCGCGCCCGACGGCAAGCGCATCAAGCCGCGCTACATGGCGCAGATGAAAACGCGCCCGCCCACCTTCGTGCTGATCGCCAGCCGCGCCGACGACATGCCCGAAACCTACAAGCGCTATCTCATCAACGAAATGCGCCAGGCCTTCGATCTTCCCGGCGTGCCGATCCGCCTGGTGATGAAGGCAAACAAGAACCCGTTCGCCGACAAGGAAGACTAGAGGATGAGCAAGCGGTTGGGGCGCTTCGCAGTAATTGTGGCAACGATCACGGCCTGCGCCGCCGCGCTGTTCGTCCTGCCGATCCTGTTCGGCGCCACGTATGCTCAGTCAGCGGTGATAGTGGCGGTCGTCTTCGGGGCCCTCGCGGCCGCGTGGATAGTAGAGCTCATGTACCGCCAGGCGTTTCCGAACCTCTTCCGGGCGTTCGACAAGGAACGGCAGAACCGGAAGGTTGCCGGCGACGGGGACAAGTAGGGCATGACCGGGGAAGGGGCTACGCCGGAGCAGTTGAAGGCGCTGGTCGATTACTGCGTCGAATTCGCCAGCCTCATGCTCCAGAAGAAAGGCGCGTTTCTGCCGTTCGGCGCCGAACTCAGGTCCGACGGACAGCAGGCGGCAGTTGCGGGGATGGATGGGAATGAGCATCCAAAGCCTGCAGAGATCTACAGCATCATCGAAAACGGTTTCGGCGCGAAGGCGCGGAGTGGTGAGATCATTGCCGGCGCGATCGCTGTGGACGTGAACGTGCCGCCCACGTTTGACTCGCCATTTGCAGACGGCATCCGCGTGCAGCTTGAAACTCCGGGCAACTCACGCCTGATCTATTTCCCGTACCGATTGACGCACAGCGGGCTCATCCTGAAGAAGCGAGCCTTGCAGGTGGCCGAGGCTTTTGCTGTGGAATTGGAACCGAAATGGTTCAGCCCGGCGGCGATGCACTGACCTGAGCGCATCTGCGCGGCGTCCTTCCCCGCTTCGTGAATGAGGACATCGTGAGCGATTTCAAACATCGTTGGCGTCGCGCGATGATGCGTTGAGGCATTGTCTGGACGCGCCTTTGGCTGTCGTGGGGCGATGGTGCGTTACGGCCTTGGGCCTAATGCACCCTACGACGATTGTGATGTTTGAAAATTATGCCTTGCGCTTCGCAAACACGATGCGCTGGCCGTGCAGGGCGCACTCCGCCGCAAGGTATTGCGGGATCGTCGAGGCGACGTCGTCCGGCGTCGGCAGCGTCAGCGGATCCTCGCCTGGCACGGCCTTGCCGCGCATTTCAGTGCGCACCGCGCCTGGATCGAACAGGTTCACGCGGATCGGCGTGTTCTCCGTCTCGTCGGCATAGCAGGCGATCATCGTCTCCAGCGCCGCCTTGGTCGCCGCATAGACGCCCCAGAACGCGCGCGGACGCGGAACAACTCCTGAGGTCACAAACAGCGCGCGTCCAGCAGGGCTCACGCGCAGTAGCGGATGCACGGCCCGGATCAGCCGCCAGTTGGCGCTGAAATTGACGTCCAGCGTTTCCTGGAACGCCTGGGGTGTCACCTGCTCAAGCGGTCCCAGCGTGCCGAGCACGCCTGCATTGCCAACCAGCCCATCGAGCCGCCCGAACCGCTCCAGCAAAAGCGAGGCAAGCTTGTCGATACTGGCAAAGTCACGCAGGTCGAGCGGGATCAGCGTGGCGCTCGCGCCCGAAGCAGCCTTGACCTCATCGTCCAGTTTCTCGAGCGCCTTGGTCGAACGCGCGGTCGCGATGACATGATTGCCGGCCTTGGCCAGCGCCAGGGACGCTGCGCGCCCGATGCCCTTCGAGGCGCCGGTGACGAGGATGATGCGCTTGTCTGACTGGAGAGAGCCCATCTCAGTCATCGAGCAGCGAAAGCTGCTGCTCCTTGGCCGACATGTCGTGGTCGCGGTCGACAAGGCGGGTGGGATAATCGCCGGTGAAGCAATGGTCGGCGAATTGCGGCTGCGCGTCGTTGCGCTTGCCCTGGCCCAGGCCCTCATAGAAGCCGGCCAGCGAGATGAAGGCGAGCGAGTCCACCTTCAGGTAGCGCTTCATCTGGTCGATCGACATGGACGAGGCGATGAGTTCGTCCTTCGAGGGCATGTCGATGCCGTAGAAATCGGGATGCCTGATCGGGGGCGAGGCGACGCGGAAATGGATCTCGGCCGCGCCGGCGTCGCGGATCATCTGCACGATGCGCTGCGAGGTGTTGCCGCGGACGATCGAGTCATCCACCAGCACCACGCGCTTGCCTTCGAGGATGGGCCTGTTGGGCGCATGCTTGCGGGAAACCGAACGCTGGCGGCCCGACTGCGTCGGCTGGATGAAAGTGCGGCCGACATAGTGGTTGCGGATGATGCCGAAGCCGAACGGGATGCCCGAAGCCTCTGCATAGCCGAGCGCCGCCGGATTGCCGCCATCGGGCACGGGGCAGATCAGGTCCGCATCCACATGCGTCTCGCGCGCCAGCACGCGGCCGAAATTCTGGCGCGTCTCGTAGATCGACTTGCCGTGCATGATCGAGTCCGGCCGCGCGAAGTAGACATATTCGAACACGCAGGGCGTGGCCGGGCGGTTCGGGAAGGGCGTCATGCTCTCAACGCCGTTTTTGTCGATGACGACAACTTCACCCGCCTCGATATTCCGCACGAAGCTCGCCCCGATCGCGTCGAGCGCGCAGGTCTCCGAGCACAGCACAGGCGCGCCGTCGATCTCGCCCAGCACGAGTGGGCGCAGCCCCCAAGGGTCGCGTGCGCCGATCAGCTTGCCGTTGGCCAGCGCCACGAATGCATAGCCGCCATCGAGCTGGCGCAGGGCGTCGATGAAGCGGTCCTCGATGCGGTTGCGCTGCGAGCGGGCCGTGAGCTGGAGCACGACTTCGGTGTCCATGGTCGACTGGAAGATGGCGCCGTTCATCACCAGTTCGCGGTGGATGGCGCGGGCATTGGTAAGGTTGCCGTTGTGCGCGATGGCGAGGCCGCCAAAGGCAAGGTCGGCATAGATCGGCTGGATGTTGCGCAGGACGACGCGGCCGGAGGTGGAATAGCGGTTGTGGCCGATGGCGATGCGGCCGGGCAGGCGGGAGACGGCGCCGGCCTCCTCCGAGAAGCTCTCGCCGACAAGGCCCATATGGCGCTCCGACCGGAAGGCGCCCTGTTCGCCGCCCTTGTCGTCGTAGGAGACGATCCCGCACGCCTCCTGCCCGCGATGCTGCAGGGCGTGGAGGCCGAGAGCGGTAAGCACCGCCGCGTCATCGCGCCCGAACACACCGAACACGCCGCACTTGTGGCCCATGCCATCCTTGCGGCTGGGGTCGAAGTCGTCGTCCCAAGTTTCGGAAGAAGAACTCGGATTCAGGGGGAGGGCATCTTGGGGTCTGGCGGCGTTATGCTCTGGACCTGCCAAGACTGCCTCCTAATTGCCGGGTTTCGAATCCGGCACCGGCTCCCGGATGGCCTCCGTCGCGCTTTTCACAAAGCCCGGCACGGTGGAGCGGATCCAGGATGCTGCGCCGCTCAGGTAGGGGTAGCTGTACGATTTGGCAATCGGCTGGGGCGTCGCATTCTCAGGCAGGATCTGTTGCATCAGGAGCACGAACAGGATCGAGGCCAGCAGGCCACGGAAGATGCCGAAAACAGCGCCGGCTATGCGGTCAATCACTCCGATCTCGGGGGAAGAGTGGATCAGCTTGGACAGCCGCC
Organism: Hyphomonadaceae bacterium; assembly: GCA_035995285.1. Classification (GTDB taxonomy): domain Bacteria; phylum Pseudomonadota; class Alphaproteobacteria; order Caulobacterales; family Hyphomonadaceae; genus UBA7672. The sequence continues at coordinate 1,282 of DASYKO010000220.1, read as the reverse complement.
CGCCCAGGAAGGCCGCCAGCGAATAGGCCGCGATGAAGCCCACGACCACCAGAATGGCTGCCGGTATCATAGATTCATCCTTAGGGGAGATCACGCCTTTCAGCGGCTTCTCGAAGAAGGCGAGGGCGTAGAAAGCAGCCAAGCCCCCGATGACGAAGGACATCACCGAGAACGCCTCGCGAATCAGGCCGCGGCCCAGCGACATGACTGCCGACAGCACGATCACCGCCAGAACGACTGCATCGAACCAGGTCAAATGACGCCTCGTAAACCCGACTAATCCGCCCCGAGCTCTTCCACGAGCTCCGACAGCCTGCTTATCGCACGAACCTGCATCCCGTCGATGGTTTCTGGCGCCCCGGGAGGGGCCCAAGCCCTTGTAAATCCCAGCCGCGCTGCTTCCCGGAGCCGGGGTTCGATCCGGCCTACGGGGCGAATCGCGCCTGAGAGGGCCACCTCTCCGAAAAAGACGGAACCGGATGGGACGGGACGGTCGAGGAGGGAGGAGGCGAGGGCGGCGGCGGCGGCGAGGTCTCCGGCCGGTTCGGTGATGCGGTAGCCGCCGGTGACGGAGAGGTAGACGTCGCGCGAGCCGAAGCGGAGGCCACAGCGGGCGTCGAACACCGCCAGCAGCATCGCGAGGCGCGAACCCTCCCAGCCGACAATGGAGCGGCGAGGCGATCCTGCCACTTCGGGGCCAGCCAGCGCCTGCACCTCGGCGAGGACTGGGCGGGATCCCTCCATCGCAGCAAAGACGGCCCGGCCGGAGGCTTCGGCTTCGGCGCCGGCCAAGAACAGCGCCGAAGGATCGCGGGCAGCGGTGAGGCCCATCTCGCCCATCTCGAACACGCCGATCTCGTCGGTGGGTCCGAACCGGTTTTTCACCGAGCGCAGGATACGGAACTGGTGCCCACGCTCACCCTCGAAATAGAAGACCGAGTCCACCATGTGCTCAAGCACGCGCGGCCCCGCGATCTGCCCGTCCTTGGTGACGTGGCCGACTAGGACGACGACTGCGCCGGTTTTCTTGGCGAAGCGCGTGAGCTCCTGTGCGCAGGCTCGCACCTGCGCGACTGAACCAGGAGCGGCTTCCAGGGAGTCCGACCAGAGCGTCTGTACCGAGTCGATGATCACCAGTTCAGGCGCCGTCTGCTTGAGCGCTTTCAGGATGGAGCGCAGGTCCGTCTCTGCTGCCAGATCAACCGGCGACTGCTCGACGCCCAGCCTGCGCGCGCGGCCCTGTATCTGCGCGATGGCTTCCTCGCCGGAGATGTAGACCGAC
>DASYKO010000219.1:0-3352 GCA_035995285.1 Hyphomonadaceae bacterium | reverse complement strand
TGACGGTCGTGGCGACGGTCTTCCCGCCTTCCGTGGAAGTCATGGATCCATCTTTGTCATGACCAGGGGCCTTTGCCGATAAACGTCTCGTAACGCGCGAAACATCCGGCCCTCACATCCTACCGGGTCAGGTGATCCGTGCCCGGAGGATTGCTGAATGGGGCAAAGCCGGTCTGGCCCTCGCTCGCCTGGTGATGCTCCAGCGCCCAGCGCACCGACGGGAAGGCCAGCTCCTTCCACGGGATCTCGTCCCAGCGCACGAGGGCGACCTCCAAGCTTTCCGTCCCCGCCTTCGGCTCGTTGAGCAGCCGCGCCCGATAGAAGATCTGCACCTGCCCGAGCCGGGGAATGGAATAGACCGCCAGCAGCCCCTCCAGCTCCAGCTCCGCCCCAGCCTCCTCCTGCGCCTCGCGCGCGGCCCCCTGCTCCACGCTCTCGCCGAGCTCGAGGAAGCCGGCCGGCAGGGTCCAGAAGCCTTTACGTGGATCAATCGCCCGGCGGCACAGAAGGATGCGATCCCCCTGTAGCGCCACCACGCCCGTTACAATCCGCGGGTTTACATAGTCGACGAAACCGCACGTCTGGCAGACGCGCCGCAGCCGATCCTCGCCCGCAGGGACTTCGTCCTTGAAGGAAATGGGAACTCGTTCTGCGCTCATTTGAAGAGAATGCGGTTTCTCTGTGCACAGAGGAAGTCCGCCACCTACATTTACCCTACCGGGGGCTGAACCTTTGCGGCGAGGCTTCCTATGCTGAGCGCGATTCGAAGACTTGGTTGGCCCGGGCTGGGCCAAAGACTACGGGGCTGGACATGACGACCCTCGCCGAAGCCGCAAGGCGGGCGGAGCGAAGGCCCTTGCGCGCCAGTGCTGGCGGAGGGCGTGCAGGCCGCGGGGGTGCAGCCCGCGCAGACACGTTCCGGCTCAGCGAATCACCTTCCCACCTGCTGCGTCGAACCGAGCAGTTCGCATCCGACATCTTCCTGAAATCCGGCGGGGACGGGGTAACCCTTAGACAGACCGTGCTGCTGGCAGCCATTGCCGAAGCCGAAGGCGCCAGCCAGTCCGACCTTGTGCGCGCGACAGGCATCGACCGCTCGACCCTCGCCGAAATGATGGCCCGAATGGAAAAGAAGGGCTTCATCGCCCGCCAGGCTGCGCGCGACGATGGCCGCGCCAAGTCGGTGAAGCTCACCACACCCGGCCGCGCCAAGCTGGCGGAGACCCTGCCCGCCGTTCGCCAGGTCGACGCCCAGCTGATCTCGGCCCTGCCGAAGAACAAGCGCCAGTCCTTCCGCTCCACACTGACCGCACTCGCCGTAGCAGCCGAGAAGGCGCACGATGATGAGCTCGCCGAAGTGAAGCGCGCCAAGAAGGAGAAGAAGCTCCTGAAGGCCGGCAAGAAGCGGAAGAAACGCAGGAAGCAGAGCTAGGGCGCGGCAGGCGCCTGCTCAGTTGCCTGTGCAGCGGCGCCCGGCGGCTTTCCGCCTTCGGCCTTCCACGCATCGATGAAGGTCTGCGCCGTCTTCGCGTCCGCAATCGGCGCGCGCAGGGTTTTCACGATGATGCCGTCGGAGTTCACCAGGAAGGATTCCGGCACGCCGCTGATCCCGACCTCGAGCCCGAAATCGCGCGTGGGATCGATCACGATCTGGCGGAACGGATTGCCCTCGTCTGCCAGGATCTTCCGCGCCTTGGTGGGGTCCGGATCGCCATAGAGCACGCCGATGATCTCGACGCCCTGCCCCGCCATCTGCACCAGCACCGGATGCTCGATGCGGCAGGGCGCGCACCAGCTCGCCCAGATGTTGACGATATAGGGCCGGCCCTTGAGATCGGGCAGCTTCAGCGAGCCGCCATCCAGGAGCTGCATCTCCGTTTCAGGCACGGGCCGCATGGGCGAGGCGAACGAGGCGGGCCCAGGATCCGGCCGCGTCAACAGCCATATCGAGACGACCAGCAGCGCCGAGAACGGCACAAGAGCGACGATGGCGGCCCAGCGCTTCATTGCGACCCAGCCTTCGGCGGGGCCTCGGCCGCCTCCAGCGCATCAAGCTTCTTCTTGGCGTGTCGGATGCGCAGGACCGACCAGATGACCATGCCGACAAGAACCGCGATGGCGATGCCGTAGGCCGAGTAGATGTAGGGCGCGTATTTTACGAGTTCAGGCAACATGGGCTCAACCGAACGCCATCTTGCGTTGCATCAGCGCCTCTGTGCGGCGCTTGTACACCTCGGCGCGCATGTTGAGCAGCGTGAGGCCGCCGAAGAGCGCGAGATAGCCGAGCGAGAATGTCAGATACATCGGCCACTTGTACGCGTTGGATGTCGTCGACTTGTCGCTCAGGAACGACGAGGCCTGATGCAGCGAATTCCACCATTCGACCGAGTAGTGGATGATCGGCAGGTTGATCGCCCCGACGAGGCAGAGGATAGCCGCGGCCCGCGCCGCCTTCTGCTGCGTCTCCATCACGTTCCAGATCGCCAGATAGCCGAGATAGAAGAAGAACATGATCAGCACGGAGACGATGCGGGGATCGGTCCATTCCCACCACGTGCCCCACATCGGCCTGCCCCAGATCGATCCGGTGACCAGGCAGACGAAGGTGAAGGCCGCTCCGATCGGCGCACACGACTTGGCGCAGATATCGGCAAGCGGCGAGCGCCAGACGAAGGAGATGAAGCTCGCCCCGGTCATGAAAGCGTAGATGAAGAGCGTCAGCCAGCTCGAGGGCACGTGCACGAACATGATCTTGGCGGCGTCCCCCTGCTGGTAGTCCGCCGGGGCCACGTAGAGGCCCTGATAGACGCCCCAGATCACGATCGCGATGCCCAGGCCCGTGAAGCCCCACGCAAACGGCTTCGAGACCGCCATGAATTTGTGCGGGTTGGAGAAGGCGGAGAGTGCGTCCATGGCCGTCCTTTTGGTCTCTTGGCCTTAAGTCTATTGGCCGTCAGTCTATCGCCGCTCGCAGCGCCATTGCCGATGCGAAGGGCGAGATGGCCGCCCCGAACAATGCAGCCGCCGTTGTCAGCATCAGCGGCGGGCCCCAGTCATTTCCCACCACCGCGCTATTGAGTGTGGCGGCTCCGAATATCATCAGGGGTATATATAGAGGCAGGGCCACCAGCGCTATCAATAGCCCGCCTCGCCGCACTCCCGCCGCAAGGGCAGCTCCAATCGAGCCGATAAAGAAGAAACCGGCGGCTGTTATGGCGGAAACGAGGATCACCAGTCCCGAAAGCCCCGGATCTCCCGCAAGCAGGATCCAGATCACGGGCGCGATCACGGCAAGGGGAAGTCCCGTCGCGATCCAGTGAGCCAGCATCTTGGCCCCCGCTATCCCCTCCAG
>DASYKO010000218.1:0-10736 GCA_035995285.1 Hyphomonadaceae bacterium | reverse complement strand
CAACCCCGATGATCCATCCGGCTTCCCCACCTTCGAGGGCATGCTGGACGACCTCGACACAGCCATCGACATCATCATCTACCAGAAGGCGCGGATCCTCCTCGGCCTGCCGCAGGCCAGCTGGAAGCGGCCGCGCAAGCTGCCCCTGCAGCGCCGCCGCTCGCGCTCCTTCGCCGAGCTGTTCGCCCGGCTCGAAGCCTGCGCGCTCCGGTTCGGCGACATCGAGCGCCTGGCCCAGCGCCGCGCCGAGAAACTGAAGCCGCTGCTGGAGCCATCCGAGGTTCAGCTCGACGAGCCCGCGCATACCGCGCTCATCAGCGAGACCGCGCTGCGCGGCGAGCACAACGCCGCCGGCGCCGCATCCCCCATCAGTCTTTTCTGTCTGACCGCACCACACCTGCCCCAACGCGCCGGCCTGCGCGTCCGCGCGCCGCCTTAACTCACCCCAATCCGAAAATCAGCACTGTCGGAACCCGCACGTCCCCACCTGCGAGACCGCACCCTCATGCCTCATCGACATCATTCCGCCGGACGCACGGCCGAACGACCTATAGCAACCCGAAGATCGCCGTGAGCACGCCGGTGCCTGCGAGGAGGATGCCCAGCGCCATGGCGCAGCCGGGGGCGAGGTCCTTGTTGAAGCTGGACTGGCGGAAGCGCCAGATGATGAAGCCGCCGACGATCGTCAGCACAACGCCGATGAGGAGAAGTTTCCAGTCCATGGATCAGGCCTTCCATTCGCGTGCGCTGGAAGGCAGGCCGTGGATGTCGGCCGCCCATGGCAGAGCGGAGTCCGCCCAGATCTGTCTCTGCGGCGCCAGCTGCGCGCGCTGGTTCACGACGCCGACCCGCACGACGTAGACGGGCGTGTTCTCCGGCGCCGCGGAATAAAGCGGCGAGCCGCAGACGCCGCAGAAAGCCTGCAGCCGCTTGTTCCCGGTCTCGGCGGTCTTGATGTAGGTCGCAGGCTCGCCTTGCGTGATGCGGAACGTAGCCGCCGGCGCCGGAACAGAAGCGCGCCAGGCCGAGCCGGAGAATTGCTGGCAATCCGTGCAATGGCAGACGGTCACCTTCGCCGGATCCACCTCCGCCTCAAAGCGGATCGCCCCGCACTGGCACTGGCCATCGATATGCATGGAGGTCCCTGTTGGTGCTATCTGTCCCGCCTTGTGGTATCATACACGAATGGTTCTGACCGACGAGCACAGGGCGCTTCTTGCGCGAATCTCCATCGAACCGGGGAAAATGGGCGGAAAGCCCGTCATCCGCGGCCGCCGGATCACGCCTGCAATGGTGCTGTCGATGCTGGCGCGCGGGGCCAGCCACAAGGACGTGCTGGACGCCTATCCGGTGCTGGAAGCCGCCGACATCGACGCCTGCCTGCTCTATGCCGCGCGCCTCGCCGAGACGGCGGAGAAGGATGGCATTGCGGTGGCGGCGGAGTAGGTGCGCCTCTTCGCCGATACCAACATTGCAGCGGCAACGGTTGCCGCCCTTCGCGCAGATGGCCACGACGTAATTCATTCGGCGGAGCGGAAGACGGACCCCGGCGATCTCGCTCTGCTCTCCGAGGCGGCGTCAGACAACCGCGTGTTCGTGACGAAGGATCACGATCTGGGAGTTCTTGTTTTCAGGGACGGCGCCATGCATGCAGGCGTGCTGCTGATCGACGATCTCGGGAGTCCGGCGGAAGAAACGGAACTGGTTCGCCGGACAATCGCCTCGCACGGCGAGCCTCTCAAGATGCGGGCGTTCGTCAGGGCGGCCGCGAGCGGCGTTCGTATCGGCGAAAACTAATCGACCGAAGACCGAGCGGACTATTTCAGCTCTTTCACCAGCACGCGCATACCGCGGCTGCGGCCAGGGCGCAGGCCGCCGGAGAAGACCTTGCCGCCGATGTGGGAAAATCCCCAGCGGACGTAGGCCGCCCTCGCCCATTCGGCGTGTTCCATCACGTCGAGCCAGACATACTCGCAGCCTTCGGACTTCGCCTGTGCTTCTGCCGCCTCCAGCAGCTTCTTGCCGATGCCGCCGCGGCGGGCGCCGGGGAGAAGATAGATGCGCGGTATCTCGGCGCCCTTCTGGCGGGCGTTGATGGGTTCGAGGGAGCCGACGAACATGGTGAGAAAACCCACGCCCACACCCTCCTGCCGCGCGATCCAGACACGGGCGTCAGGCCGGGACAGCGTGTTGGCCATGGCCTCCGCGCCGAAGCTCTGGATCTGCCAGAAGAAGCCGACCGCATCGTCCCAGTCTTCATGATAGGCGGCGGCATAAGCGGCCGGGCCGATGATGCCGAGATCGGGGATGTCGGCCTCGGTTGCGCGGGTGATGGTAAGATCGGTCATGATTTCGAGATGGCGGATTCAGCCCGCAATGGCAACCGGCGAGCCGGCGATTTCCTCAGCTCTCGCGGCAGCAGTGGGACCTGCGCCATGCTTTCAGGCGCCACGTGTTCAGGCGCCAGGCCTCACGTCTCGCCGGCAGCAAGCGCCAGGAGATCCAGAGCTGTCGCCGACGGTTCGCTGAAGACGCGGGACCGCCAGTCCGGGACCAGCCGATCGACTGCCAACATCAGCGCAAAACCCTCATCCAGCGCCCAGACCCCCGAGCCATCGCGCGATTGCTTCATCGCCTGCTCCGCCGTCCATCCCGCGCCGCGTGGATCGGCCAGCCAGAAATACTGTACGAGAACGGCCACCCCTTCGGTTGCAAGAAAGACGTCCTCCACCTCGGCGTACTTTGCATTGTCACCGACAAACCATTTGGCCCGCCGGGCGCGCATTGCTTCCAGCGCCTGCCTCGCCTTTTGCCGGTCGAGGGTTTCGGCAGCCTCGAACAAGAGTTGTTTCTCGCGCGCTATGCCGGCGACAAACTCAGCGTTGGAGGCAAAGCGGTCCTGCACCGTTTCGCTCGAGAGACCCTCGCGCCGGAACACCTCAGCCCAGGGCGCCGAGCGCATGGCGCGGATCCACGTCTCGCGCGTGTGCGTCATCTCATGAACGAAAACCGAGGTGAGAAACACGTCGAGCCTGTCGCCCAGGCGTTCTTCAAACTGGGGAATGGTCCGCCAGACCGACGGCAGGGCCACCAGCGCCATGGAATTTCCATCCGGCATCGGCGCAGTGAACGCGACCGGCCCCACCTCGCTGGTCCCGCCAGGCAGCGGAATGCGCACCCGCTTTCCATCGTGCCAAGCCGCCGTCCATGTCGCCCCATCAAGGCTGTCATACTGGCAGGCGCCGTCGAACAGCACATAGTGCGGGCGGCGTTCGGCAGGCTTCAGCCGTGCGATGCCGCCTTCGGCATAGGCCCACGCCGCAAGACCGCCTTCGATGAAGGCCTTGTCCGCCGGGGCGATCACGCAGGATGCATCCCCGCCCATGTCGATCGGCCTGGGCGCGGCTGTGGCGCATCCCGCCAGCAGCGCACCGTACGCAACTGCAATCCATCTCATCGCAGGCAGCCCCCTGATGATGCGGGCTTAGGCGCCGATTATGGCCAAATCTGGCTCGCGGATTTCGCTGGAGCGATGCGTTTCCGGCAGGCTTCAGGTCTCGCCGGCAGCGAGCGCCAGAAGCTGCAGCGCCGTTTGCGGATGTTCGGCGAAGGCGCGCTGGCGCCAGTCGGGGACGAGGCGCGTGACGATGAGCATGATGGCCATCCCCTCCTCCTGCGACCACCAGCGCGTGCGCATCTGGGCGACTGCCGCCTCGGATGTGCGGGCGCCGCCGCGCGGATGGACGAGCCATTCATAGCCCGAGAGCTGGCCCATGCCTTCGAGGCTGAGGAAGAGATCCTCGAGGTCGAGGAAGGCAGCGTTGTCGCCGGTGAAATACTTTTCGCGGCGGGCGCGGATCAGCGAGAGCGCTTCGCGGGCGGCGGCGCGGGCGGCTGTGTCATCACCGGCAAAGCCTGCGAGCAGGATGTCGCGCTCATGCTCGACGGCGGCCTTGAACTCTGCGTTATCGCCGAAGCGTTTCTGCACGATGTCGTCGGTGAAATCGTTGCCGAGATTGGCCCGCCGCGCGGCGGCGCCGATACGGTCATAGAGTTCACCGTGCTGGCGGACATGGGCCATCTCGTGGGCGAACACCGAATTGAGAAGAGCGAGCATGTCGCCGCGGTCCGGCACGTTGGCGGCGCGCCAGATGCCGGGCAAGGACATCAGCATGTAAGGCCCGGTGTCCGCGGGCGTTACCGAGGATGTAACGCCCGGCTCGGTCGTCTCGCCGTCGGGCGTCTTGATGGCGTCGTTGTGTCTGGCGACGGTCCACGCCCTGCCATCGGCGCTTTGATACGTGCAGGCGGCGTCGAAGAAGATGTAGAGCGGCTCCTTGGGCAGGGGGCCGAGACGGAAGACGTCACGCTCGACCAGCCTCCACACGCCGGGCGCACCCGTAAGCCAGGCGCGGTCTTCCTCGCCCAGAACGCAGGAGGGATCGCCTGAGAACGATGAAGCAGCAACACTCTGGCAGCCCGCCGTCAGCAGCACGGCGAGGGCTGCGAGGCGTCTCACGCCACCTTCACCATCGCGGCGCTTTCGGGCAACTCTTTCGCAAACGCGCGCTGGTAGAATTCGGCGATCGCGGGGCGTTCGAGTTCGTCACATTTGTTGACGAACGTCATGCGGAAGGCGAGGCCGATGTCGCCGAAGATCAGCGTGTTCTCGCCCCAGGTGATCACCGTCCGCGGGCTCATGACCGTCGAGATGTCGCCGGCGATAAAGGCGTTGCGGGTCATGTCGGCGACGCGGACCATTTTTCCAATAGTGGCCTTGTCGAGATCCGGCACTTTCGCGGAGACGATCTCCACCTCTGCGTCATGCTCGAGATAGTTGAGCGTGGTGACGATGCTCCAGCGGTCGAGCTGCCCTTGGTTGAGCTGCTGCGTGCCGTGATAGAGGCCGGTCGTGTCGCCCAGGCCCACCGTGTTCGTGGTCGAGAACAGGCGGAAATTGGGGTGGGGTTTCATCACGCGGTTCTGGTCGAGCAGCGTCAGCTGGCCAGAGGCTTCGAGAATCCGCTGGATGACGAACATCACGTCCGGCCGGCCGGCGTCGTATTCGTCGAACACCAGGGCGATCGGGCGCTGCAGGGCCCAGGGCAGAATCCCTTCGCGGAATTCGGTGATCTGCTTGCCGTCCTTCAGCACGATCGCGTCCTTGCCGACGAGGTCGATCCGGGAGACGTGGCTGTCGAGGTTTATGCGGATCAGGGGCCAGTTGAGGCGGGCGGCGACCTGCTCGATGTGGGTCGACTTGCCCGTGCCGTGATAGCCCTGGATCATCACCCGGCGATTGTATTTGAAGCCGGCGAGGATCGCCCGCGTGGTCTGCGGATCGAAGCGATAGGCCGGGTCGAAATCGGGCACATAGCCGTTCTTCTCGCTGAAGGCGGGCACCTTCCAGTCGAGGTCGATCCCGAAGGTTTTCCTGGCGTCGAGCTCCTTGTTGGGCACGAGCGAAATCAGGGCGTCAGAAGGGTCAGTCACGGCCATGGGAGGAAATCTCGTCTATCCTGCTCCGGATATAGTCGCTGTCAGGGCCACATTGCAACGCAGCATGTCTGGCCGTTTCGGATAGGCCCCTATTCCACCGCGGGTGCGCGAAAAACGTGGCGCAATTCGCGAAAATCACCCTTTCGGGCGATTGCTCTCCGGTCCCGCGGGGCCTTTTCTGGGGCAGGCATTCAAGCTGGAGAGCGGCATGGCGAAGGTGATCGGGGTCGGCGGGATATTCTTCAAGTCGAAGGACTCGGCCGCTCTTACCAAATGGTATTCCGACGTCCTCGGCATGCCGATGACGGACTGGGGCGGCATCATTCTGCGGCCCGAGGACATGGCCGCCCATCCGGGGGCAGCCACGGTGTTCAGCCCCTTCAAGCAGGACACGACCTATTTCGAGCCCTCGACCAAGGACTTCATGATCAACCTGGCGGTCGACGATCTCGATGGCGTCCTGGCCAACTGCAGGAAACACGGCGTCGAAGCCACGGTCGTCCCCGACGAATCCATGGGCAAGTTCGCCCACATCATGGACCCGGAGGGGAACAAGATCGAATTGTGGGAACCGAAGCCGATGGAGGGCTAGGCCGGGCCTATTCCACCGCCGTGAGGTTGAGGAACTGGCTTTCGGTCAGCGGCTTCAGCGCGGGCCAGGCGTCCGTGTCGAGGCTAAGCCAGTTGCGGCGCTTGCCCATGCGGCCGGGACCTTCCGAGGCCTTCATCGTATTTGCGGGCCAGAGCTCGTGTTCCTCGTAGGGGTGGTCGAGGAAGGCGAGAAAGATTTGCCTGCCTGCGATGGCCGCTTCGATGCGGAGCCAGTTGGAGGGATCGGCAGTGAAGGTGATGACGCCTTCATGCGCTCCTGCCCGGAAGCCGACGTCCAATGTCGTGGGCTCATGGCTGATCAGGGACAGGTGGACCGGCGTGTCGGGGCCTTCGAGTGTCCAGACAGGTTGCAACTGAACGGCCGTCCTGAAGTGATCGATCAGGAAGCGCAGCGCCAGTTCAGGAGGCTCGCCCTGCCCGTCCGGAGCGAAGGCGTCGAAATAGCTGGCAGGCCAGGAGGGTGCGCCGGTCACGTTGCTTCTAGTCCCCGGCCCAGTCCAGGGTCAGCTCGCCGAAGACTTTCTTGTGGCCCCATGGAGATGGCTCAAACACGTAGTCCCGGCCGGCGATCAGATGCGTGTGGGTCTGATCCTTTTTCAGCTCCTGCAACCGCGCGATCAGCAGATCCACGCCGGCTTCATCGAGCAGCAGATGGATCGCATCGCTCACGTCGTTGTGGACAACAACGAACATCTGCCCTCCCCTTCGCTGCGATGGACTTAGGCCAACCCGCTCGACTTCAGCGCCTTGAAGGCGCGGATGACGATCTGGAGGCGGTGTTCCATCGAGCGGTCGCCGCCGTTGCTGTCCGGGTGGTACTGCTTCACCAGCGAGCCATAGCGCTCGCGGATTGCGGCGGGGTCTGCGCCGTGCGGCAGGCCCATCTCCTCAAGCGCGCGGATCTGCAGGCGTGTGCGGTCGCGAACCGGGCTGGTAGCCTGGCCGCCGCCGACATGGCCGTTGTAGAGCCAGTCCTTCGCCCCGCGCCATCCGCGCGGGTTGTTCATCTGGGCTGCGCGCCCTGCGCTGCCGACGCCACCGCCGCCGAAGCGCCAGGTGGGCTTGTGGCCAAAGCCGGCAGAGGCCTGGAAGGCGGTGATCTCCGCCTCGGTCATGCCGTCGAAGAAATCATAGGTTTGGTTGTATTCGGCCGCGTGGCGCTGGCAGAACCAGTAGCAATCATCCGCTTCGTTGACACGCTGGCCGGGAACAGGGATGGAGCGGGCTGCAAACGGCTTGGGGGCCTTGCATATCCCCCGGTCGTCACAACCTTTCTGCTCGCATACGCGCACAGTTTCGCCGGGACGACGCCTGCGTCCGCCCGGAGGGTTGACGCGGATGTCGACGAACTTGACGCGATAATCGCGGCTATAGTCTTCGGCGAACGACATGACCCTGATCTTGGGATGCGATTGTTAATGTCACAAGAATTGACAAGCCGAGCGACGCGAATTCGTTCCGCTCTGACTTCAGCATTTTCCCCCAGCGCCCTTGAGATAGTGGATGAAAGCCATCTGCACCATGGGCACGCCGGGTCGCAGCCCGGCGGGGAAACGCATTATTCCGTGCGCATCCGGGCCCCTGAGCTTGCAGCGCTTTCCCGGGTGGCGCGCCATCGCGCGGTGAACGAGGCGCTGGCGGGCGAATTCCAGACAGGCCTGCACGCCCTGTCGATCGACGCGGGCTAGCCGGGCGGCATCCTGGGGCCGGTTCCGGGCCACAATGGTTTTTGCAGTGGAGGAGGTTTTTGCAGTGGAGGGGGAAGTGGCGGCCACCCCCACGCGGCCGCCTTCCCAGGGCCGGGCCGCAGCAGTTGGCCCGTCCCCCCGAGGGGCACAATCCACGGTTGATCCAGGGCAGCTATCCGGGATTACCCTAGGATTCCGGTTTCAGGTCGTTGCGCAAGCCCCTAGAGAATAAGTTTGCGGCGCGACGCGATCCGGATGGCGTCGATCATGTTGCGTGCGCCCAGGCGGCGCAGGATTTCAGTTACGTGACACTCGACCGTCTTCTCGTGCCGGCTGAGCACCTGGGCGACCTGCTTGTTCGACATGCCCTCTGAACGCATCACCAGGACGCGAAGCTGGGTCTTGGAGAGCTCCTTCTGCTCGTCCGGCTCGCTCCCCAGCTCGTCGGCCATCTTGAGCATCCGCGCGCCTTCATTGGCGAAGACCTCGAAACTGAGGCGGAAGGCGGCGCGGGCCCGGTCGTTACGGGTAAGCTGCGTTCCGGCGACCATCATCACCGCGGCGCCGCCGGCATCGAGGGCAATGCGTTTTGTGAAGCCCTCCTTCATCTCGAAGTCGCGCGCGGAGGTCATCACCTCGCGCCCGGCCTTGGTGAGATGGACGCCCTGCAGGAGTTCGTTCCAGTAGCCCCACGCGCCGCGCATCGCGGCCTGCAGCACGGGATCGACGGCGTCGAAGCCGCGCTCGAGGTAAAGCTCCTGCCAGAGCCTTGGGAGATTGTTGATGCCGCGCTCGATCGCAAAACCCGAGCCTTCGCGCTTGAGATAGATGCAGGCAAAGCGCGTGGCGCCCAGGGTTTCGATCAAGGCGGTGAAGCTTGCGACGAGGGCCTTCTTGGTCTGCATGCCGGGCGCTGCGGCGGCAAAGGCCAGCAGGCGCTCTGGTAGCATCGTGAACCCCCGATAACCCCTAAGCGCACCCCAAGGGGGAACCCCTAGACAACCCTGATAGCCCACAACCTAGGGGCGTGGGCCGGATTCAGGAAGCCGCCGCCGCCTCTTTTTCCAGGAATTTCAGTATGGGCCCGGTGTCGACATCGCGCTGGATATACGCCTTGCCGATGCCTCGGCTCAGAATCAGCGTCAGGCGGCCATTCCGGGCCTTCTTGTCGTGCGCCATGTGGGCGAGGAGCTCGTCCGGCTTGTAGGGCCCGCCCTTGAGATCAGCGATGCGGGTGGCGAGCCCGAGCGCGTTGAGCAGGCTTTCGGCGCGCTTTGCGTCCTGGCCGGAGCATTCGCCGATATCCACAGAGTAGCGCATCGCCATGGCCATGCCGGCCCCAACGCCCTCCCCGTGCAGTAGAGCCGGACCGAAATTATTGGCGCGTTCCAGGGCATGACCGAAAGTGTGTCCGAGGTTGAGGAGGGCGCGTTCGGCCTGTTCCAGCTCGTCGATGGCGACGATGCGGGCCTTGGATTCGCATGACACACGAACGGCCTCGGCGAGCGCTTCCTTCTTTCCGGCGCGAAGGTCGGCGGCGTTGCGCTCGAGGAAGTCGAAGAACTGCGGATTGTCGATCAGGGCGTATTTGGCGACTTCGGCGAGGCCTGCCGCCATCTCGCGCTCGGGCAGCGTGGAGAGCACGTCGAGATCGGCCAGCACCAGCACGGGCTGATAGAACAGCCCGACCATGTTCTTGCCGGCGCGAGAGTTGATCGCGGTCTTGCCGCCGACCGATGAATCCACCTGCGAGAGCAGAGTGGTGGGGATCTGGAGAAAGCGCGCGCCGCGCTTGAGGAGCCCGGCGGCGAGCCCGGTAAGATCGCCTACGACGCCGCCGCCGAAGGCGAGGATCAGGTCGTCGCGCTCGGCGCCGGCTTCGATGAGATCGCTGAGCACGGTGTCGAGCTGGCTGAAGGATTTGGACGTCTCGCCGGAGGGAACGATGGATTTTGAAATGGACAGTCCCGCAACTGCGAGCGCCAGCAACAGCTTGTCACCATGGAGCTTATCCACCGTTTCGTCAGCAACGATGAAGACGCGCTTGCGGCCCGGCTTGAGCAATGGCTTTATCAGCTCGCCAGCGCCCGCGACGAGGCCGTCTCCGATCAGGATGTCGTAAGACCGTTCCGCGAGGCTGACTCTGACCTTGGCTCTCGTGTCACTCATATCGACTGAAGCTTCTCGCGGATGGCGTTGACGGCGTCTGTGGCGGGGCCATCGCCTGAATCGACCACAATGTCAGCCTCGGCATAGATAGGCGCGCGTTTGGCGTCGAGATCGGCCAGCACTTGGCGCGGGTTTTCCTGCTTGAGCAGCGGCCTCGTGTCGCGGCGGCTGACACGCTTCCAGATCACGTCGAGGTCTGCCCGTAGCCAAACAGTCGTGGCGCGCGCCTTCATCAGGGCGCGGGTGTCCGCGTCCATATAGGCGCCTCCGCCAGTCGCGAGCACGATAGGCGGCCCATTGAGCAGGCGTTCGATCACCTTGCGCTCGCCGCGGCGGAATTCTGGCTCGCCATGCTTGTCGAAGATTTCCCGCACCGAAAGGCCCGCCGCCTTCTCGATTTCATCGTCCGAGTCGATGAAGGGCAGCCCCAGATCCTGCGCGAGGCGCTTGCCCACCGTGGACTTGCCCACGCCCATCATGCCGACTAGGGCGATGGTTTTGCTCACAGGCGTCTTGGCCGGGGCGCCGGGAACAGCGTCGGGGATCGGGCCTTCCGGCCCCTCGCCCTTCTTTACGCTGCTGTGCGAAGACATGACTTGCCCTGTATGCCGAACCGCCCGCTTATAGCGCCCGAACACGTGACGGCAAAAAGGGCTTTCGGGGCGTTTCTGGGCCATTTTGAGCGCGCGGCGGCTGGCCGGTGCGCTGAACGCTTGCAAATGGCGCAGCTTTCCGTTTTCCCCCATAGCTCGGAAGACGGCTGAACCG
>DASYKO010000217.1:0-3332 GCA_035995285.1 Hyphomonadaceae bacterium | reverse complement strand
GATGCGCACCATACGCGCGCCGGCGGCAGCGATGGAGTAGCCGGCGTCCGTCTTTGTGAGCACAGCAGTCGGGCGGTCGGCAAAATCGAGCGGGCGGCTCGCGATCTCGCCATTGACGCCGGGCACGTGGACCTCGCCGATCGAGAGCTGCTTGAGCAGGTCCTTCTGCAGCGCGCCGGGCGGGGCGGAGGCAAGCAGCGTCCCGGCCTTCTCGTCCATGTCGTAGTGGGCGACGAAGTTGAGCGCGAGCGGATTGGCCGGCGAGTTGGCGGGAAGGATCAGTGTTGCGATCGCGGCGCCGAGGAAAGTCCCGCCGAGCACGGCAAGGGTTACCCGCTTGCCCGTGCCGATCGGTCCGATGAGGCCGAGCGAGGGCGCGATTACCAGCGCTTCCAGTATGCCGAACAGGGCCGCAAGGCCTAGGCCCATGGTGATCTCGACCAGCTTGATCAGCGGCAGAAAGATGAGGATCAGAAAGAAGCAGGCGATGGCGTGGAAGACGCGCGCCCATTTCGGCAGAAGCCAGGCCGATGCGCTCGCGAGCACGAACACGATGCCTGGCACGAGGAAGATCATCGAGAAGCCGGGCACGGCCAGGGTAAGCCCTACGCCCACAGCCAGGAACCAGAACCATCCCGAGGCATAGAGCGCCTCCGGCCGCGATTTGCGGGCAAGGTAGGCAAGTGCAAGCGCGCTCGAGATCAGGACGCCGAGGAAGATGACGGAGTTGAGCCCCTCCGAATACGCCACCCAGTATCCCGCCTCGGGCCGGATGCGGCCGATGATGAAGGCGCTGGCCCAGGCGATGACGGCCGATGCGACGATGATGGCGGGCGGCGTCGCCAGCGCCACGAAGTCCGGCTTCTTCCAGTTGGCGTCCTTGGCCGGGCGCATGAAGAGCAGGGCGGAAAGGCCGAAGCATAGGCCGAGCAACAGGGTCGATATCGTCTGCGGCAGGCCGATGAAGCCCCGCGAGACGACATCGGCATAGGCCATCTCGGCATTGGGGTTCTTGTCGATCGACCAGTCGGAGGCGAGGAAGGCCTGCGTGGCGCCGAGCGCCTGGTCGCCCATGTGCTGTACGGATCTGCGGTCGAGCCGCGCGAGGTCGTCATGTGCGGTGTGGTAGAAGTCGAGACCGTTCGAGATCGCGAGGTTGATGCCCGTTAGCCCCGCATGGAGGTGGACGGTGAGGTCCGTCGAGTTGGGCAGGAGTTCGTAGACGGCGGTCATCATCGAGTTGGAGAACGGCCGCGCCGGGTTCTTCGACCAGTCGGCGACCACGCCGGCATTGGGATGGCCGGTCTCGAACATCATGGCGGGACCACGCACGCCGCGCGCTTCGAGATTGATCACCCGGCCGACTTCATGGCCGTAGAATTTCTTTTCGACGAAAGCCTGCGCGCCAAGAAGCGCCTGCTCCTCGCCGTCGGTGATCAGGAACAGCACGGGCCGTGCCGGCGGGGCCTGTTTCAGGAGATGCGCCACCTCAAGCCACACCGCGACGCCGATGCCATCATCGCCAAAACCAGGGCTGGCTTCGACGCTGTCATAGTGCGCGGTGAGGAGGAGAACCGGGCCGGTTCCTGAGCCTATGCCGAATGTGATGTTCTGCACGCGGGCGCAGCGGGTCAGCGATCCCGCGGCATTGCTGCGGCAGGCCTGCTCGTCGTGCAGTTCGGGCTGATAGCCGAGGGCGGTGATCTCCGCCAGCAGGCGCGTGCGCGTGGTGTCGAGCGCGTCGCTGTCGGCGGGGTGCGGCTTGCCGTCGAGCACGCGCGTGAGGCGGTCCATGGCGCGCGTGGTGTCGAACTGATCGGCCTTGTTGGCGGTCCGCACGCCATCGAGTTCGAGCGGCAGGGCGCGAAGGAAGAACGCCGCGAACAGCAGCGCAAAGACGATCAGCGCAATAGGGGCAGCGCCGCGTATGGGGCCTTGGGCCTCGTTGTCGTTTGTCAAATGGACCCCTTCCCGATTCTGCAGGGACGATAGGGGCCTGTAGCGCCCTTCGGCAAGCTTGCTACTTCCAGCGCAACATCATGCCGGTTTCATCGGGCTTGGGCGGCGCCCAGCGCTGGATCGCCATGGTGGTAATGTAACAGCAGGCAAGACTCACCGCACCGATTTCAGGCGAACCGGAGAGTTCGAGCGCCAAAGCCGCAGCAGCAAGTGGGGCATTCATCAGCGCCGAGAACGCGATCGCCATGCCCAGGACGCCGAAATAGACCTGACCCGAAGCCGCATCCCCGAACATCAGGCCGACGACCACGCCCATGGTCGAGCCGATCATCGCGCCGACATAGAGGGACGGCGCAATCGGTCCCCCGCCCCAGCGGAACGCCATCGTCACCGCGGCGGCTGCGATCTTGGCCAGCGCCAGCACGGGCATCAGCTGGGCCGAATAGCTTCCTGCGGCGAGCGCCGCCGCGAGGGGTTCGTAGCCGATGCCGATCGTGGGCGGGAAAGCCAGTGAGATAACGCCCAGGAGGATGCCGCCAAAGAAGGGCAGGAGCCAGAGCGGCAGGCGGATCTGCTGGGCTGCATGCGCCAGCATGTCGGGCGCGCGCGACCAGATGACCACGGCGCCGAACGCAAACGCCGCGAGGATCGGGGCGACGAGGAAGGCAGCGAAATGGAATTCGACCGGGATCAACCCCGGATCGGCAATCTCGATCACCGGCCGCCCGCCGAACTGCGTCAGCGCAATCGCCCAGGCGACGACGGAGGCTAGCGCGATGGGCCCAAGCGATGTCAGCGGCAGGCGGCGCAGGATCAGCTCCCGAGACAGGAGCACGGCGGCGATCGGCGCGTGCAGTACGGCGGAGATCGCAGCGGCCAGCCCCATGCCGATCAGCATGCGCCGCGCCGAAGCATCGAGTCCCAGGAGCCGCCCGGGCAGCATGGCAAGGCTGGCGCCGAGATGGGCTGCAGGCTCCTCGCGCCCCGTGCTTCCGCCCCAGCCGAGCGAAACCACCGAGATCAGCGCCGAGAGAAGAGAGTCCCGCAGCGACAGGCGCGTCGAGCGGATCGTGCCGCGCAGGCGGCGGTTCTGCACCACGTCATTGATGTTGAAGGCGCGCGGCGCCGGCCCCCATCCCATCGCGATGCCCGCACGCAGCAGCACGGAGATGATCGCGCCGCCGACAATGGGCCCCAGCACGCGCTTCCACGGCGCAAGCTCCTGCAGCTTTGACGTCAGGCGGCCGGCTGCGTTCTGGTAGGCGATGAACTCGGCGTAGAACACCAGCGTGCGGAAGATGATCACGCCGACGGCGACAAGCAGCCCGACAAGAACGGCAAGCCCCCAGAGATAGAGGCCCCCCCGTTCGGGA
>DASYKO010000216.1:0-29361 GCA_035995285.1 Hyphomonadaceae bacterium | reverse complement strand
AGGAGGGGGTGGGACCGATGCACGATAGCGTTTTCGTGAGCTTTGATTTGCGGAGAATTTCGGGAGGCGCGAAGGCGGTTTCAGGGGTTATCCCCGTGGGGAGTTTTCCGGTTTCCGCTCCGACATGAAGGCGAGTCCGGGCGGCGTTTGAAATCGACGTGCTGGTGCTCGCGGTTCTGGCTTCAGAACGAGATGATGTAGCCGTCCTTGTCGAGCCAGATGCCGAAGGCGAGCACGATGCCGGCCTCTGTCGC
Source organism: Hyphomonadaceae bacterium (assembly GCA_035995285.1). Classification (GTDB taxonomy): domain Bacteria; phylum Pseudomonadota; class Alphaproteobacteria; order Caulobacterales; family Hyphomonadaceae; genus UBA7672. The sequence goes on along the minus strand of DASYKO010000216.1, from coordinate 29,107 downwards.
CTGCATCATCCGCGGCACGAGGCGGGCGAGGGATTTGCGCACATCCGGCCGGAAGACGTCGTCATAGCGCGCCAGCAGGTCCTTCTCGTTCTCGATCCCGACGAACTTGCCGCCGATGGTGAAGGCGATCGGGAAGCGGAAATGCTTCACCACCTCCTCGCGCTGGTTGTCGGCGATGGCCTGCAGGAAGGCTTGAGCCCGGCGGTTGAGGATCTCGTCGTCGGCAACGCCGGCAATGGCGTAGAGATGGCCGAACTGCGGATGATCGAGCGTGCGGTTGCGCTGGAAGTCTAAATCCTGCGAGGCGCCGCTGGTTTCCTGGCGCGCGCCGGAGATCAGCAGGCAATTGGTTTCGAAGGCCTCGGCGCGATCCGGAGAAGTGACGGGGCCTGGCGAAATGGAAGGCGCCCGGTAGAATTTGGGCTTGGGTATTCCGATGACCGCAGCCGAAGGAGGCACGGGCTGTGAGAATGCGCCGGTGAACGTGGCGCTGGGCTTTCCATCGGCGCCGGGTTCGGTGAGCGTGAAGCGATCGCTGCCTGGCGCCAGTTTTCCCTTCACCGGAATTTCGGCTGTCGACGTGGCGAAGGCATAGCGGCCTTCGATGCCGCCATCCTTTCGGAAGATGATGGCAAGGCGGGCAGGGGCCTCGCCGATCTTGCCGTCGTAGATGAAAGCCGTGCCGGCAGGGGTGTTCAGGAGCTTGGGATCGCAGCCTGCCTGGGCCGGCGCGGCGAGCGCGAGGGCCCCGAAAGCGGCTGCGCCAAGGATTAACGGCAGGCGTTGCACAAACGTCCCCCTCCATCTGGCCGCACATTAACCGGCCCGGACGGACGTGGCGAGGCGTGGACCCGAATAGCGAAGGAAATCAGGGCTTTCGTTGGAGGGACAGGATCAGCCGAGCGGCTATGCCGCGGGATAGGATCGGCAGGAATTGCCTAGCTTCATCAGCCATTTAACCCGCCGTTAACCGGCTGCCGACCACTTGGTTAACCAGGGTGGACCCGTAAAAGGTGCGCCAACGGCGCTGATTCGCGGACGCGGATATGGACCTGAACTTCTCTCAGCCGATCATCTTGCTGGTCGCCGGCGCGGCCGCCTTTGGTATTGCCGCCCTGCTCTGGGCGCTGCGGATTTCCGACGGCGCGCGTGGCGCGGCCAAGCGCTATCGCGAGAGCGAGCAGAAGGTTCAGGAAGAACTTGCGCGCGCCAAGAGCGTGTTCGGCGCGCATCCAGGCGTCATCATGGTCTGGGACGATGATGCGACGGCGGACGGCGAGAAAAAAGTTCCGCAGACGGAATGGGGCCTTCCCAATCTTTATGGCTCGCCTGTCGCCCTGATGGGGCTTCTGAGATTTACCGACGATGGCGCGTCCGAACAGCCGGGCGTGCGCATCCTTGAAGGACTTGCCGATCTTGAGGCGCGCGATGGCGCGGGACAGGACACGACGCTGCGCGAGCGGCTGAAACAGCTGCGGGCCGAAGGCGCGCCTTTCTCGCTGACGATCATCGGGCCGTCTGGCCGCTTCCTCGAAGCCGACGGCCGCACGGCGGCGGCGCGCGCGGTTCTGTGGATCACCGACACGACCATCAAGGGCCTTGAGGAATCCGGCGCCCGCGCACGCTTTGAAGAAGCGCGCGCGGCTGTCGCTCGCGATCCGATGGCCTTCCTCGAAATGCTGGGCAAGGCGCCCTTCCCGGCCTGGCGCATGTCCGGTGCGGGCAAGCTGCAATGGGTCAACAAGGCCTATATGAAGGCCGTGGGCGCCACCAACATGGACCATGTCCTGGACCGCCAGATCATGCTCGACCAGCATGTGACGACGCAGGCGCAGAAGACCATCTCCACCAACAACGAGACCGACGACACCCGCCACATGGTGATGGCCGGCGAGCGCCGCGCCATGAAGGTGAAGATGTTCCCGCTGTCTGGCGGCCTCGGCGGCATGGCGTTCGACATCACCGAACTGGAATTCGCGCGCGAGACGCTGGACCGTCACGCCAAGGCGCATGACGAGACGCTGAACAACGTCGCCGACGGCGTCGCCATCTTCGGCCAGGACCGCAAGCTGATCTTCAACAACAAGGCCTTCGCCGACATGTGGGCGCTGGATCCGGCCTACCTGCTGGAGAAGCCCGACCACGGCTCGATCCTCGACCGGCTGCGTGAGCGGCGGAAGCTGCCGGCGCGCCCGGATTTCGCCCGCTGGCGCCAGGGCGAGCTCGCCTATTACCAGGGCGAGCGCAACGATATCAACGAAGACCTCTGGAACCTGCCCGACGGCCGCATCCTGCGCGTGACGCGCCAGCGCCATCCGCTGGGCGGCGTGCTGCTGCTGTTCAAGGACATCACGGACGAGCTTTCGCTCAAGACCGAGTTCAACCGGCTGATCAACGTTCAGAAGGCGACGCTCGACAACCTGCGCGAGGCCGTTGTCGTGTTCTCGGCCGATGGCCGGCTGCGGCTGCACAATGATGCGTTCGCGGAGCTGTGGGAGCTGAATGCGGCGAAGCTGGCGGACGGGCCGGATTTCGATGCGGTGATCGACCAGCTGTCGCGGCTTTATCACGACCGTTCGACCTGGACGAACATCAAGAACCGCGTGACCAACCCCTCGCCCGAGTTCCGCCTGCAGGACCAGGGCGTGATGCGCACGTCCAACGACAAGACGCTGACCTGGATCACCCAGCCGCTGCCGAACGGCGCAACGTTGATCGCCTTCATGGACGTGACCGCCGCCCGCAAGGTGGAAGCGGCGCTGAAGGACCGGGCCGAAGCGCTGGAAGCGGCAGACAAGCTGAAGACCGAGTTCGTGCAGAACGTGTCCTACCAGCTGCGCTCGCCGCTCACGACCATTCTTGGCTACGCCGAACTGCTCGAGAGCGAGCGGCCGGGGGCTCTCACCGACAAGCAGCGCACGCAGGTCGTCAGCATTCTTTCGGCCGCCGACCATCTTTCCAAAGTCATCTCCAACATCCTGGACCTCGCCATGATCGAAGCCGGACGAATGGAACTGGAGCTGTCGCAATTCTCGCTCAAGCGAGCGATCGAGGAATCGGTCGACCTGGTGATCTCGACAGCCGAGAATACGAAAGTGCGGGTGGAAATCCTGTGTGACGACCGCATCGGCAATGTGGTGGCCGACGAGCGACGTATTCGCCAGGTGATGTTCAACCTCCTGACCAACGCCATGCGCTTCACCGGGCCGGGCGGGCATATCAAGATCGAAGCCTCCAAGCCGGTGCCGTCCGAGAACATCATCCGGCTGGCCGTGTCCGACACGGGCAAGGGCATTGCGCCGGAACGGCAATCGAGCGTGTTCGACTCGTTTACGTCGGGGGATACGCGCGGCGCGGGGCTTGGCCTGGCGCTGGTGCGCTCCTTCGTCGAGCTGCATGGCGGGGACGTGAAGATGAAATCGGCCCAGGGTGCGGGCACGACCGTGATCTGCCACCTGCCGGAAACCGCAGCCCCCAAGATGCCGCGTGCGGAACTGGAGCTGGGACCGGAAGCGGTCGCGGCGCGCTGACGCGCGGTCAACTCCCCTCGGTCAACTGGCAGGACAAATCTTCTCTACCATGGCCTGCCCTGCTTGACGGGGTGAGCGCTGAGTCATCCCCTGTTCCCGTCTTGGGCGGATGAAACAGGGAGGACTCAAATGATTGCGAACATAGTCACGCGTTCTGTGTTGCGCCTCGCAGCAGTGGCGGGCATGGCGCTTGCCGCCCTCGCGCCGGCCGTAGCGCAGGTGCCGGTCGGCAAGGATCCGACGACGTCCATCCTGGTATGGACGCCCAAGCAGCAGCTGGAGCGTTATCCGCTGCTGGAGAAGACCTACAAGACGAACACGATCCGCAAGGGGACGAAGGTGCTTGAGCTGCCGAAGGCGGACAAGCAGATCGATCCCAAGGTGAAGATCGGCTCGAAGACGCAGAGCCTCGACGACGTGATGAAGGCCAACCGCATCACCGGCCTCATCGCGGTGAAGGACGGCAAGATCGTGCTCGAGAAGTACGCGCTTGGCCGCAAGCCGGAGGATCGCTGGACGACGTTCTCCGTCGCCAAGTCGGTGACCTCGACGCTGATCGGGGCGGCGGTGAAGGACCGGTATATCGGCTCGATCTACGATTCCGTGACCTACTATGTGCCGGAGTTGAAGGGCACGGCATACGATGGCGTGAGCATTCGCCAGCTGATGACCATGACCTCGGGCGTCAAATGGAACGAGGACTATGCCGACCCGAAGTCGGACGTCGCGCTGTCGGGCTCGCTTCCCTATGACGGGGTGAACAACCCGATCGTGCAGTACATGGCGAAGCTGAAGCGCGAGGCGCCGGCGGGGACGAAGTGGGTCTACAAGACGGGCGAGACGGATCTTGCGGGCTTCGTTCTCTCGCGTGCGCTCGCAGGCAAGACGCTATCGCAATACGCCTCCGAGAAGATCTGGGCGCCGGTCGGCATGGAGCAGGATGCCGTCTGGATGGTCGACAAGGCGGGGCTGGAGCGCGGCGGCTGCTGTATCTCGGCTACCCTGCGCGACTATGCGCGGATCGGACTGTTCATGCTCGCCGGCGGCAAGGCGGGCGATCAGCAGGTCGTGCCGGACGGATGGGTCGAGGAGGCAACCGCCAACCACGCCCCGCCGATCCTGAAGCCCAAGAAGGGTGAGACGCAGCCGAGCTATGGCTATTTCTGGTGGCCACAGGCGGCGCCGACCTACGGCGCGCGCGGCATCTTCGGACAGGGGATGAACGTCTATCCGGAAGACAACCTCGTCATCGTGATGAACTCGGCCATGCTGAAGGCGACGGGCAAGGATCAGCAGCAGGTCATGGCTGCCGTCATGAAGGCCATCCATGACGCGGCGGTGGGCGGGTAAACTCGCCCGCTATCGGGTTGACATGAAGGTGCGGCAGGCCACCTTGGTCGCATGACCGAGCGGCTGATCCGCCCCGTACTTTCCTGGGCCCTGGCTTTTGTCGTGGCTTTCGTCTTTGCCGGACGGATGGAAGCGGCGGCGCAGCACTGCGCGCGGCTGGCGCTGGAGCTTGCTGCGCCCATAGCTGCTGAAGTTTCCCAAGCAGAAGAAATGCCCTGCCATGGCGGGCATGAGATGGGGCTGAAGGCCGAAGCGCCGGTGAAGGCCGCCTCGAAGGCGCACCATCACGGCAATACTGGCGAGCGTTGTGACTGTGTCGGCGTGCTGAAGGCGTTTGCTGAGGTCGGCGCTGCGGTGCGGTCGGCGCACATCGAGCCGTATGAGTGGGCGCGGCCGGAGGCTGCCGTGTTCGCCTCCATCGAACCTCAGCCGGACTGGCGCCCGCCAAGAGCCTGAACCGAGTTCGAAACCAGAGCATGGTCCCGTTGCGCGCTCCATCGCGCGCAGCGGCAGGCCAGACGAATTCGATTCAGAGGCAAACTCCCCATGATGAAACCAGCCCTGATCGCTTCCGCGATCATCCTTGTCCCGTCTGCGATGGCCCCATCCGCGATGGCGCAGCAGCAGCCCGACCATTCTGGCCATGAAGGCCACGAAATGCCGGCCATGCCCCAGCAGGCCCCGCCCCAGAAGCCTGCCGACGAACACGCTGGCCACGACATGAGCCAGATGGACCATTCGCAAATGGATCACGGCGAGATGGATGACGGCGACCGCATTGTCTTTTCCGAGGGATCGGACGGCGCGCTCGGCCCATACGACGAGCAGCGTGAATCCTCCGGCACCAGCTGGGTTCCCGACGACGGCGGGCGCACCAGCTACATGCCTCACATCATGGCCGGCGGCTGGATGATCCACGGCCATATCGACGGCGTCTATTCCTCGCAGGGCGGACCGCGTGGCGACGACAAGGCGTTCGTCGGCGGCATGCTGATGGCCATGAATCAATTCAGGTTCGATAGCGGAGACAAGGTGCAGCTGCGCGCAATGGTGAGCCCCGACCCGTTCATGGGCAAAAGCGGCTATCCCCTTCTGCTTGCCGCCGGCGAGACGGCCGACGGCGTACAGCCGCTGGTCGACCGCCAGCATCCGCACGACCTTTTCATGGAGCTGTCGGCGAGCTGGGCGCGAGACCTGTCGGACACGGACAGCGTGTTCGTGTACGCGGGCCTTCCTGGCGAGCCCGCCTTCGGCCCGCCCCCCTTCATGCACAGGCCTGCCGCGCAGATGAGCCCGGAAGCGCCGATCACCCATCACTGGCTCGATTCAACGCACATCACGTACGGCGTGGCGACGGCAGGTTACGTCCATGACCGGTTCAAGATCGAGGCGTCCCGCTTCCGGGGCCGCGAGCCGGATGAAGACCGCTACGACATCGAAACAGGCGAGCTGGATTCGACCGCCGTCCGCCTTTCCTGGAACCCGGGCGACAACTGGGCGCTGCAGGCAAGCTGGGCGGACGTGACGAGCCCCGAACAGCTCGAGCCCGATGTCGATGTCACGAAATACTCCGCGAGCGTCATGTATTCGTGGGAGTTCTACGGAAACGAACCTTGGCTCAGCGGTCACTTCGACCTGACGGCCGCCTATGGCCGCAAGGAGAGCACCGAGGATGTCGGGCTCGATGCGTGGCTGGTGGAGGCTTCAAGAACATTCCTTGATCCCTTCGTCAGCGATGGGGGTGATAATGGGGAGCACTGGACGATCTTCGCCCGCGCCGAGGCGATCGAGACAGATGAACTCGGCCTTGTGCATCCCGGACCGGTCGAGAACGTCGCCAAGTTCAGTCTCGGGCTGACGCGCGATTTCCGGCTGACGGAGAATGTGACGCTCGGCGTCGGCGCGCTGGTGAGTCACAATTGGGTCAGCGATGCGCTGTCGCCGCTCTATGACGGCGATCCCAATGGCGGGATGGCATTCGTGCGGCTGGAGATTGGGTAGGCGGATGCGGATGAGGCCGCCAGCCCTTCGCATGGCTCAGGGCGCTCGTCACTTGATTTGATCCCCCGGATCAAATCATCCGGCTTCGCCGGACCGTTCCTCTCAGTGCTGGCTCTCCGGCGTCGTCACTTTCAGCCCGTCGAGATCGTCGCGGATCTTGATCTGGCAGGAGAGGCGCGAGTTCTCTTTCACGTTCTCGGCGAAGTCGAGCATGGACTGTTCCATCGCAGACGGCTTGCCGACCTTGGCGGTGAAGGCCTCGTCGACATAGACATGGCAGGTGGCGCAGGCGCAGGCGCCGCCGCAATCGGCGTCGATGCCGGGGATATTGTGCTTGATGGCCGTCTCCATGACAGTCATCCCGTTCTTGCCTTCGACCTGACGCTCCTTCCCGGACGAGTCGATGTAAGTGATCTTGGGCATGGGCTTCCTGAACGTTACGAACTAACTCGCGGCGCGGGCGCCGATGTCTTTCATTGAAATGGATTTATCGGCTAGTTCGGCGGGCGCAACCGCCGCTTTCGCCGCAACCAGCCTCCGCCCGACGACATATTCCGGGGCGGAATTGACGGCATCGACCGCGATCACCCGGCCTTCCTTGAGGTAAAACACAGCAAAAGCGCGGGATTGAGCGTCTCCGCGGATGATTTGCGCGTCTGCCCCGGTCCAGAGGCCGGCTGTCTGAAGTTTCAGGTCAAACTGGTCTGACCAGAACCAGGGCACTTCCAGCGCCGGGGCGGGCCCGCCGAGCATGCTGGCGGCGGCGATCTTGCCGCCCTCGATGGCGTTGTGGACGGACTCCAGCCTGCCATCCCGGCCGAAATGGACCAGCGGACGCCAGGCGACGTCTCCGGCGGCGTAGACATCCGGATGGCTTGTCTGGCCCTGTGCGTTCACCACGATGCCGTTGCCGCAGGTGAGGCCGGCATCGAGCGCGAGTTCGAGATTGGGCAGGACGCCGACGCCGACGAGGACGACGTCGCACGGAATGACTTCGCCGCCAACGAGGCGCACTCCGGAGACATGCCCCTGCCCCTCAAACCCTTCGAGCTTCGCGCCGAGCCTTACGTCTGTTCCGGCTTCGCGGTGGGTGCGGGTGTAGAAGACGCCGATCTCGGGGCCGGCCACGCGCGAGAGAACCTGCGGCATGGCTTCGAGGATGGTGACGTGCATCCCGAGCTGTGCGCCGACGGCTGCTGCTTCGAGACCGATATAGCCCGCGCCAACAACCACCATGCGCGCGCCCTTCACGGCGGACCATTTCAGCTTGTCGACATCGGACAGCGTGCGCAGTTCGAGAATGCCGTCGAGGTCTGCGCCCGGCACAGGCAGCTTGCGCGGGCGTGCGCCGGTGGCGATCACCAGTCTGTCCCATGCGATGGCCGGGCCGCTGGCCATTTCGATCTGGCGGCCGGCGAGATCGATCTTCTTCGCAGCGTTGCTGGTGATCAGGTCGACGTTGTGTTCGGCGTAGTATTCCAGCGGCTTGAGGAAGAGGCGCTCGGCTTCGAGTTCGCCCTTGAGATAAGCTTTGGAGAGCGGCGGGCGCTGGTAGGGCGGCGCGGGCTCGTCGCCGATGAGTGTGATTGCGCCCTCGAAACCAGCCTGGCGCAGGGAATAGGCGGCCTGGCCGCCGGCCTGGCCTGCGCCGATGATGGCAATGCGCTGAGGCGCGCCCGACATGTTGCTTCCCTGATATCCGCCGAGGCCGCGTCATAGCATGGCAGGGGGCGGCGAACAGGGCCCGAAACAGGCATAAATTCAGGCATGAATCGGCTGTAACAGCAGGGGCATTGCCTTGGACTCCCAAGGCCTGCAAGACGCCCCTCAAATGACGTTGAGCCTCACCCTTCCCCTCGCCGACGAGGCGGCCACCGCCGCCCTCGGCGCGCGTCTTGGCGCCGCTGCCCGGCCCGGAGGCGTCGTGGCGCTGGTCGGCGATCTGGGGGCGGGGAAGACGACGCTGGCCCGCGCCCTCATCCGGTCGCTGGCGGGGGCGGAGACAGAAGCGCCGAGCCCAACATTCACGTTGGTGCAAACCTACGACACGCCGCGCCTCAGCATCTGGCATTTCGATCTCTACCGGCTGACCCGCCCTGAAGAGGCGCGGGAACTGGGGATAGAGGAAGCTGTGGATGGGCTGGCACTGATAGAATGGCCGGAAAGGGCGGGCCGCTATCTCCCGTCCGCCCGGCTCGAAGTTCGGCTAGACTTTACAGGTGACGGGCGAATCGCCCGTCTCACCGACCACGCAGACTGGAGCACGCGGATCGATGGCGACTGGCGGTAATTTGCGCGACAGCGAGATCGTCGAGTTCCTCACCCGAGCGGGCTGGGGCGAGGCTGCCCGCACTCCCCTGACAGCCGACGCCTCGACGCGCCGCTATGAACGCCTGCGCCGCAAGACGCAGACGGCCATGCTGATGGATGCCCCGCCGCTGGAAAGCGTGCCCTGCCCGCCGGATGCAACGGATGAAGAGCGGATCAAGCTCGGCTGGAACGCCGTCTCGCGCCTCGCGGCCTCGCGCGTGGAAGCCTTCGCCGCCGTCGGCGGGCACCTCGCAGCGCTCGGCCTGTCAGCGCCGCAGGTGATGGACCAGGAATTCCCCCGCGGGCTCGCGCTGCTCGAAGACCTCGGCGATGATCTGTTCGCGCGCGTGATCGAGAATGATCCCTCGAAGGAGATCGAGCTCTATACCGCCGTCGGCGATGTGCTGGCCGCCGTGCACCGCTCGCCGGTGGCGTCGGCCCTGCCTTATCGCGGCGGGGAATGGCCGATCCTGACCTATGACCATCTCGCCCTGTCGGCCAATGCCGACCTGTTCGTCGAGTGGATGCCCAAGCGCGACCTCGAAATGCGCATCAACGAGCAGACGCGCCTGCGCTGGGAGCGGGTGCGCGAGAACATGGTGGCGAAGGTGGAGGATTTTCCGCGCTCGCTGATCATGCGAGACACGCATGCGGAGAATTTCCTGTGGCTGCCGCAGCGCGTAGGGTTGCAACGCGTCGGCCTGCTCGACTTCCAGGATGCGGTGCTCGGCTGGGGCGAGTGGGACATGTCCATGCTGCTGCACGATGCGCGGCGCGATGTGAGTGCGGCTGCAAGGAAAGCCGCGACGCGCGCCTATCTCAACGGCACGGGCGGCACGCAGGCCGATTTCGAAGAACGCCTAGCCGCGCTGGGCGCCATCAACATGATGCGCATCATGGGCATCTTCGCGAGGCTGGTCGTGCGCGACAACAAGCCGAAATACGATGTGTTCCAGCCGAGGCTGCGCGGCCTGCTCAACGACACGCTGAGCCATCCCGCCATGGGGGAGGCCAAGGATTTCGTGACAGCCGTGGCGCCGCACCTCCTGGTCGCGCCATGACGAAGATTTCGACAGCCATGCTGCTTGCTGCGGGCCTCGGCACGCGGATGAAACCGCTGACCGATGCGAAGCCCAAGCCGCTGATCGATGTGGCGGGGCGGACGCTGGTGGACCGCGTGCTGGACAAGCTGGCAGCCCAGGGCGTCACGCGCGCGATCGTCAATGTGCACTATCTGGCGGACCAGATGGAGGCGCATCTGCGCCAGCGGAAAGACCTTGAGATCATCATATCGGATGAGCGTGCGCTGCTGCTGGAAACAGGCGGCGGCGTGGTGAAAGCGCTGCCGCTGCTGGGCGATGATCCGTTCTTTGTCGTGAACACCGACGTCACGTGGGCGACCAAGGGAGACCAGTCCTTCGCTAACATGGCTGCCGCTTATGATCCGGCGAAGATGGATGCCCTACTGCTGCTGGCTGATATGAAGGAGACGCTCGGCTTCCGCGGGGCGGGCGATTTCTATCTGGAGACCGATGGCCGCGTGAGCCGGCGTGGGGAGCGGGCGACTGCGCCATATGTCTTTGCCGGCACGCACATCACGCGCGGGGAGTTGCTGCGCGGCTATGAGGCGAAGCCCTTCTCGGCGAACACCTACTGGAACACGTTCGACAAGGCCGGGCGGCTCTACGGCACGGTGATGTCGCCGTTCTGGATGCATGTGGGCGATCCGCCCGGGCGCGATGAGGCCGAGGCGCGGCTCAAGACGATGGAGCCGGGAAGCTGAGCGAGCAGCTGACAGCATCAGGGATATTCACGGCTGGGGGGCCGCGCATCTTCACGCTGCCGCCCTCATCGCATTTTCTCGACGACCTCGCCGCCGGGCTGATCGAGGCCACAGGCGCTAAGACGAAGCCCGAGAACCTCGCCGACGCGCTGATCTTCACGCCCAACGACCGTACGCGGCGAGAACTGGCGCTGGCCCTCTTCAACATGATGGGCGCGTCGATGCTGGCGCCGGAAATCCGAGCGCTGGGCGATATCGAGGAAAACGACGCCGTCGCTGCCTTCGGGCCGGATGTGCTGGACCTTCCGCCTGCGCTTTCTCCCGCGGCGCGACGCGGCGCGCTGGCGCGGCTGGTGCAGGCATGGCGCGTGGCGGGCGAGATGGAGAAGCTGCCGCCACGCTCGCTGCTGTCGGCTGCCGACGAACTCTGCACCCTGCTCGATCAAGCCGGCATGGCGGGCGGGGTGGACTGGACGAAGCTGTCCAAGCTGGTGCCGGAATCGGACTTCGCGCTGCACTGGCAGAACGCTGCCGAATTCCTCGAGATCATCACGCAGGCCTGGCCGGAGCACCTGAAGGAAGTCGGCGCATCCGACACGCAGACACGCAGGCTCGCGGCCGCCGAAGCGCTGCGCACGCGCTGGGCGAAGACGCCGCCCAACCGGCCGGTGATCATTGCGGGCTCGACCGGCGCGGGCGCTGCCACGCGCATCCTGATGGAAGCCGTGCTGCAGCTTCCCAAGGGCCTGATCGTTTTGCCGGGGCTGGATGCGGACCTCAGCAAGGAAGGCTGGATCGCGGTCAACGACGCGGCGAGCCATCCGCAGCACACACTGCTGCAGACGCTGAAATGGCTGCGCCTCGCACCGGAGCAAGTACGTGAGTGGCCTTATGTTGCGCCAGGAGAAGCGCCACGCGCGGCACAAGCGAAAGCGCGGCGGCGCCTGTTCAACGAGGCTCTGGCGCCGGCCGCCGAGACGCGAGGCTGGAACGAGCGGCTGAAGGCTCTGGCGAGTCCCGGATCGGCGGAAGAATTGGTCACTGCGGGGCTCGAAGGCCTGTCGCTGGTCGAGGCTGAGGATGAGGGTGAAGAGGCGCTGGCCGCCGCCCTGCTGCTGCGCGAGACGCTGGAGGCGCCGGGCAAGACTGCAGCGCTGGTGACGCCGGAGAATTCGCTGGCGCGGCGCGTGTCGGCGATCATGGAGCGGTGGGGCCTCGATATCTCGCCCTCCTCCGGCATTCCGCTGCATCGCACGCGGAGCGGTGGATTCGTGCTGATGCTGATGCGCTGGGTGCTCGATCCGGCAGAGCCCGTGCAGCTGCTTGCGATGCTGAAGCATCCCGCCGCGCGGATGGGGCGCACGCCGGATGCGCTCAATGCTGTGATCAGCGAGCTGGAGCTGGCGGCCCTGCGCGGGCCGCGCATGGATCAGGACCTGCCGAGGCTCGCCGCCCGGCTGGTCGAAAAGAAGAAACCGGACGCAGCCCAACTGATCCGCGATGTTCATGGAATGCTGGATCCGCTGTCCGCCGCCTTCGAGGGCGAGACGATCGACGGCGCCAAGGCAGCCGCAGCGATCGCCGAGCTCGCCACCGCGCTCGGCCATGCGCCGGGAACGCAAGGCGAGATCATCTGGGCGGGCAAGCAGGGCCAGATGGCCGCTGCGTTCCTGAAGGAGCTCGCCGAACTTTCCACCGCCATGGGCGCGCATGAACGGCAATCCTTCCCGGATTTCGCCGAGGCGGTGATGCAGGGCATGACGGCCGCGCCGGAGACAGAAGAGCATCCGCGCATCGCGATCTGGGGCCCGCTGGAAGCACGTCTTCAGCGCCGGGATCGCGTGATCCTTGCCAGCCTCAACGAAGGATCATGGCCAAGGGCTTCCGCAGCCGACGCTTTCCTCAACCGCAAGATGCGCCGCGAGCTGGCCTTGCCCGATCCGGATGAGCGCATCGGACTTTCGGCGCACGACTTCGCACAGATGGCCAATGCGCCGGAGGTGATCCTGCTGCGCGCCAAGCGGGTGGACGATAAGCCGGCGGTTGCGTCGCGCTGGCTGTGGCGGCTGCGCACGCTGGCCGCTGCCGGCATGGGCGGGCGCGAGGCGGCGGAGATGGCGCTGCATGCCCATGACGGCGCCGATCCGCTGGTATGGGCGCAGGCGCTGCGCAAGGTCGGCAAGGTGAAGTCGGCAGAGCCGCCGAACCCGAAGCCGCCGGTTGCAGCGCGCGCGCTCAACGAGTTCTCGCCCAGCCGGGTGGTGACGCTGATCCGCGATCCGTACGCCGATTACGCCAGGCGCATCCTGCGGCTGAGGCCTCGGGATCGCGTCGGCAAGGAGGTGGATGCGCGCGAGCGCGGCACGGCCGTGCACGCGGCGGTCGACAGGCTCGATCACGAGGAGAATGAAACGCCGCTGGACGAGCTGATTGTCGAGGAGTTGCTGAAGGTAGGCGCGGCGCCGGAGCTGATCGAGCTGGAGAAGCCGCTGTGGATGCGCGCGGGGAAGGCCTATGCGCGCTGGCTGGGTGAGCGGGCGGGTCATCGCGTGGATGCGGTGCGCGAGCAGACATCGAAGATCACGCTGCCTGCCCTGTTTGGCCCTTCGCCCGGGGGCGACGTGGTGCTGGAGGCGACGGCGGACAGGGTCGAGAAGCTGGCCGATGGCACGCTCGCGATGATCGACTTCAAGACCGGACAGCCGAAGCGGGCGAAGCAGGTGCAGTCCGGGCTTGAGCCGCAGCTGGCGCTGGAGGCTGCCATCGGTGCGCGCGCGGGGTTTGATCGCTTCAAGCCGGCGCCGACATCCGAGCTGATCTATTTCCGCATGGCGCTCTCGGCGCGCACGGCGGATGCCGACAACGGTCAACCGCTGGAGTTCGACGGCAAGACGACGATGCAGGTGGCCGAAGATGCGTTCGAAGGCCTGCAAAAACTCATCAAGCAGTACGCCGATCCAAAGCAGGGCTATCTCTCCAAGCCGCGCGTCGAGTTCATCTGGTCTGTCTCGGATTATGACCGGCTGGCGCGGCGCGCCGAATGGGGCGTTGAGGAGGGCGAGGAATGACCTCCACAGATGTCTGGGAAGACTATGAACTGGCGACGCGCGGACAGGCCGATGCGGCGCGGCCGGAAGCCTCCGCCTGGGTCGAGGCCAATGCGGGATCGGGCAAGACGAAGGTTCTGATCGACCGCGTTGCGCGCCTGCTGCTGCAGCGGGCCGAACCGGATTCGATCCTGTGCGTGACATACACCAAGGCGGCGGCCAGCGAGATGCAGTCGCGCCTGTTCAGGCGGCTGGGCGACTGGACCGTCATGAAGACGGATGCGCTGAAGGAAGAGCTGGCGAAGCTCGAAGGGCGCAAGCCGGGCGATTACAAGGACGACGATATCGGTGCGGCGCGCGAACTGTTCGCCAAAGCGCTCGAGACGCCCGGCGGCCTGCGCATCGAGACCATCCACGCCTTCTGCGGAAGGTTGCTGCGGCGCTTCCCGCTGGAGGCGGGGATTGCGCCAGGGTTCTCGGAGCTGGACGAGGATGCGGCCTCCGAGCTGTGGGACAAGGCCTTCCGCGCCATGAGCCGCCGCGTGCTGCACGGGGAGCGCCAGCTGATCGAGGCCGCGCGCTTCGTCGCCGAGGCGGGCGGAGGCAAGGGCTTCGATGTGGTGCGCGACCTGTTGCCGGACCGCGCCGAGATCGGACGCTTCATCGATGAGGCCGGAGGCATCGATGCGGCGGAGGAGCGACTTAGGCTGGAGATCGGCGCGGTTGAAACGCCGTCGGCGGATATCATCGAGGAGGCGATGGGGGCGGCGTTGCCGCGTGCGCGGTTGAAACTCGCGCTGGCCGGTTACCTCACCGGCGGCGCAACGGACGCCAAGCAGGCGGCGCTGATCGAGACTGCGCTGGGGACGGATGATGCGGGGAGCCGGTTTGGCGCGCTGTGCAGCGTGATCCTGACCAAGAAGATGGAGGTGAAGTCGCGCCGCAGTGTGTTCACCAAGGGCGTGGCGGCGGCGCATCCGGTGGTGGTGGAGCTGTTCGATGTGGATGTGCCGCAGGGGTCGGAAACGCTGCGCCTGCTGGAGATACGCGAGACGCTGAAGGCGCGGCGCATCTATGAGCGCTCGGCGGCGCTGCTGCGGCTGGCGGATGTGCTGTTCAGCGATTTCGACAAGCGCAAGCGCGAGCATGCGGGGCTCGACTTCGACGACCTGATCCAGACGGCGGGCCGCCTGCTGACGCGCCGCTATGCAGCCGAATGGGTGCTGTGGAAACTCGACGGCGGCATCTCGCACATCCTGCTGGACGAGGCGCAGGACACCAGCCCGCCGCAATGGCGCATTCTCGCGGCGCTGACCGAGGACATCTTCGCGGGCGCAGGCTCGGTGCGGAAGCAGAAGCGCACGCTGTTTGTTGTCGGCGACCAGAAGCAGTCGATCTATTCCTTCCAGGGCGCGGACCCGGAGCACTTCCTCGACCAGACGCAGAGCTTCGAATCCCGCGCGCGCACCGCAGACATCGACTTCACCCAGCCCAGCCTCGCCATGTCGTTCCGCTCGGCGCCGGAGATTTTGAGCTATGTCGACGAGGTGTTCGACACCGACGTCTTCATGCCCGATGCCCCCTTCACCATCCGCCCGCCGAGCGCGGCGGACCTGTTGCGCCACACGCCTTACCGGCGCTTCGAGTCTGGCTCTGTGGAAGTCTGGCCGCTGGAACAGAAGAAGGATGTGGAGCCGGCCGAGCCCTGGGATGCGCCGCGCGGACAGGAAAAGGTCGAAAGCCCCAAGGCTGCCCTCGCCCGCCGCATCGCCCAGTTCGTCAAGCGAGAGATCGCGACAGGCGCGTCTGTGTGGGACGGCAAGGAGAAGCGGCCGGCCAAGCCGGGCGACTTCCTGATCCTTGTGCGTGGCCGCAAGGGCGGGTTGTTTGACGGCATCCTGCAGGCGCTGAAGCGTGAGAACCTGCCCGTCGCCGGTGCAGACCGCATACAACTGCTGGACAGCCTGCCGGTGCAGGACCTGCTCAATCTCGTGCGCTTTGCGCTGTGCCCGGAAGACGACCTGACGCTGGCCGAGATTCTGAAAGGCCCGTTCGGCGGGCTGGACGATGATGATCTCTTCAATCTCGCATGGCCGCGCCTGCCCCGTGCTGCGCTGTGGCCGGAGCTCGCGAAAAGCTCGGACGCCAAAGTCACAGCGGTCCGCGGCTTCCTGCAGGACGTGATCGCGCGCAAGGGACAGGCGCCGTTCGAATTCCTGACCCATGCTCTGGAGCGCGGCCCGAAGCCGGGATGGGAATTGATCCTCCAGCGCTTCGGCGGCCCGGCGCGCGAGCCCGTCACCGCCCTGATCGACCGCGCGGCGTCGTTCGATGCAGAGGGCCCGCCCAGCCTCGAACTCTTCCTTGCCGCCATCGAGCGGCGCGGTGGGGAGGTGAAGCGCGAGCTTTCTGCGCCGCACGGCGAGGTGCGGGTGATGACGGTGCACGGCGCCAAGGGCCTCGAAGCGCCGGTGGTGATCCTGCCGGATACGTGTGCGGGGCAGAAGGGCGATGATGGCCTCTTCATCTCGGATACCGGCGCGCCGGTGTGGGTCGGCGGCGAGGCCAACGACATTGCCTATTCGCAAGTGCTGCGGATCGACGCCAAGGCGCGGGCCCTGCGCGAGCATCGCCGCCTGCTCTATGTCGCACTCACGCGGGCGCAGGACAGGCTGGTGGTTGCGGGCGCTGCCGCAGGCAACTCCACGATCGGGTATCCGGAGACGGCCTGGTATTCCGTCTGCGAGAAGGCGATGACGCGGCTTGAGGCGAAGGGCGCGGCGAGCAGTGTCGAGGTCGATGGGCGTGCGGTCCGCCGCCACGGCGAGGCGCCGGAGTTGATGCTGCCGGCGACGCTCAGCGCGAAGGAGGAAGCGCACCTTCCCAAATGGCTGCGCAAGACGGCGCCGGTTGAGACGGCGCAGCGTGTGCTCTCTCCCTCGGGAATTTCTCCGAAGACCGAACTGCCGGTGATGACGCCGTTCGGCCCGGGACGCGAGGAGCGCCTGCGGCGGGGAACGCTGATCCACCTTCTCTTCGAGGCGCTGCCAGACATTGCGAAGAAGGACCGGCGCAAGGCGGCGATGGGCTATCTGGAGAAACAGACAGACCTTACGCCGGCCCAGCGCGCGGAAATGATCGAGGCGGCTTTCGGCGTGATGGACGATCCCAAATTCGCCGCCGTGTTCGGACCGGGCGGCAGGCCAGAGGCGCCGGTGATCGGGCGGCTGGGGTCGAGCATCATCAATGGCCGGGTCGACCGTCTGGTGATCACGGATCAGGCGATCCTGGTCGTCGACTACAAGACCGACCGGCCCTCCCCCCCTTCCGTTGGGGATGTCGGGGAGGCCTATGTCGCCCAGATGGCGGCCTACCGCGCTGTTCTGGCGCAGACCTGGCCGGATCGTCCCATCAGGTGCCTATTGGTATGGACGGATGGGCCAAAACTGATGGAAATCCCGGCCTCTGATCTAGACCGTGTGATAGCCTCCGCCCGCCTCTAGTCTTCGGTTACAAGCACTGGCGTGAACCGTTCGTTTAGCAGCGCTCTGTTGGACTGGGGCCGGGCCCTGCCTACCTATCGTGCCTGACATTCAAGGATTTTCGAGCATGGCCGCCACCTCCGTCAAAACCGTTTCCGACGACTCGTTCGACCAGGATGTGCTGGGCGCCGGCACGCCGGTGATTGTGGATTTCTGGGCCGAATGGTGTGGGCCGTGCAAACAGGTGTCCGCTCACTTCGAAGCTCTGGCCGAGGAACTCGGCGAGAAGGTGCGCGTCGTGAAGCTCAATATCGACGACAACCCGATGACCGCTGGCCGGTTCGGCGTACGGGGCCTGCCCACCTTCATGATCTTCCAGGATGGCAAGGTGACAGCGACGCATCTTGGCGCCATGAGCAAAGGGCGCATGCTTGAGTGGCTGAAGGAATCGGCGCCGCAGATTGCGGCCTGATTTCGCTTACGAACGACAAGGGAAATAAACCATGGCTCTGCCGGAAGTGACCGACGACACCTTCGACGCCGATGTGCTGGCGTCAGACGTTCCGGTCGTCGTGGATTTCTGGGCGGAATGGTGCGGCACCTGCAAGGCGATGATGCCTCACCTTGATGCGGCGGTAGCTGAGCTCGGCGGCGCCGTGAAAGTCGTCAAGCTCAACATCGAAGACAGCCCGATGACGGCCGGCAAGCTCGGCATCCGCGGCGTGCCGACCATGATGATGTTCAAGAACGGCAAGCTCGCCGACACCAAGGTCGGCTCGATGAAGCGCTCCGACATCGACGCCTGGCTGTCCAAGGCGCGGCTGGGCTGAGTTCCACCGGCGCTGCCTCGACGAATTCATCTTCAATTCCAGACGTGTTATCCTTTCGCTGATCCGCGGGCCAAGCGGGTCATTGGGGAGCGGCATGATGCGCTGGTTGGCCTGCATCGCGGCGATACTGATGGCGGGCTGCTCGCCGGCCGATCCGGTCTGCAAACCCAAGTACCTGCACTGCGGCACCATCATTGATGTCCAGACCTACTGGACGAAACTGCCCACCACGCTCGCCCCGGACGAGGTCGTGGTTGAAGCGTCGCTGGTCAGCACCTCTGTTATCGGCACGCATGCCGCCTCGACCGAATATGCAAACTCGATCTTCGGCGAACACCAACGAGCCTGCACGCTGATCCGGCCCATTGCGGTTCACGTCTTTCACGTCAGGAAGGTCGTCCAGGGCGCTTTCGAGCCCGGCGCGTTCGTGATGACGGAACAGCCTGGCGGCTGCAACAACGAAGAAAGCTCGATCCGGCTTGGTGAGCTATCGCCACCCGCCGGTGATGCTCCGGCCTTCCTCGTGATCCGCCCCACGCCGACGCCGCCCGAAATTGCACAGTATATTCCCTGGACCGGCCCCTTCAACGGACCGGAGAACGACAAGCCTCTCCCGGTGATGACCTGGCGCAATGTAGAGGAGGCCCGGATGTGCTCGTCACCGCAAGGGCCAATCATTTGCGCCTCTCCCGCTGCGCGCCCTTGAGCGCTGGTGTGCAATGCAGCATAATGCTTGCATCTGACGCTCGGGACGACACGGGAATTTACCATGAGCAGCCGTACGCCTCGCCAGTTCTTCAAGCCGCTGGCGATCGGCGCGCCCGAGCCGATGCGCGACCTGCCGGTGCGGCTCGAGCGCATGATTCACTTTGTTCCCGGACACAATGAGAAAGTCCGCGCCAAGACGCCGGAGATGGCGGCAAAGGTCGACGTGATCCTCGCCAACCTCGAAGACGCCATCCCCGCCGACGCCAAGCTGCAGGCCCGCGCCGGGGCCATCGAGATGGCCAAGATGGTCGACTGGAAGAAGGCGGGCACGGGCCTCTGGACGCGGGTCAATCCGCTCAACTCCCCGTGGTTCCTCGATGACGTGACCGAGATCGTCAGCAAGGCCGGCGATGTGTTCGACGTGATCATGCTGCCCAAGGTGGAGGGCCCGTGGGACATCCATTATGCCGACCAGCTGGTCGCCCAGCTCGAAGCCAAGGCGGGCGTCAAGCGCCCCATCCTCTTCCACGCCATCCTCGAGACCGGACAGGGCGTCGCCCTGGTCGAGGAGATCGCCATAGCCTCCCCGCGTATGCAGGGCATCTCGCTCGGGCCCGCAGACCTCGCGGCCAACCGCGCGATGAAGACGACGCGCGTCGGCGGCGGGCATCCGCTCTACCGCGTGATCGAGGATCCGGTCGAAGGCCGCGAACGTATCGCCGCCCAGCAGGACCTCTGGCACTACACGTTCGGGAAGATGGTGGATGCGTGCGTGCAGGCGGGCATCAAGCCGTTCTACGGCCCCTTCGGCGACATCGCCGACCTGGCGGCGTGCGAGCAGCAATTCCGCAACGCCTACCTGATGGGCTGCGCCGGCGCCTGGTCGCTGCACCCGGGGCAGATCGACATCGCCAAGCGCGTCTTCTCGCCCGAGCCGGACGAGGTGAAATTTTCCAAGCGCATCCTCGACGCCATGCCCGACGGCACCGGCGTTGCGATGATCGACGGCAAGATGCAGGACGACGCCACCTGGAAACAGGCCAAGGTCATCGTCGATCTCGCCCGCCAGGTCGCGGCGAAGGATCCCGACATGGCGGCGAAGTACGGGCTCTGACGTCCATTCGATACCGCGCAGGCTCGGACACGCGAATGATACTCGCGTGGCCGTGAGGCGCGCGCCTTAGTTTCGCCGCCAAGCGCCACCAGACATGTCCCCGGGTCGATGTAACAACATCGAGGGGGGATCTCCCCAAATGAATAAGCTTATCCGTGCGGCCGCTGTTTCAGTGGCGCTGCTGCAGGCTTTTACCTTTTCCGCACATGCCGAAGAGCTTCACAAGGACGGCGTGACCAGCAGCGGCGTTCGCCTGAAGTATGAAACGACCACTATGCCCGACGGCAAGTTGCAGATCGAGTTCACGCTTGAATGCAGGCACAACACCTCCGATCCGCTTTATGGTGTTGGCGCGTTTGCTGTGATCAACAAGGCGGCGGCGCCCGCCAATGTCCAGCGGAACCAGTTGTCGTGCACGGCCAAGGGTGGTCTCGACAAGATGCCCGTGTCGAACAAGGTGACGGCCAGGATGACCCTGTCCGGCTCGCCGGCGGATATCGGCACGAAGGTGCTCGTCGTCGGCCGGGTCGAAAAGGGCAAGTCGCCTCGCACCGAAAAGATCACGAAAAGCGCCGAGGAGGCGCTCGACACGGAACTGGCGAAGTTGACAGCGAGCTAGCGGGGCTCCGGAAGCCCGTCGAAGTCCTGGCTGGCGTCTGCTTCGAGGACCCAGGCGGCGCCGTCCTTGCGGCCGTCGATCGCGATGCAGGTATAGGGCCGCGAGGCCTGGTTGTCCGCGTCGCGGCGGGCGATGGGCCATTTCGCGCTGCAGTCCTTTGAGCGGCAATAGCAGGCCTCGGACTTGAAGGCCGCATCCGATGAGGCATGCACGAAGACCTGCGCTGGTATTTCTCCGGGCTTGCGCAGATCGGCGATGGCGGTATCGGAATTGCCGAGCACGCGCTCGATCGCAAAGTCGCGCATGCCATAGTGTGAGAGCGCGGCGCGGTCGGCGTTGCGCAGAGCCTCGATGATTTCTCCGGCGGCTTTCTGAACGGCGGGAAGTTGCGCCCAGTCGGCCGGCGCGGGCTTGAGGTCTCCACCATCGGGGCCGGCCTGCTTGCGGAGGCGGCGCGTAAGTGTGACGGGCTTGAGATCGCGCTGGCTCATGAAGAGGAGGAACGGGCCTTTCGGCTCGAGGCAGCCCATGGTGCGGCCATTGACGCTGATGCCCGGCGAACGCAGCAGGCCGAGCGCCAACTCGCGCTCCGCCGCGGCGCAGTCGGCGACGCGGCCGGTGAACTGGCCGGACCAGAAGCCTTCGATCGTGCCCTTGCCGTCGGCAAATCCGCCGATGACGTTCTTGTTGGCGCCATAGATCGCGTCCTGATCGGCATAGAGCTGTTCGTTGGAATACATCGCCGGCAGCGTCACGCACTTGCCGGTCCATGCGGCGGGATCGGATGCGATAGCGGCGACGGTTGCCTTTTCCGCATTCGTCGGAGCGCACATCCGGGCGCCCTGAGCATGAGCAGGGGGCGCGTTGGCGGGGCCGACCCCTGCCCCAAAGCCAAGGAAAACGACGAGCAGGCCGAGAAGGATTCTGGACTTCATGGCGAACCTGCTAGCATGGCATTTCGGACAGGCGAACACTCCGGGACTTCACGATGATGCGTCGAATCAAACGCTCCACGGCCATCCTTCTGGCGTTGGCCTTGTCGGGATGTTGGACGCCCGTCGCCACGCCCGCCAACCCGCCTGCGGCTCCGGCAGCGCCCGCCGCTAGCGCCGAACAGACCGGGATCACCCTGCCCAAGGGTGGGCGCAAGCTGGAGACCGAACAGGTCCGCATGCGAGACGGCGCGCGGCTCAATGCAGATGTCTACCTGCCGGCGGAGGATGGGAAATTCCCGGTCGTGCTGGTGCGCACGCCCTACAAGACCGAGATCGGGCGCAAGCCCACCTTCTTCAACGAGCTGATCGCGCAGGGCTATGCCGTGATGCAGGAGCATGAGCGCGGGCGTTTCCTCTCCGAAGGCGAGATGCGGATGCTGGGGCGGGCGGACGAGGATGGGTGGGACACGCTGGAGTGGATCACGAAGCAGGGCTGGTCCAACGGCAAGGTGGCGACCTATGGCTGTTCCTCGTCTGCGGAAAACCAGCTGAAGCTCGCCTCTCTCAACCATCCCGCGCACAAGGCGATGATTGCGTATTCGGCGGGCGTAGGCGTGGCCGAGGCCGGGCCGTTCACCGAGCAGGGCAATTTCTGGCGCGGCGGCGTGTGGCAGCAGGGCTGGGCCGACTATTTCTATTCCGCGATGCCGCTCGCCTGGGCCCAGCTTCCGCCGGAGCTGTCGGACGAGGATCGCAAGGCCTTGGTGCGCGCCAATGTGCAGGAGCGTGGATCGGTGGCCATTCCGGTCGAGAGGTTCAATGAGACGCGCATGCACCTGCCCATGATCGACATGGGCAAGGCCTCGAAAGCGCCGGACACGGAGATCGAGGAATACCTCAAGCGCGGGCCGAAGAATCCCGAATGGGCGAACGACCGCGTCGTCAATTCCGATGTGATCAAGGTGCCGGGCCTGTGGGCCGAGGCGCTTTACGACATCTCCTCGCGCTCGACCGTCGCCTTCTTCGAGAAGACGCGGGCCGAGAATCCGGCGGGCAACCAGAACATCATTATCACCAACGGCCCGCACTGCGGCTATGGCCGCGAGACCGCCGACTTCAAGATCGGCGACCGCCCGCTGGGCGATGCGCGCTTCGACTACAACGCCCGCCAGATCGCCTGGCTGAACCACTGGATGAAAGATGACAAGACAGCGCCGATGCCGGCCAAGCCCGTGCGCGTCTACATGGCGGGGATCAATCAGTGGAAGGAGTTCGACGCCGTACCATGGGCCGGCAAGGATTCCTCGCGTACCTTCAACCTCACCAGCAATGGCAAGGCCAACACGTCGAGCGGGGACGGGAAGCTCGTTGAGACAGCGCCTGCCTCCGCCGGGACCGACACGTTCACGTACGATCCGAAGAATCCCGTGATCTCTCATGGCGGCGAGATCAGCGGCGTGGGGACGGATCAGGAGGACGGAAGCTTCGACCAGCGCGAGATCGAAAAGGGGCAGGACGTGCTCGTCTACACCAGCGAGCCGCTGAGCGGCGACCTTGCCGTGTTCGGCTATATCGAGACGGAGCTCTCTGTTTCCTCCTCCGCGCCGGATACGGATTTCACGGTGAAGCTGGTCGATGTCGCCCCGGACGGGACGGCTTGGAACATCGCCGATTCGATCCAGCGGATGCGATACCGGGATGGCGAGGACAAGCAGGTGTTCATGAAGCCGGGAGAGACTTATCGCGTCTCGCCTCCGCAGATGCTGGCGGCGAACGTGTTCCTCAAGGGCCATAGGATCAGGCTGGAAGTCTCCTCCAGCAATTTCCCCTCCTACGCCCGCAATCTCAACACGGCGAAGGACCCCTACACCTCGACCGAGGTGCAGGTTGCGACCAACAAGGTGCTGCATGGCGGAGCTTCGGTTTCGAAGATCGTCCTGCCGGTCGTCACGTTGCCTGGGGTCGATTTGCCGAAGTGACGGCGCCCGCCTAGATGACACGAAGATTACACGGGCATGAAAACCCGGGCAGGCGAGACGCTTTCGCCCTGCCGGCGCGTGAGAAAGCTTCGAGACCGCACTAGAATAAGCCGTTAGGGAGCCTGCCGGATGAACCGCATAGTCCTGATCGCCGCATCGATCGCAGCATCTTTGGCTCTGGGCCTTGCCGCCTGCGCGCCCAAGCCGAAGGAAGAGGCCAAGGCGCCCGAGGCCGCGCCCGCCGCCGAAGCCCCCGTGGCGCCGGATGTTGCAGCGGCGGCGGCCAACGGAACGGGCGATCCGCGCATCCCGACGGTGGACCCCGCCACGATCAATGAGAAATCCTCGGTCGCCGACGTGATGCACGCCTATGTCATCCCCGGCTCCGAGACGCTGTTCGCGGCAGAATCGGAAGACGCCCCGAAGGACGATGCCGGCTGGGCCAAGCTCCGCTCCGCCGCGCAGGACGTCATCACCGGCTGCAAATTCCTGACGGACCCCGGCCGCTCGAAGGGCGCGGGCTGGAACAAGGCGTGCGATACGGTTGTGGCGGGGGCCAAGGCGACGGGCAAGGATCTCGACACCAAGACGACCGAGAACCTCGTCTTCACCGACGGCGACATGATGACAGGCTGCACATCCTGCCACCAGAACTTCCGCGACCAGAAGCCGCCGGAAGGCAAGCTCCTGGACGACAAGAAGCCAACCTAGGCGCCACTAGAACGGTAGACCCGACGTCTGCGGAACGTTGCGGCGAACCTCGATGCCTTCGTTAATGGTCTTCTTCAGGAGCTCGAAGCGCAGGATCGCGATTTCCGCCTGCGGGGGCGCCGGGTGCGAGCCGACCACGTGGCCGTCTTCCCAGTCGAACCAGATCAAGTTCCCGTCCACCTTGCGATAGCCATCCTCGCGCTCGCCGAAGCGGACGCCTGCGTCGATAAGGCGGCAAAGGGCTTCGGCGTAGGCGGTGCGGTCGCCCCCGCCGAGATATGAGAGGGAGGTCTGCGCCTGAGCGATCGGGACGCGGCCTCGGCGGCGTCGAGTTCGGCGAAGGCAGCGCGCTCGACGGACGTCATCGGGCGGATCGAGCCGTCCTGCAGTTCGAAAGCTTGTTCCTCCCAGAGCGGTGTGAAGAGGTCGTCGCCTGAAAGGATGGCGCTGCGCCCCGCCTCGGCCACCCGCACACGTGTGTAAGCGGCCCGGGTCAGTTCAGGCGCGGGACGGGCGATCGGCGCGGAGAGATAGGAGCGGATGATGTCCTTGGTGAGGGGGATGCCCTGCCCGCCATCGAGATCGAAATTGTAGATCGCGGCCGGATCGACCTGCGCCTGGGCCGATGTCATGGCGGGAGACTGTCTGGGAGTCTGGGCAAGGGCCGCCGGGATCGCGGCGAGGGCCAGAGCAATGGCGACAGAGCGGATCATGTATTCCCCCAAATCTATGATGAAGAATACCACGGCGGGGCAGGCGCCTTCCAGCGGAGGCAGGCGTTCAAACCCGCACACATCCGGGTGTAAATTGTATCAGGCGGTCCCCTGACCCAGCTGACTTGCGCCTACGCCCACGTCTCGAAGCGGAAATGGCCGGTCATGGTCCAGTTGAAGAGGCAGGCTTCTTCCTGGGTGCCGGCGCCGATGTTGTGGGCGAGGATGGGCTCGCCGAGGAAGCTCTTCTTGCGGGTGACGACGCCGATGTGGGGCAGGCTCGTGCCGGTGAGGCGCCAGCTCACAATATCGCCCGGCAGATAGTCGGCGGCGCGCTTCGAGAGCGTCTGCGCCCCGCCCTTGCGGCGGAAGAAGGTCTCGAGATTGGGGACGCGGCGATGGTCTATGTTGGTGTCCGGCCGCTTGAGGCCCCAGGCCTTGGGATAGACGCTGAAGTTCTGCTTCATGTCCTGGTGGACTTCGACCTGCAGGTCGACGCCGGCATGGCGGAAGGCGCGGATCACGGTGTCGCAACACACGCCGCGGTCGTCGGGTACATCGCCCATGGGATAGGCGAGCTTCACATAAGCGGGATCGTAGATCTCGGCCTTCTTCGCCCGCGCCTCGGCGCCGGCGGCGACTTTCAGGGGGAAGGTCTCGTCAGGGGCCTGCGCCAGCGCGGCCGGGGCGACGCTCACTGCGGCGATCCCCAAGAGAAGCGTGCGTCTGTCCCACCTGTCCATGCCTCAGAGATGAACGAGAGATTGCGGCGGAGGGAGGACGGATTGTGGGCTTTGCAGCGCGTGGGCGCGCGACTGGCGTTGCCCGCAACACCTCGTTCACGCTTTTTCTTACAGACCTGCAACAGGGCATTAAGCTTGATCGTGCATAAACGGGACAACCAAAAACACGTCTATCGGTGGGCTAGTCCGTCATGTTCCAGATCATCGGCATCGTTGTCGTCATCGGCATGGTCTTCGGCGGATTCGTGTTCGCCGGCGGCAACCTCGAGCCCGTTATCGAAGCCGGCCCGCACGAGATGATCATCATCATGGGCGCTGGCGCGGGCGCCTTCCTGATCGGCAACTCGTTCAAGACCGTGATGGCCTCGGGCGCCGGCATGGGCAAGATCATGGCCGGGCCGAAGTGGAAGCCGAAGGACTACACCGACCTGCTGTCGCTGTTGTTCATCCTGACAAAGACGATGAAGACCAAGGGCGTCGTCGCCATCGAACAGCACATCGAGAACCCGAAGGAATCCACGATCTTCCAGAACTATCCGAAGATCCTGAAGGACCATTTCGCCACCGACCTCATCTGCGACACGCTGCGCATGATGACGATGAACCTCGAAGATCCGCACCAGGTGGAAGAGGTCATCGAAAAACAGATCGAGAAACACCATCACGAGGCGCACAAGCCCGCCCACGCGATCCAGAACCTCGCGGACGCCATGCCCGCCCTCGGCATCGTCGCCGCCGTGCTCGGCATCATCAAGACCATGGGCTCGATCAACCAGCCGCCGGAATATCTCGGCAAGATGATCGGCTCGGCCCTGGTAGGAACCTTCCTCGGCGTGTTCTTCGCCTATGGCTTCATCGGCCCGTTCGCCTCGCGGCTCGGCCAGATCGTCGATGAGGAAGGCCAGTTCTACAAGATCATCAAGGACGTGCTGGTCGCCCACCTGCATGGCAACGCAGCGCAGGTTTCCGTCGAGATCGGCCGCGGCCAGATCCCGTCCGAAGCCCAGCCGAGCTTCGCCGAGCTGGAAGAGGCGCTGGGCGCCGTCACCGTCTAGAGTTTAGCGTAGAGTAGACCGAGTAGAGTATGCATTCTTCAAAGCGAGGCCCGGCTTCACAGCCGGGCCTTTTGCTTTGGGGCCAGGCGTGGGAGCTAGGCCGCCTTCAGCAGTTTTCCGTAGGCCCTGAGCCAGGCATCGGGGCTCTTGGCGATCCCTTGAAGCGCGGGGCGCGCGAGCATGGCGCGGCGCCAGGCCTCGAGGCGCGGCGCAAGCGGCATGTTGAGGCCGCAGAAGGCCTCCAGCACACACGCCTGATCGAACCAGGGATAGAGCGCGATGTCGGCGAGGCTGAACTCCGCGCCGAGGATCCACGGGCCGCCATGCGCGAAGGCCTGTTCTTCCAGCGCCCGGATGTCGTTCGGGAACTGGCGGATCGTGCGGGCCATCAGGTCCGGATCGCGCGAGTGGAACATGGCGTTGGTGGCGCCATAAAGCCTGTCGTCGGCGAACGCGATCCAGGCGCGGGCCCGCGCGCGGTCCGCGGGAGCTTTCGGCAGCAGCGGTGCGCCGGGAAAGGCGTCTTCCAGGTATTCGCAGATCGCAGCGGACTCCCAGATGCGCTCCTCGCCGTGGACCAGCAGCGGAATCTTGCCGTGCGGAGAGACCTGCGCGAACCAGTCCGGCTTGTTGCGCGGATCGATCTCGGTCAGCTCGAAGGCAAGGCCTTTTTCGGCGAGCACATGGCGCACGCGCATCGCATAGGGGCAGAGGTCGGCGGAATAGAGGTGGATCGAGGCCGTGTGAGTTGAAGTCGTGTGAGCAGAAGTCATGGGGAGCGGTCCGTTTTTTCATGGACGCCATCTGTGTGGCGCACAGGTTCGATCTAGGAATCCGCGGGTGGGAGCGCTATTCGCGAGCGTCTTGATGTCTTCATCAGGCGTCTTTCACGGAGAAGTCCCCTGGACGTGCTGACCGCCATCATGCGGGAGTTGAATCTCAGTGCGGCGGGATACCGGCGCCTGGAGCTGGCGGCGCCGTGGGGCATCGATTTCGACCAGGCTGGCGTGCGCGGCATTCACATCGTGCTGGAGGGGCGATGCGAGGCTGTGTTCGGGCGCAAGGCCACGGCGCTTGAGGCCGGCGATCTGGTGATCGCCCCGCGTGCGGACCGACATGTGCTGCGCTCCGCCGGGGCGCCAGCGTCAGCGGTGAAGCCGGCAAAGCAGCTGGTGAGCACAGCCGGACGCGTGAAGTCCGGCGGCAAGGGCGGGAAGGCGGTCGTTCTGTGCGGGGCGTTTGCCTTCAGCGAGGCGAGCCACCCTGCCCTCTCGGGCCTGCCGCGCTTCATGCATGTGCGCGGAGAGAGGGGCGAGCCAGCGCGATGGCTGCGCGGCTATGTCGATGCGCTGCTGGCGGAGGCGGAGGATGAAGGTCCCGGCAGCGCCGTGGTGGCCGCGAAACTCTCCGCCGCGATCATAGCGCGGGCGTTGCGGCACACCGAGGATGCGGGCGAGCAGGGCTGGCTGCACGGCCTCGGCGATCCGGCGGTGGCGAAGGCGCTGGGACACATCCACGACGACGTCGAAAAGGACTGGACGATCGAAGCGCTGGCGAAGTCGGCGGGACTGTCGCGCGCGGCGTTCGCCAAGAGGTTCCGCGAGCGCGTGGGCGAGGCGCCGATGCGCTATCTGTTCCTGCGCCGGATGCTGGCTGCGGAAAGCCTGCTGCGCGAGGGGCGGATGGGGCTCGCGCGCATCGCCGCGGCGACGGGCTATGCTTCCGAGGCGGCCTTCTCCGCAGCGTTCAAGCGCCATGCCGGCGTGGCGCCGGGGCAGTTCCGGAAAGCGCCCGACGCCTAGGGCCCTTTGGGTCCAGGCACGACCTTGGCTTCCTGTTGGGTCGACGCAAGCAGCCACTTGTTGGCAGCGGCGATGATGTCCGCTTTGGTGATCTTGCGGACGGCCGCCTCGATTGCGGGGAGCTTGTTGCGTTCGGTATAGTCGGGGCGGGACTGGGCCTGGGCGAGGATGGAGACCCAATAGCCGTTGGAGGTCGCGTTCTGCGGCAGGACTTCCAGCTGGGGCGTGATGGCGCGGGAAAATTCGTCGTCCGAGATGTCCCCCGCCCGCATCTGCGCGGCGATCTTTTCGAGGGCCTTGATGACCTTGTCCGCGTCCTCCGGCTTCACCTCGGCGCCGGCGTTCACATAGCCGAACCCGGAATAATAGCTCGACAGCGACGAGTTGGCGGAGGG
>DASYKO010000215.1:0-5430 GCA_035995285.1 Hyphomonadaceae bacterium | reverse complement strand
AGCCCTGCACACTGGCCTCGCAAGCCCTTCGCCTCTTGATCGCTGGATCAATGCGCTGCTGCACGCCTTTGCGATGCTGATGTCTTTCGTCGCGAGACGGTTTGCCTCCCGCAACCAGACTCCAGCTGCCGAGTGTGACGGCGACTGTGAGCCGGTGCGAGAAGCGATGCCCGTCCTCGACCAACATCAGGACCCCATATCGGCTGCCGCACGCAGCCAGACTATCCAAGCCCTCATGGTGAGCAGCGTGGCGATAGCCACGCGCCCGTCGAACCACGAGGGCAGGCTCGCCGCTCTCTCAGCGAGTCATCCTCGGCCCTGTGCCGAGGATCTCGGTTCGAGCAGCGGGAGAACTCGTTCGAATCCCTACGGCCTTCCAACAGGGATTCTCGGAACAAGCCCGAGAATGACCCGTGGTTGGGCTCGCGGGGAACAGCCAACGGCCCGCGTACCTCACTAAGCGCGGCCCACATCCGCCATCACCCGCTCCGAAGCCCAGCTTCCGGAGCCGAAAGCACGTGCACTCCGCACCCAACAACGATCACGCGTGACAGCCGCGCCGGCATTCGCTAGAGCCCACCAAACCTTACCGCCAGAAGAGGCCCAGCCCATGATCCTGCTCGAGAAAAAAGGCCCCATCGCCATCCTGACGCTCAACCGTCCGGACGCGATGAACGCACTCGGCGAGCCGGGCGATGGCGAGGCCGTGCGCGACGCCTGCGCCCAGATCAACTCGGACAAGAATATCCGCTGCGCCATCCTCACCGGCGCCGGCAAGGGCTTCTCCGCCGGCGGCAACGTCAAGGCGATGCGAGACCGCGTCGGCTCCTTCGCCGGCAACCCGGCCGAGGTGCGCGAGAACTACAAGAACGGCGTCCACATGATCGTGCGCGCCCTCTACAATCTCGAAGTCCCGCTCATCGCCGCCGTCAACGGCGCCGCGATCGGCCTCGGCTGCGACGTCGCCTGCATGGCCGATATCCGCATCTCATCAGACAACGCGAGATACGGCGTCACCTTCCTCAAAGTCGGCCTCATCCCCGGCGATGGCGGCGCCTGGCTCCTCCCGCGCGTGATCGGCATGAGCCGCGCCTGCGAACTCCTCTTCACCGGCAACGTCATCGACGCCAAGACGGCGGAAGACTGGGGCCTCGTCTCGAAAGTCGTGCCGGGTGACCAGCTGATGGCCGAAGCCATGAAGCTCGCCGAATCCATCGCCAAGCAACCGCCGCAATCCCTGCGCGTCGCGAAACAACTCCTCCGCCACGGCACGCAAGCGACCTACGATACCGTCATGGAAATGTCCGCGGCAGCCCAGGGCCTGATGCACCACACCAGGGACCACGAAGAGGGAGTGGCCGCGATCCTCGAGAAGCGCGAACCGGTGTTCAAGGGCGAATAGGCTGCAAGCATCATCAAGGGAGGATAACGGCGCAACGTCTCTTACGGGCCTCTGGTCCGGCGAATACTGGTACGGCGAGGGCGAGCGGCGAACGAAGTTCGTTGCCCAGCTCATCGAAACCTACGGCGCCGTCGAAGGCGTAACGTTTGAGCAGGTCCGGTTCTCCGGAAGGGAAGAGCTTACCGCTCTCCTTTCCGGCTCGCGCCATGACGAGCAGGTGACTCTCACAAAGGCCTACGACGAAGCCGTCGGCCTTGGCCTCGCGCCGGTTGCCTACACCGGCATCGCCGCTGCGGACTTCTCGGAAGTGCAGGGCGAGTGGCGCCTGATCAGCCGCGACAGGCTTCAAGGCGGCTTCGTCATGCGCCGCATCTCGATGCATCGCGCGTTCAGCTTGCGCGGTCGCGAACAACCGACGCGCAGAAAAGGGCTGAGCGACAAGGAGCTTCGGGCTCGGCAGACCGCCATAGAACAAAGACGTCGAATGCAGGTCGTGGTCGTAAAGCCGCGCCGCCGTAGGCCCAAACCGCCGTGAGGCTTAGGGCAGGGCCTTCACCACGAAAATATCCTGCGTCCGATCCCGCTGCAGCCGCTTCGCATTCCGCGTCGAGGCAAACACGATCTCGCCGCCTGCCGTTGCCGGCCACGTATTGTTGCCCCTGCCCGGCAACAGCGCGCCCGCGCTCCAGCCTGTATCGCCCAGCCGCGCCGTCATCACGCGCCAGCGCCAGTCTGTCGAGCGCGAGTCGTACCATGCGGCGCGCACTGCGCCGTCTGCATCCACACCCAGCCGCGCCCGCTGGCTCATTGCCTTGGCGTCCAGGCCCAGTGCTACCGGTGCATCGAACGCCGCGCCGTCGCGGGCCACCGCGGCCATCACTGCGAGGTTGCGTCCAGCGGGCGCCAGGCTCTTGCTCTCCCACGCCACGACCAGTTCACCGCGCCTACCGAACGTTGCATCGGGGTGTCTGTC
This sequence comes from Hyphomonadaceae bacterium, assembly GCA_035995285.1. GTDB lineage: Bacteria > Pseudomonadota > Alphaproteobacteria > Caulobacterales > Hyphomonadaceae > UBA7672. Next base: position 3,055 of record DASYKO010000215.1, on the reverse strand, counting down.
TGCAGCGTCTACCCCGCCCATGCTATCTACCGCACGCCACGCCCCATCTATCGCACGCACCGCCGCCATCACCTGCCAATTGTCCGGGTTGGTGCCGGCGGCCGCTTCCTGTCCGGTCCACAGGGGATCGATGTCGGTGCGGTTGTCCTGCCAGACCACGGCCACACGCCCATCCGCAGCTGCCGCCACAGCGGGCCAGACCGAAGCGGGATACCGCGCCGAACGAGAGTCATCCGGCGAGCCTGCGCTTGTCACCTTGCCATCCGCCGACAGGTTGCGTGGCGCGGAGCCGGACCCAACCTCCAGCATCATCACATCGAACGCGCCGCCGTCACGCATTTCCTGCCAGACTACGGCCGGCGCCGAACCAGCGCGCTCGCTCACCGCAATGTCCGGATGCTCCGCCCGGCCATCCAGAGAGCGCAGCGTTTCGACGGCGCTCCAATTCGCGCCGCCATCGCCCGAATGCCTCAGCTTGATCTGCGGCCGGTGCGGAACTTGGCGTTCGTCCTCCTGCCAGACGACCCAGACATCCTTCCCGCGCGCAGCAATGCGTGGAAAGCGCGCCGGGCCATTGCCGCTCACCCAGCTTGCGGCCGCTCCGCCGATCTTGCGATACCGGATGCGCGTCTGCGCCCCGTCATGCTCCTCGGCCACAACATGAACCGCGCCGCCCGCTGCCGCGATATCCGGGAAGCCGGAGAACATTCCCCCTTTGGCGCCAGTGCCGAACACATCCACCGCGGCATCCGCAACGCCCTGATCCGGTGGAATGGCCAGCTCCGGCGAGGCGTTCACCGGCGCGGGCGAAAAGAAGATCGGCGAGGCGAGGGCCTTCAGTTCCACCACGGGTTCTGCCGCAGGCGTGGGCTGCGCCGCGGACACCGGAAAGCCAAGGCCACGGACTTCCACGCGATACCAGTCCGGCTGCGCGCCAGCCTTGATCTCGACTGTGAACGTCTCGTCATCGCTCGCCGGCGAGAACTCGCGGAACACGTCCGCGCTCCGGCCCGGCTTGCGATAGAGCAGAACCTGCATGCCCTTGGCGCGCCGCACATGGATCGAAAGGCGCCCGCGCGATCCCGCCTTCGCGATCACTTCATCCCCGCCGACACCCTGCTTACCCGCGATCGAGGCGCGCAATTCCACGAACGGCCCATCCGGTTTGATCGAAATGCTGGTCCATCCCGACTTCAGAGCGTTGATCACGCCCCGCTCGGTGCGCGCGCCTGCGAGCACGCTCGTCGTTGGAAAGCCCGGGCCCTGCCGGTCCCAGTATTCGCGGAAATGGCTGTCGCTTGCCCCGGCGACGCCAAAGCGGAAGCCGGCATTCCACCGACCCTCGCTATAGTCGATCTCCTTCTCGGCATTGCTCGCCTTGTTCCAGATCTCCACGAGGTCGATGCCCTGAACACTCGCCAGGGCGTTGGGCTTGCCGTCGTCATCGGTCTCGCCATCGTCCGGATGCGCCACGGTCCAGTTGGCGTCCTGCGCATGCGCGTCCCACACCGACTGCTGCACATGGGCGAAGGGCGAAAGGTCCGGACGGCCCGCGCCCTGCACGATGGAATCAACCGCGCCCTGCACGGTCACATGCGGACTGCCATTCGCTTCTTCGCCCGGGATGAGCAACAGCTTCGCCGAGCGCCATTGCGGATCATAATACTGGTCGAATGTGCGATGGTCGGTCAGCGGCAGGAAATCGAGCCCCATCTCCTCGGCCCGTCCGATCTGTGCGCCTACGGGCACATTGCCCTTCGCCCGGTCCTTGCTGCGCTGGCGCGGCAGGCTGCCGTCGCTGGAATGGTCGTCGTGCACGTGCAGATCGCCCTTGAGCCAGGTCAGCTGGCCGGACGCTTCGACAGACTGTGGTCCCAAAACCTGCGAGGATGGGGCGCTCACGCATCCGGCGAGAACCGCAAATCCCAGAAGAAGACGTCTCATGCGATTCCCTTTGGCCGTTCCGTTGGCAAGCAGCGCCGATCACATCTCTACAAAGGCTGCGTGACAGTCATTGCACCGCGCTTGCGTCCTGCGCCTCTGGAGATACCTTGTCAAAAAACAGAACGCCTGAAACCAAAGGCAAAACGACAGGACTGGAGGAGACCATGAAGCTTGCCCTCTCACGCACGAGTGTGGCCGTTGCCGCCGTTCTCGCACTGGGCGTCTCTTCCGTGGCCGCTGCGCAAACCCCGGCCTACCAGGCGCCGCGCACGGCCGATGGCAAGCCGGATTTCCAGGGCTTCTGGTCCAACGTCTCGCTCACCAACCTGGAGCGGTCGGGCCAGTTCAAGACGCTGACGATCCCCGAGGCCGACGCCAAGCGCATCGAGACCCAGCGCATCGCATCGGACGCCCGCGGCAACGCACGCTCCGATCCCACGGCAGGCGCGCCCAAGGCGGGGCAGGATGTCGGCGGCTACAACAATGTCTATGTCGACGCCGGCACGACCTACGCCAAGATCAATGGCGAATTCCGCTCGTCCTGGATCGTTGATCCGGTCGACGGCAAGATTCCCTACACCGCTGCGGGCAAGAAGAAATTCGACGACGGCCTCTTCTTCGTTCGCAACACCTTCGACGGACCCGAGACGCGCCCGATGGCCGAGCGCTGCCTTGTCGGCTTCGGCTCCACCGGCGGCCCGCCGATGATCAACGTGATGTACAACAACACCTACCAGTTCGTGCAGACGCGGGACTACATGGTCATCATGGTCGAGATGAACCACGACGCCCGCATCATCCCGCTCAACGACAAGCTCGACATGAGCCAGCCGCAATGGCTCGGCCGCTCGAAGGGTCATTGGGAGGGCGACACGCTGGTGGTCGAGACCACCAACTTCAATCCGGGCGAAAGCCTGCGCACTTTCTTCGCTGCGTCCTACCTCCTGTCGCCCGATGCGAAGGTGACGGAGCGCTTCACGCGCGTGGCGGCGGACCAGGTGCTCTACAAGTTCGAGGTCAACGACCCGAAACTTTTCAGCCAGGTCTGGAAGGCCGAGATGGTGTTCAACACCGCCAAGGGTAAGGCGTATGAATACGCCTGCCACGAAGG
>DASYKO010000214.1:0-28981 GCA_035995285.1 Hyphomonadaceae bacterium | reverse complement strand
TCGGCGAGTCATTCTCGGGCAAGCGAAGCGCGACCCGAGAATCTTTGGGCCACAAGGGGATCGCCAACCTCAGCACTCGCCGCCTCAAGGATTCTCGGGTCACTTCGAAGCGGCCCGCAGGGACGATTTGGTCCAGTGGACCAAATCGAGCGGAGAAGGCCCGGGCAGGGCCCGAGAATGACTCGTCGTTGGGTTTGTGCGGGACCCACAAAGGCCTGCGCACCTAACTAAGCGCAGCCTCATAGCAACAACCCACCCGCTCCGAAGCATCGCTTCCGGAGCCGCACCCACATGTCCAATGGAAACAGCCAGAACCTCCGAGCCAACAGCCCTAGAAGTTCATCTCCTTGCCCTCAAGGCCGGGCAGCTTGAGCACGATCATGATGTCGCGGATTTCCTGCCGCGCCGCCACATGGCTCATCGTGAAGGCCACGCCCGATCCAGCATCGGTCAAATCGAGCAACGACAGACCCATCGGGAACAGCTCGCGATAGATCACGCGCTCGCTCAGCCCCGGCGCAATGCGGAAGCCGATCCGCCGCGAGAGATTGTCCAGCGCCTCGCCCACGCGCTGCTTGTTCTTGGCGTCCAGAGGCGACATGCGGTTGCGCATGACCACCCAGTCGATCGGCTTCTTGGTCGCCTGCGCCTTCTTCTTGCGGCAGTCCCAGACCAGCTCCGCATAATAGCTCGGCCGCGCCACTTCCAGCGTCTGCGGATCGACATCGCCCAGCAGGTCGAAATCGACGAACGAGTCATTCAGCGGCGTGATCAGAGTATCCGCCGACGAGTGCGCGAGGCGCGACAGGAAGGTATCCCCCCCGGGCGCATCGATGATGATGAAGTTGCAGCGTTCCTGCAGCCGCTTCAGGCTCTCGGCGAAATGCTTGGCCTCTTCCTTCTCGGCCGCATCGAGATCGCGCGCCTGGCTCGCATCGATGCGGACCATCTCCGGCATCGGCAGCGGTGCGCCGGTGTTGCGGATCCAGCGGGCGCGGTTCTCGAGATAGCGGGCGAGCGAGCGCTGGCGGACATCGAGATCCATGATCCCGACCTTCATGCCCATGCGCAGCAGCGCGATCGAGAGGTGCATGGCGACGGTGCTCTTGCCCGCCCCGCCCTTCTCGTTGCCCACCACGATCGTGTGGGCGAGCCCTGCATTGGGTTTCGCGTCGAGTTCCATTGTTGCGCCGGTGGCAGTCGTGCTCATCTATCCCTCAGCCACCGGTTAATAAGTTCTTACCGGAACGAACGGGCGGCAGGCCCCCGTCAGTCCGGACAGTTCGACGCACAAGGCATCCACGGCCTGCGCATTCGGAAGGGAGCCGACCACGAGTCGCGTCTGCGCCCCATCGGTCGTGAAGCGCGGCGAGAAGGCCGCAAGGCGGGCATCCTTGGCGATGCGGCGCCAGTTGGCCTCGGCCGCATCGCGGGTTTTGAAAGCGCCCAGCTCAGCCGCATAGAACAGCGACCGCGCCCCTTCGAGGCTGGGCGGCGGGGCGAAAAGATCGGATTTGCGGATATCCAGCGGATCGGCGGACGCTTGCGGGACGGCCTCGGCAAGCCTCGCGGGCTCGATCGGCAGGCTAAGCCCAGGATGATCCGGCAGCGGCCCCATCAGGTCGAGGGCGGCGCGAAGATGCACGATTTCATCGGAAAGGCGGGCAATCTCGCCCTCAAGCTCGTCGAGACGCTGGTCGTCGGTCTGCGCGGCAGGTTCGTTCTCGCTCGCCTTGGGCGCCTGGCCCAGCCGCGGCTCGGGCGGGCCGGCCCAGGCCGGCTGGCCCGTCAGTTTCAGGAAAGCCATCAGGGCCAGCGCCGTAACGCTGAATCCCGCAAACCGGAGATAGTTGATGACCTGCTGCCGCATTCTGCGAATGTCGTTCACCCCGGTTAATTCCCTCTAAAACGCCGCGCCCCCACGCGATTGATTCACCCGTGATAACCGGCCAAGAAGCGCGCGCCCGTCCAAGGCCGGTTCTAGCGAGCCGGGCGCACTATGTTTGTTACGGATTACGCGAGGTCCAACTTTGCCAAAGCGAGCGCCGATTACCGTCGCCAGGACGCGCGCCGAGGCTAAGGATTGGTATAGGTCGCAGCGAACGGCCGGCAAACGGATCGCCTTCGCACCGACCATGGGCTCGCTGCACGAGGGCCACACCAGCCTGATCAAGCTGGGCCTGGAAAAAGCAGACATCGCCTGCTCGTCCATTTTCGTGAACCCTACTCAGTTCGCCGCCCACGAGGATCTTGCCACCTATCCGCGCGACGAGGAAGGCGATCTGAAGAAACTCGCAGAGGCCGGCTGCTCCTTCTGCTACTGTCCTTCCGCATCCGAGATGTATCCGCCGGGAGACTCAACGCGGGTCATCGTGAAGGATCTCTCCCACATTCTCGAAGGCGAGGTCCGCCCCCACTTCTTCGAAGGCGTGGCCAGCGTCGTCAGCCGCCTCTTCATGCACCTCCAGCCGGACGTCGCCGTGTTCGGGGAGAAAGACTACCAGCAGCTCCTCGTCATCAAGCGCATGACACAGGACCTCGGCTTACCGATCGAGATCCTCGGCGGCCCGACGATCCGCGAGGAAGACGGCCTCGCCATGTCCTCCCGCAACGCCTACCTCTCAGCCGACGAGCGCGAGAAGGCGTCACTGGTCTCGAAGGTCATGCGCGACACTGCCCTGCGCCTTGAAGCCGGCGAGCCGATCCGCACCGTCACCGACGTGGCAAAATCCGATCTCACCAACGCCGGCTACGCCGTCGACTACGTCGAAGCGCGGAGAGCCGACACGCTGGCCCCGTTCGGCATGGAGAGCGCGCCAGTCGGAGCAACAGGCCGCGTGCTCGTTGCGGCGCGCCTCGGCAAGACGCGGCTCATCGACAATATGGGCTTCCAGCGGAAGTAAGGGAGCGCCGGGCCCCTGCCCGGCAAATCGGCGCAAGCCGATAATCCGCTAACGCGCTAACGCGCGTGTGCCGGGCGGGGGCCCGGCGCTCCTACCAGGCCAACGCTTCCTTCAGCGCCTGCTCGAGATCGGCCGACAGAGCCGGCCCCTTCCCACTCAGGTCCGCTGGCGCATCCCCCGGCTCGAGATAGCGCCAGCCCTGGAACGGGCGCTTCTTGCGCGGCGAGGTGCGGACCAGCTCCGGATCGAGATGGATACGGCACATGGGCTTGCCGTCCTTGTCCTTCACTTCCTCAAGCTGGATGATCCGCTGGCGAACGATGGTGACGTTCTTGATCACCCAGTAGAGCGATCCGCCATCGAGCATCTCGGCCGCACGCTTCGGAAACATGCGCGTGTCATGAAAGGGATTGGGCGACTTGCCCTTCTTCTTCTGTTCCTTGGCGCGCTTGACCTGCCATTCGGAAAGCTCATCGACATTGTCGACGCCGACGCACAGCTTGATCATGTGAAGAGCCATGGGCGGAACGTATCGCTCCGCGCCTGAGTCGCAACCCTTCAGGACTGCGTCAGTTCAGTCTTGCTGTGAATCCCGCGGGATAGACCGGCCCTTTCGAGGCCAGTTCCTGCTTTGCGTCCCCCGCGAGGCCAAACGCAACGTCCGTCAGCGTCACACGGATCGTGCGCGTCTGGGCCACACCCCAGGCCCCGCCGCGCGCCTCGACCTCGTAAGCCGAGACGTAGGAAACGCCCCAGCGTTCGGAGTACGCGAAGTCATAGGTCTGGTTGTACTGCGTCAGCGTCGGTCCGTCCTTGAGCTTCACCGGCTTGTCGATGGAGTACTGGATTTTCGACAGGTAGCCATTGGACGGGTCGAGCACGAGCCGGCCTTTCATGTGCGCCGAAAGCTCTGCATCCACCGCGCCGTCATTGGGCGAGATCTGGTGCTTGAAATCGATCGACAGCGCATCGCCATAGGCGGCGACACGGGCATCGCTGAGGCTGACGCGGAGATCGTCGGCGAAGATGCGTACATCGGCCTGGCGCTCGTGCTTCCAGCTGTCGACGACGGCGTCGAGCTCCTCGTCCGCGCCGTATTCCATCGTGACCTTAAATTGGTCGCCCGAGGCTGCATAGGGATCGTACTCGATCCGGCGCACGGCATTGCCCGAGGCGAGCGTAGCGCGGAAGGCGGCGCGCAGGGCCGGCGGCGGCTCCACGGCGTCGAGCGCACGATCGAGCGCGGCCTCAGGGGAGAGATTGCCCCAGGTCACTGCGAAGAGAAGAAATGAAGCCGACATCTGGCTCTCTGTTCCGTCCGTCCCGGCCCCTCAGGCGCTAGAAATTCGCGGCCGATTGTGGCCGGATTGCGAGCGCACCCGCGGGATTTACGGCGTTAACTGTCGAGGATCAGATTGCCCGCGGAACAATGAACGATTTCCGAACGCCGGGCCGGCCCACGCGATTCTACGGCGCAGGCTCAACCACAACGGCGGTGCCATAAGCCAGCACCTCGGTGATGCCTTCCATGATCTCGTTGGCGTCATAGCGCATCGCGATAATGGCGTTGGCGCCCACCTCAACGGCATGTCGGACAAGTTCGTCATACGCCTCGCGCCGCGCCTGCTCAGCGAGATCCGTGTAGATGGTGACATTGCCGCCGAGCAGCGACTGCAGCCCGCCGCCGATATTGGCGATCAGGTTGCGCGAGCGCACCGTGATCCCGCGCACCATGCCGATGACGCGGACAACGCGATGGCCCGGCAGATCATTCATCGTGACGACGATCATGGGGTTGGCTCCGGCCAAATCTTCACTCTGGTAAGGGTTCCAGTTTCACGAGCACGACGCCCTCGGCCGTCTGCGCTCCGGCCTTGGCGTTCACTTCCGCGATCTTCCCGTCGCGCGGCGCGGTGAGCGTGTGCTCCATCTTCATCGCTTCCATCACGACCAGCGGATCGCCCTTCTTCACGTCAGCGCCAGCAACCGCCTTCACTTCCAGCACCTTGCCCGGCATCGGCGAGCGGATGTCATCGCCGGCCGCAAGGCCCTCCAGCGCATTGCCATACTCCGGACGCTTCAGCGCGATGGCGCGTCCGCGCGCAAAAAGAACCGGGCCGGTCTCTGTCTGGCGAACCATGCCCAGCACGTCGTTGTCGTCGATGACGCCCGACACGAGCACGCCGCCTGAGACCGGCGCGGCCTCAAGATCGATGCTGAACACTTCAGGGCCTATGCGGGCCTCGGCGTCGCCCAGCGTGACGCCGCGGGGCTCGCCGCCAATCTCGAAGACGAAAGTCGAGCGCGCAGCCGCATTGATCCGGAAGCCATCGGCAATAGACCACGGATCAGCTGTCTGCCCCGCCGCAAGCTGGGCCACGCCCGCGGCGCCGAGGATGAGCGCATCGGCCTCGTCCTGATCCGACAGGTTCGCGAGCTCGTTGATGTTGGCTTCGACGAGATTGGTGGTAGCAATCCCCTCACGCGCATCGTCTTCATCGAGAAGGTTGGCGAGCATCGCGGTGTTGGTCGCAACCGGCCAGATCTCCGCCACGTGCAGCGCATTGCGCAGCGCATCCATCGCCTGGCTGCGCGTCGGCGCATGAGCGATCGCCTTTGCGATCATGCTGTCATAGGTCGGGGGGATCTCGTCACCTTCCTCCACCGCGCTATCGAGGCGCAGCGTGACGCCGCCCGAAGGTTCATCGTTGAAGGCCGAGAGATCGAACACTTCCAGCCGGCCCGAACTGGGCAGGAAGCCATGCGCGGGATCCTCGGCACAGATTCGCGCTTCGACCGCGTGACCGTGCAGCTCAATCTTCGACTGCGCCGGCAGCTTGCCGCCCGTCGCCACATGAAACTGGAGCTCCACCAGATCGAGCCCGGTGACCATCTCCGTCACCGGATGCTCAACCTGCAGGCGCGTATTCATCTCCATGAACCAGAACCCGTCCGGACGAAGCGCGCCTGAGCCGTCTACGATGAACTCGACCGTCCCTGCATTGCGATAACCGACGGCCTTCGCCGCCATCAGGGCCGCGCCGGTCATCGCCGCGCGCACCTCATCCGTCATACCCGGCGCCGGAGCTTCCTCGATCACTTTCTGCCTGCGCCGCTGTAGCGAGCAGTCACGTTCGAACAGGTGGATGTAGTTTCCGTGATTGTCGCCAAAGACCTGGACCTCGATGTGGCGCGGGTTCTCGATGAACTTTTCGACCAGCACGCGATCATCGCCAAAGCTCGCCTTGGCCTCGCGCTGCGCGCTCGTCAACTGAGCCTCGAACGTCGCGGGATCGTCCACCCGCCGCATGCCGCGCCCGCCGCCGCCCGCGATGGCCTTGATCAGCACGGGGTAGCCGATCTTCTTCGCCTCGGCCTTCAGCGTCTTCGCGTCCTGGTTCTCGCCATGATAGCCGGGCGTCACCGGCACGCCGTGCTTTACCATCAGCGCCTTGGCCGCATCCTTCAGGCCCATCGCGCGGATGGAATCCCCTGGCGGCCCGATCCAGGTGAGCCCTGCCTTCACGACTGCTTCGGCGAACGCAGCATTCTCCGACAGGAAGCCATAGCCTGGATGGATCGCGTCTGCGCCCGTATCAAGCGCGGCCTCGATGATGCGCTCGGCTTTCAGATAGCTTTCCGCTGCGGGCGCGGCGCCGATCCACACGGCCTCGTCAGCCTCGCGCACGAAGGCTGCTTCCGCGTCTGCACCGGAATAGACCGCGACCGTCCGCACCCCGAGCCTTCGGGCGGTGCGCATGATCCGTCGGGAAATCTCGCCGCGGTTGGCGATCAGGAGAGATGAGAACATGCCCCGAAGCTAGCCCGCTTCGCATGGCCGTGAAAACCGGCTTTGTGGACCCCTCCCAGGAATATTGGGCCCAGGAATATTCCGCCATGCCGTTACGGCCTTAACCCGCCAGACCCAGCACGAAGATCACGATCAGGAAGAGGCAGAGCCCGATCAGCGAGAAGACCAGCTGGAATGGCAGCCGCCAGATCGCCGAGAACCACCCCAGCCCATATCCGCCCTTCAGGTGGAAAAAGGCATGCACCGGCCCCGCAAGCATCAGCGGCGCAGCCAGCCATCCCGGATCCCCGAACACGAACAAAGCCAGCGAGAATACGATGAACAGGATCGACACGAAGGTGAGCGAGTAGAGGATATAGACGGTGTGATCGAACAGCGTCGTCCCGCGCCGCCACATGAACATCAGCCACACAAACGGCAGCGAGATCGGCACCAGCAGGAAGGCGAACTTGTAGGCGGCGTTCTGGATCTTGTAGACCCCGAGCTCCGGGTTGAGCAGGCTTTCGTTGATCCTGTCGTCCAAGGCCTTGAAGCCCGTGTTGGATTTTGCGTCTCCATCCTGGGCCGCTTTCTTGATTTCGTCGTAAAACGACCCCTCGTCGCTGACCTTGAGGGTGTCTATCCGCACGGATGCATCCGTCGGCAGGGCGTCGCCCTTATCGCCTGTCGCCGGGGCGCCCTTGAAACGCTCAAGCACCTTGCGTCTTGCATCGACCTGCAGCTGGGCGGCCTCGATCGCTCCACCGCTGGCGCCGTCCTTCTTCAGGTCGGCGAGGGTTTCCTCGGCCGTGGCAAGTTGTTCTTCCGCCAACTCGATTTGAACCGTGCGCTGAGCCTGCGTGCTCTGATCGCTGACGCCGAGGCGCGCGCCGCCGATCAGCGAGAACACGAAGAACATCGCGAACACGGCGAGCAGGAACAGCGAGATGGGGGAGATATAGCGGACACGCTTTCCGTGAATGTAGTTGTACGTCAGCGTGCCGGGCCGGAAGATGAGCAGGCCCAGCGTCCTCCAGATGCGCGTGTCGAAGAAGACGAGACCGCGGACGAATTCCTCGATCATGTTCAGCAGGGCGTGGTGCAGGTGAGCCGGCTGTCCGCACTCGGCGCAATATCTCTTGCCGGTAAGATCAGCCCCGCAGTTCGCGCAGGCGCCATGGCCGCGCTTCTTCTTCGCGGATTTCGGCTCGTCGATCGCGGTGGCTACGAGCCCCGCGGTCGCGGCGGCGCCTACGGCTTCAATTTCCCCGCTCATTGGTCCGCCCTCCCTTCCCCGTCAGGCCCACTGGCCTTCTTCTTCCGCCCGCCCTCATGCACCGCGGCCACCAGCACGAAAGAGATGATCATGAGCAGATACCATGATCCCAGCTTTTCAATCGACACCATTCGCCAGCCGGTCTGCTGGCCCGGATAGACCCACGCCCGGGCGAAAGTGCCCATGTTCTCGGCAAACCAGATGAAGAGAGCGACCAGGACGAGGCTGGGCGCCAGCGACAGCCAGCGCTCCTTCACATCCGGCCGGAAATGCACCAGCGCCGGCCCGTACAGGACGATGCTCGCGATGAAGAGCAGGATGCGGATATCCGGTAGGTAATGGTGCGAGAAGAAATTCACGTAGATGGCGACTGCCAGAAGGATCTGCGCCCATAGCGGTGGAAACCGCGTAAATCGAAACGCCAGGATACGCCACACCCGCGCGATGAAGCTGCCCACGCAGGCATACATGAAGCCTGAGAATAGCGGCACATGGCCGATGCGCAGGAACGCCTCTTCCGGATAGATCCACGAGCCGACATTGGTCTTGAAGATCTCCATGACCGTGCCGACGACATGGAAAACAAAAATGACCCGCGCTTCCTCCCAGGTCTCCAGCCGCGTCGCGAGCATCGCCGCCTGGATGGCGAGCGCGGCCAGTGTCAGGAAATCATAGCGCGCCAGCGGTGCATTCGCCGGATAGAACAGGTGCGTCGCCAGCAGCAGAGCCAGCATCAGCCCGCCGAACAGGCACGCCCAGCCCTGCTTCACACCGAACGAAACGAACTCGAACAGGAAGCTGGTGACCGGCCCCTTTACGAACGCCGAGCGCCACGCCTCGCGCCGGGCATGCAGCCATGCTTCCAGCTTCAGCCGGTAACTATCTGGCCGATCCGAGTTTGGCTTTTGTCCGTCCCCGCTCAGCTTGTTGCCCTATTTCGACCAGTCAGGCTTGCGCTTTTCGAGGAAGGCGGAAAGGCCCTCCTTGCCCTGCGCGCTCACGCGGCGATGGGCGAGACGCTTGGCAGTTAACCGGCTCAGGCTGCCATCGATCACCTCTCCATGCACATCCTCCACCAGCCGCTTGGCGTCGGCGATGGCCGCGGGCGAGGCGGAGTAGATGTGATCGGCATACTGCTCGAGGATTTTCTCCATCGCGGTTTCATCTTCGGCGACGTGGTGGATGAGACCGAGACGCTGAGCCACGTCTGCATCGAACCTTTCCCCGGTCACGAACAGAGCCCGGGCCCAGCGCGCGCCAATGGCGTCGATGATGTAGGGCGAGATGGTCGCCGGAATGATGCCGAGCTTCACTTCGGAGAAGGCAAAGATCGTACCCTTCTGCGCAATCGCGATATCGCACGCCGCAGCGATCCCACACGCGCCCGCCATCGCCGCGCCGTGCACCAGCGCTATGGTCGCCTGCGGCAGCTCGTAGAGACGCCTCAGCATCTCGGCCATGGCGAAGGCGTCTTCCTCGTTCTCGCGCTCGGAATAGTCCGCAGCAGCCCGCATCCATTCTAGATCAGCGCCCGCCGAGAACACCGGCCCTGCGCCGCGGATCAGCACCAGCCGGCATTCGGGATTCTTCGACAGCGTCTCGAACGCGTCCGTCAGCTCCTCGATCACCTCGGCGTTGAAGGCGTTGCGCTTATCCGCCCGGTTGAGCAGCAGCGCAGCCGTGCCTTCGGGAGAAACGTCCAGCTGGATGTACTGATAAATCATCATGCGACTCCGTGTTCGGACGTGTTGATAGACCTGCTCGCGCCGCCAGTCACCCGTTGGGCTTCTAGGATAAATGGCGAACTTCGGTGACGTTCCGGCGGGCATCCAGCTGTATCTCGATATCGGCGCGCCGCCCGCCCGCCATCATGTAGCGGGTGATCCGCTCGTAATGCGCGACAAAGCGCGAAATGCGGGCGCGGTCCGCCGCCGTCAACGAACGCCCGAGCAGGCCCTCCTCCTGCTGCCCGCGCCAGTCCTGGATCACTTCGAATGAGGGCGCGCGCAGATAGAGGATCGCATCCAGCCGGCCGAACACGCCCTGATAGGCGCCGCCGAGATTTTCATTCACCTCCTGCCGCCAGATGCATTGCGCATCCTCGTCCGCCTCGAGCGAGTTGACGGGAACGGCCAGCGCCTCCTGTGTCTGCGGCTCGGCGCCGAGGCACCAGCCGTCCACCAGGATAAGCGAAGGCCTGCCGCGAAACACGGGCCGCGACTTAAGCGGCAGCGGATTGTCGCTGACCTTGTCGAAGCCCGGAAGCTCGGTGGACGTATCCGGGTCAGCCGCCTGCAACCCATCCAGCGCCTCGTTGAGCTGCAGGAGGTTGTGCGTGCCCGGCGGTCCTCGCGTGGCAAACAGCGGATGCACGCTTTCCGCCAGCAGCCGGCGAAGACTCTGCGGCAGATAGACATCATCGAGCGAAAAAGCCGCGGTGTTTGCCTGTTCATCAACACACGCCTTGACCAGCGTCGTCTTCCCCGACCCCTGCGGCCCCGCCACCCCCACCACCGGAACCCGCCCACCCGCCCGCTCCCGCGCGATGGCGATCGTCTGGTCAAGCGCGTTGAGGGCGTCCCGGTTCATGGAATTCGTTATAGCGCGTCAGCGCCTGCCGCCGAATGCTTTACCAATCACTCGATCAATGATATACACAGGATGTCCAGTATATCATCGGAGCCGAACATGAAAGTCGCCAAATGGGGAAACAGTCTCGCGATCAGACTGCCTCAGACCGTGGTGGACGTGCTTGACCTGAAGGAAGGCGATGAAATCGATGTCAGCGTAACGTCGAAGTCATCACTGAATATCGACAGAAAGCCTGCCAGCAAGGACCTGTTCGACCGACTGGAAAAATACCGCGGCTCGCTTCCCAAGGATTTCAAGTTCGACCGGCTGGAAGCCAACAAGCGTGGCCGGTGACTTTTTCGACTCCAACGTCGTGATCTACCTGGTTTCAAGTGACGTCGCAAAAGCCAAGCAAACGAGAGCGTTACTGGAAGGCGGCGGCATCATCAGCGTTCAGGTACTGAATGAAGCCGTTGCTGTTCTCCGGAGCAAGGCAAAGCTCTACTGGAAAGCGACAGCGGAAGTTCTTGAAGCGGTTCGCTCAACCTGTGAGGTCGCTTCGCTGACGGAGGAAACACACGATCTGGCGTTTGATCTTGCAGAGCGCTTCCAGCTGCACATCTACGATGCGTCCATTATCGCCGCAGCCAAGCTGGCGGAATGCAAGACTCTTTGGACCGAGGACCTCACCGATGGTCAGGTTATCGAAGGTGTCCGGATCCGGAACCCGTTTTGATCACATCCTGAACACGCCGAACGCCGTCTCGCGATCCGCTGGCCGTCCATGCGGCGCATTCAGCGCCGCTGAAATCGCCAACCCCAGCACCCGGCGCGTATCTGACGGTGCAATCACGCCATCATCCCACAGCCGAGCCGTCGAGAAATACGGCGAGCCTTCGCGTTCATAGAGGTCGCGGATCGGGGTCTTGAACTTCGCCTCTTCTTCCGCAGCCCATGTCTGGCCCTTGGCCTCCATCGCGTCGCGCTTCACCGTCGCCAGCACGCTCGCCGCCTGTTCGCCGCCCATCACCGAGATGCGGGCATTGGGCCACATGAAGAGGAAGCGGGGCGAATACGCCCGGCCGCACATGCCGTAATTGCCCGCGCCATAGCTGCCGCCGATAACCACGGTGAATTTCGGCACCCGTGCGGTGGCGACAGCGGTCACCATCTTCGCGCCGTCCTTGGCGATGCCGCCCGCTTCGTATTTCGAGCCCACCATGAAGCCGGTGATGTTCTGCAGGAACACCAGCGGGATGCCGCGCTGGTCGCACAGCTGGATGAAGTGCGCCGCCTTCTGCGCGCTCTCCGAAAACAGGATGCCGTTATTCGCAAGTATCCCGATCGGCAGCCCATGCAGATGAGCAAAGCCGCAAACCAGCGTCTCGCCATACAGCTTCTTGAACTCGTCGAACTCCGAACCATCCACCAGCCGCGCAATCACCTCGCGCACATCATAGGGCTCGCGCGCATCCAACGGCACCACGCCTTCCAGCTCATCCGTCGAAAACGCCGGATCGCGCGGAGTGATTGCATCCAGCATCACCCGCTTCGGCTTGTTGAAATTCCGCACGATGTCGCGAACCATCTGCAGCGCATGGGCATCGTTCGCCGCATAGTGATCCGCCACGCCGGAGCGCCGGGCATGCACATCCGCCCCGCCCAGGTCCTCCGCCGAGATAACCTCGCCCGTCGCCGCCTTCACCAGCGGCGGGCCGCCGAGGAAGATCGTGCCCTGCTTGCGCACGATCACCGTCTCGTCCGACATGGCGGGAACATACGCTCCGCCCGCGGTGCACGAGCCCATCACGGCCGCCACCTGCGGGATGCCTCGCGCGCTCATATTCGCCTGGTTGTAGAAAATCCGCCCGAAATGCTCCCGGTCCGGAAACACCTCGCTCTGGTGCGGCAGGTTCGCCCCGCCGCTGTCGACCAGGTAGACGCACGGCAGATGGTTCTCCATCGCCACTTCCTGAGCGCGCAAATGCTTCTTCACCGTGATCGGGAAATAGACGCCGCCCTTCACCGTCGCGTCGTTGCAGACGATCACGCACTCCCGGCCCGACACCCGCCCGATGCCGGTGATCACCCCGGCCCCCGGGGCCTCGCCGTCATACATCCCGTCCGCCGCCAGCGGCGAAAGCTCCAGGAAAGGTGTCGCGGGATCGACCAGCTGCTCCACCCGCTCCCGAGGCAGCAATTTGCCGCGCCCCGAATGCCGCGTGCGCGAAGCCTCAGGCCCGCCCAACGCCGCCGCGGCGGATTTCTCCTTCAGCTGCGCAACAAGGCGCTGCATTGCAGCAGCATTGCCTTGAAAGCGCTCGGAGGAAGGACTTACCTGAGAGTGTAGTCGCGCCATTGCGCCCCGCCATGTCTGTCGAATCCGGGCATTAAGGTCTGGACCCGTAGCCGTGACAAGGCAGATACGCGACCACACATGAGATATACCCCACACCTTTCCTTCAGGTTTGCGCGTTAATCTGAAGGTCGGAGCGGGTAATACGTTCGGGCCGGGATCTACCCATGCCTCTGAGTTTCAAACCGAAAGACGCGGACGCCCCCGCGTCCACCCCGCCGACGCTCAAGTCGGTCCCCTTCCTGCGCGATGCGCCGGCCAAGGCGCTGAAGGCTGCCGAGAAGGACACGCGCTATTTCGGCCTGCCCGGCGGCTGGAAGCTGTTCGACGTCGGCGAGCCCTCCGACCAGATCTATTTCCTCCTCTCCGGTTCCCTCGGCGCCTTCCGCAAGTCGCAGGACGGCAAGCTGGAGCTCGTCGGCCACATCCGCGCCGGAGAGCCCGTGGGCGAGATGTCGATGATCGCCGGCGAGGCGCACGAACACGCCGTCTACGCCCTGCGCGACACCGAACTCCTCTCGATGACCCGCCAGGGCTTCATGGCCCTGGTTCGCTCAGATCCACAAATCCTCGAGCGCCTCACCCGCGTCATCATGCTGCGCATGCGCCAGGCGCGGAAGAAACAGGCGCGCAGCGCCGAGCCAAAAGTGTTCGGCCTCATCGCCACCTCCCCGACGATCGACCTCAAGCTGCGCGCCAAGCAGCTGGCGCTCTCGCTCCAGTCCATGGGCCTGCGCGTCGCCATTGTCGGCGATGAAGCCGTCGGCATGCCGTCGAGTTATTTCGACGAGCTGGAGAACCGCAACGACGTTGTCATGCTTTTGGCCACCATCGGCGATACGCCCTGGTTCAAGCTCACGCAAAGACACTGCGACCGTATCTGGCTGTTCGCCCGCGCCGACGCCAAGCCTTCTTCACCGCTTCTTCCCAACGACCCCTCGCCCGCCCGTCAGTTCCGGCTGGTCGACCTCGTGCTGCTGCATCATGGCGGGGAGCGCACGGGAGCGCCCGCCCGGGAATGGCGCGACGCGGCAGACGCAGCACGCGTGTTCCACTGGAAGGGTGTCGACGACGAAGACGGCCGTCGCCTGGCCCGCGTGATGTCCGGCAAGTCCGTTGGCCTCGTTCTCTCCGGCGGCGGCGCGCGCGCCTATGCCCATATCGGCGTGATCAAGGCGCTGCGCGAGGCTAACTGCCCCATCGACTTCGTCGGCGGCTCTTCCATGGGCGCCATCATCGGCGCAGGCGTAGCCCTGGGATGGGATGACGCGGAGATCGACCGCCGTATCCGCAAGGCCTTCGTCGAAAGCAACCCCTTGTCCGACTATCGCCTGCCCGTCGTGGCGCTGGTGAAGGGCCACAAGGTCGACGCCCGTCTCAAGGAGCATTTCGGCGACGTCTTGATCGAAGACCTCGGTCTGCCCTTCTTTGCCGTCTCCACCAACCTTACCCAGGGCACTTTCCAGGTCCACACCCAGGGCATGCTGCGCGATGCGCTGCGCGCGAGCATCGCCCTGCCCGGCATCCTGCCGCCAGTGGTCGCCGATAAGCAGGTGCTGGTCGATGGCGCCGTGCTCAACAACTTCCCCGTCGACGTGATGCGCGACATCCATCGCGGCCGCATCATCGGCGTCGACGTGGCGCAGGCGCCTGAAGCCCTGCTGGCGGATGAGTTCATCAACCCGCCCGGTTTCTTCGGCTGGACCACCACGCACGGCTTCCGCAACGCCCCACCGATCGCCAACCTGCTGATGCGCGCGGCCACCGTCAGCATCAACCCCAACGCCCATCGCCACCTCACCGACATCCTGATCGCCCCGGAGATGACCGGCATCGAGCTGCGCGACTGGCGCGACTACGAGCTGGCCGTCGAAGCCGGCTACAACGACATGAAGCACGCCCTGTCCGAACTCAAAGGCCCGCTGGCGGCAATCATCCGCGGCAACGCCGCGACTGCAGACTAATCGTCGGTCTCATCGATCGCCGCAGCGGACTCCGGCCAGAAGAATGCCGGCTCCTTCTCCGCCTTTGCGGCTTCCATCAGCGCTTGCGGCAGCGCCTTGTTGCTGTCGTGTGAGTCCGCGATCTGCGGGCGAAGGACAAGCACCGCATCCGCAAATCGCTTCTGCTGGATGAGCGCGAGCGCCAACGCCTGTGCATAGCCATCGACCTGGGGCGCAAGGCGATAGGTCATGAAGGCCACGTCCGCGAAGTGATCGTCGAACCGTCCGCCTGCTTCCTGCACGCCGCATTCGACATAACGGAACAGCGAGTTGGCGCGCGTGGCGTCGATCTTCTGCGCCGAAGCGAATGCGCCCCGCGCCTTCTTGAACAGCGCTGCGTCCTTCGTTCGATACGCGGCGCGCAGATCGCACAGGCCGCTCAGGTGCTGCGTTTCCGCATTCTGCGTGTCGGTCACGAGCAGCCTGTCGAGCAGCTTGCGGGCCTCGCCAAGATCTCCGTACCAGATTTCCGCCGTTGCACGCGCGCGGATGGCGAACGGGTCCGCCTCCAGCTTCCTGGGCTGGTTGCGGATGGCGGCAACCGACCCCATCGCGTACCGCGTTGGCCGGGCGCAGCTGACATTCGCGAGCGGCATGAGCAGGTTGTCGGCCGCAACCGGCAGCCGTTCGCCCTTCATCTCTATCGACGCATTCGCCGTGATGCCTGCAACCTTGCCGAACTTGAGCGGCTTGTTCTTGTAGTCGCGCAGCTCCTTGTCGAACGCCTGTGCCGTGATCCCGAATGCCGGCTCGAACGCGGCCATGGGGTCGGCGCCATCGTGCAGGGCAGTGATGTATCGGTCGAACCCCTCGGCGCGCTCAGGCGCCTGGAACAGGTAGTGCGCGGCCAGCCAGGCCTGGGCGTAGAACTGGCCCTGCTTCTCGTTCGACAGTTCGTTCGGATTGGCCGTGAGGAAGATCGTGATGTTGAGCCACGGCGCATTCGCGAGCCAGGTCGCCCGCGCGGCGGTGAACTTGCCGACCAGCACCCCGTCTTCCACGAAGTCTGCCGTCGAGAGGAATTCGGCAATGCCCTCATTGTACCAGGACGGATAGGTTACCCGGTTGTTGGCCATGATGTAGTGATGGGCATACTCGTGCAGCAGCACGGTGCGGGCATCCATCGCGCGAACATTCTTCTGCATGTCGCGCTGCCGCTCGACATTCTTGTGCAGACTGGACACCGCAAGGATCTGCTCGGCGGAATAATGGACAAACCCCATGACGTCCCGGTCCGCCCACGGCGCGACGTCCCTGAAGTCCTCGTCATTTCCGGTCATATAGATCGGCAGCTTGAGCGTACTCGGCTGCTTGCGCGGAATGATCTTCGACAGGAGCGCGTGGAAACCTTCGACCGCCGCGATTTCCTCCCGCGTACGCGCTTCACTCGCGGCAGAGTAGACGACGAAGTTCGCGGTTTCGAGCCGCAGCCAGCGGCCCTGCCTGACCGTTTGCGCACCGGCCAGCGGCGCTAGCGCCAGCCCGGCGCCCATCCCCTGCAGAACCGTTCGCCGAAGCATTCGATTCCCCCCCAAACGCTCAACCATGCTCAGCCTAGTCCAGAGGGATGCGTGCTGCCACAAGGAACGACGTCACGAAGGCGTGGGGGCCGTGGGACCTGCCTCGCGCTTGAATTCCTTCCAGCCGCCGTTGCGCTCCTGCTGGAAGTACCGGGCCGTACCACCGGCGTCGCTCGCCGCCTTGAACTGCTGGCGCGCCTTGGCCCGCGCAGCCTCGTCCGCGCCATCGAACACGACCATGCAGCGCTCGAACAGCGCAGCGTCCGCATCGGACCCATCGAGCAGCAAGGCGACCTTTGCGCCGTTCACGGGATCGGCCTCAGTCGACAGCAGCACCGGATGCTTGGCCGCATCCTTGTTCACGCGGCCATGCGGCAGGAAGCTGTCTTCCCGGAACGTCCAGAGCTGCCGGTCTAGACGCTCGAGCGTCTCGGCATGTGCCACGACCAGCACGCGCCATTTCCGCTCGAGGCATTTCTCGATCAGCGGAGCGATGGCGGCATCGATCGAGGTATGCTCGATGTGGTAGAACCACCACTCCGTCGCCTTGGCCCCGCCTTCGGGCATGCCCTAGTCCTCGTAGTTGTCCGCCACCAATCGGTCGAGGATTCGCACGCCCCAGCCCGTGGCCCATGCCGGCTCCAGCGGATTGTCATTGCCCGGCTTCCATGCGGTTCCAGCAATATCGAGGTGCGCCCAGGCGCGCCCGTCGTCCACAAACCGCTGCAGAAACTGCGCAGCCGTGATCGAGCCCGCATTTCCCGCATTGCCGATATTGCGCATGTCGGCGAACTCAGAGTCGATCTGCTTGTCGTAGCCGGGCCCGAGCGGCAGGCGCCACACCGGCTCACCCTCCGCCTTGCCGGCCTTAGTCAGCTTGTCGACCAGATCGTCATTGTTCGAGAACACGCCCGCATGCTCGTTGCCGAGCGAGACGATGATCGCGCCCGTCAGCGTCGCAAGATCCACCATCGCCTTCGGATTGAACTTCTTCTGCGCATACCAAAGCACGTCGCACAGCACGAGGCGGCCCTCAGCGTCCGTATTCTGGATCTCGATCGTCTTGCCCGCCGCCGACTTCACGATGTCGCCCGGCCGCTGCGCATTGCCATCCGGCATGTTCTCGACGAGGCCAACGAGGCCCACCACATTCGCCTTCGCCTTGCGCTTGGCGATCGCCAGCATCGCGCCGACGACAGCGGCCGAACCGCCCATGTCGCCCTTCATGTCCTGCATGCCCGGTCCGGGCTTCAGCGAGATACCACCCGTATCGAACGTCACGCCCTTGCCGATCAGCGCCAGCGGGGCGGACTTCTTGTCCTTCGAGCCCATCCACTTCATCACCACCAGCCGCGAGCCACGCACCGACCCCTGCCCTACCCCCAGCAGCGATCCCATCCCCAGCTTGGTCATCGCTGCAACGTCCAGCACTTCGATCTCGAGCCCGCTATCCGCCAGCTCCTGTATGCGCTCGGCATAGCTTTCCGGATGCAGCACGTTCGGCGGCTCGGAGACGAGGTTGCGGGCAAGCTCCACGCCTTCCGCCTTCGCCGCGAGCGGGGCAAAATCGGAACGCGCGCCCGCCGCCGAGTCCGTCACCACGGACACCGTCGTCAGCGTCGGCTTCTTCTCGGGCTTGAGATTGAGCTTGTAGAGATCGAAGCGATAGCTCGCCAGCCGCGCTCCAAAAGCCAGGTTCGCCGCCACACTGCGGTCCGGCGCGCCGACGATCGCCAGCGACTTGGCGCCCGACACCATCAGCCGCTTCACCAGTCCGCCTGCCGCCTTCTGCCAGCCATTCTCCGTGACTGCGGATTTCTTGCCGACGCCGACGAGCAGCACGCGCGCCGCATCGCTCCATTCCGGCGCCAGCACCTCGATGATCTGCCCGGCCCCGCCCTTGAACGGACCCGCATCGATGGCCCGCTTGAACGAGGCCTCGCCGGCCTTGTCGAGGCCGCCGACGAATTCAACGCCCTTCTCGCCCTCATATGCGAAATAGGCCACGGCATCGCCGGTCGGTTCAGCTGTAAACTTGATCTGCATTGGAAGGCTCGGTCCTGGGGATTTGGCTACATCTAGTCATCGACGAATTGCCCGGACGCCGCTAGTCCTGCAACCGGGCCTGACTGGCCCGCCGCGGGCGCTTTGCGCCGTCTTCAGGTTTCTGCATGTCAGGGTTCCAGCGTTATCTCTTCCGGAATGTGTTGAGAACCCTGACGGCGATCGTCGGCGGTCTGGCCCTGATCGCCCTTCTGGCCACGGGGATACAACAGGTCGACCGGATTCTCCAGAACGGACAGTCCACTGGCGTTTTCCTGTGGGTCTCTGCCCTGGCCGTGCCCTCGATTGTCTCTCTGATGCTGCCGATCGGGATTTTCATCGCCACCGCAGCAGCTCTCAACGTCGCCCACCGCGAGAACGAGATCGTGGTGGCGCAGGCCTCGGGCCTCTCCAACTGGCAGGTCGCCTCGCCGGTGCTCAGGCTCGCGACACTGGCCGCCATCCTCCATCTCGGCCTCAATCTCTGGATCCAGCCGGCCGCCTCCCGCGAACTGCGCGAGACAATCACCGCCGCCTCGTCGGACCTTGCCGCATCGCTGGTTTCGGAGGGCGCCTTCGTCACCCTCGATGCGGGCCTCACCACCTTCGCCCGCAAGGTAGACGGCCAGAAGATGACCGACCTCCTGGTCAGCAGCACACAGAACCCGGACGAAACGGTCACCTTCATCGCCAAGCACGCCTACCTTACTCAAATCGAAGGCGCGCCTGTCCTGATCCTGCAGAACGGACAGCGGCAGACCAAGCGCGCCAACGCAAGAGTGGAGTTCGTATTCTTCGATCAGGGCACGCTGGAGCTTGCGCCCTTCATCACCACCCAGCGCGCTCTGGTGCTGGAGGAGTCGGACCGTTACCTGCCCGAGCTCTTCTATCCCGACACGTCGAATTACTACGACCACCAGAACGTCAACAAACTAGCGGCCGAAGGCCATGCACGCATATCTGCCCCGCTGCTCAACCTCGCCATGGCCATGCTCGCCATCCTCGCCGTGCTCGGCGGCGATTTCAGCCGGCGCGGCTACGCCCAGCGCATCGCGATTGCTTCGGCGGCGGCGCTGGCTCTCAGGCTTGCGGCGTTCGGCGCCGTGGCCGCCGGGCGGGATGATCCCTCGCTCAATTTCCTGCAATACCTGTTGCCGGTCTCGGTTGTCCTCGTGGTCTCGTATTTCTTCTTCATGAAGCCGGGAAAATCAGTACGGCATCGCAAGCGGCGCTATGTGGCGCTGAGGCCGGCGGCAGGCTGAACCATGGTCATCGTCGGTCGCATCCAGCGTTACATCTTCAAGGAATGCCTGGCGGCATTCCTGCTGACGTTCAGCGTCATCACGCTCGCCATTCTTCTTGTCGACGTGGTGGAAGAACTTCGCACCATCGGCGACCGCGCGCAGCTCAGCGTGCTCGCCGCCTTCCAGCTCACGATGATGAAGGCGCCCTCGCTGATCCTAGAGACCCTGCCCTTCGCCATGCTGGTGGGATCGATCCTCGCCTTCTCACAGCTTGGGCGGCGCAGCGAGATCCCGGCCATTCGCGCCGCAGGCGTTTCGGCCTGGCGCTTCCTTGGGCCAGTCATCGTGCTGTCGCTCGGCGTGGGCGTGCTGATGGTGACAGTGTTCGATCCGGTCGCCACGCGCCTGCGAGGCCAGTTCAATGAGACACGCGAACGCCTCATCAATCCGCGGGCGGCAGCCGCGCCAAACGGCATCGAGGAGGTCTGGCTCAGCCAGGGCGATCTCTCGGCCGGTGCAGGTGATCAGGCCGGCGTCGACCGGGAAGCTCAGGCGATCATCAGCGCCAAGCGCGTCGTCGGCCGCGGTGAGGCGCTGGAAGACGTGACGTTCTACTACTTCCGTCCGAGCGAGGCCGGGAACACGGAAGACCGCGAATTCAACTACCGGATCGACGCCAAGCGGGCCGTACTCAAATCCGGCTTCTGGCAGCTGACGGATGCTGTCGAAAGCCGGCCGGTCGCCGCTGACCTGCAGGCCCCCCAGCCCGCCGTTGATATGCAGCTCCAGAAAACCGTCGCCCTGCCCACCAACCTTCGCGACGACACGCTGATCTCGCGCTTCGTAACCGCCACCACCATTCCTTTCTGGGACCTTCCCGAATTCATCAAGGACGGCCGCAATGCAGGCATAGACGTCGATCCGTACGTGCTGAGGCTCCACACGCTTCTGGCGACGCCTGTGTTCATGACGGCCATGTCGCTGATCGGGGCCATCGTGTGCCTCCGGCTCGCGCGCTCGGGCGGGCTTTCCCAGCTGATCGGCGCAGGCGCCATGGCGGGATTTGTCCTGTTCTTTGCAACGAAGGTTGCGGCAGGCCTGTCGAATACCGGGGCGGCTCCGCCTGAAGCTGCGGCGTGGTGCCCGCCCCTGTTCGCGCTTTTTGCCGTCCTGACGCTGCTGGCGCACAACGAGGACGGCTGAAATCCCCGGGCCTTTGCCGGAATCACAGGGATACCCGTGTTTTCCCCGTCATTTTCAGGCCCTATTCTCTCCCGCATAGCTGTGGCGCCGGAGTCGCGTGGGAAAAAAGCCTTCAGGGCAAATGAGCAGGCTGGCGGCGGCGTCACTGGACGCCATCCGCAGCTTTGCCTATCGGTCTAAAGGGCTGGAATCGCTCGCCGATTGCATGCGCGAGGGGAGTGTAATGGTGCTGCGGCTTACAGCCCTTGCGTCGGCCATGGCGGTTCTTTCCGCCGGGACTGCCGCCGCACAGACGCCGGCTCCGGCGCCGACGCAGGCCCCGCCCCAGCCAAACCCCGCCACCGCGCCCCCCGCCGCAACATCCGAGGCCGCCCGCGACCAGGTGGTCATGCAGGCGGACAGCATCGTCGAGGATCGCAATACCCTCATCACTGTCGCCGAGGGGAATGTCGAAGTCCGCTACAAGGGCAAGGCCCTCAAGGCAGACCGGCTGATCTTCGACCAGACCAAGCAGTCCATGCGCGCGCAGGGCCGCGTGCAGATCATCGATGAAACTGGCTCGGTGACCTTCGCCGACGAGATCGAGGGCGATGAAGCCTTCGACAACGGCTTTGCGACCGGCTTCTCGGTCCGGATGCCCAAGAACGCGGTCGCCACGGCCTCGTCCGCCGTCCGCTCCGACGGCAACCGCAACACGCTGCAGCAGGCGGTCTTCACCGCCTGCCCCATCTGCGCCGACGGCAAGACCGATCCGACCTGGCAGATCCGCGCGCGCGAAGCCGTGCTCGACCAGGACGACCAGATGATCTCGTACTCGGACGCGGTCCTCGAGATCAAAGGCATCCCGATCTTCTACATTCCGTGGTTCGCCCACCCGGACCCGAGCTCCAAGCGCCGCTCCGGCTTCCTCATTCCGGACATCGGCACCGGCTCGAAACTCGGGTTGAATTACGAGCAGCCATATTACTGGGCCATCTCGCCTTCGCAGGACCTCACCATCAGCCCGATGATCTCCCAGAACGTGAACCCGCTGGTGAAGGTCGACTACCGCAAGCGCTTCTTCTCCGGCGAGGTGGAGTTCAACGCCAGCGGAACCTACGAGAGCGATTTCGACGGCGAAGGCGAGAAGCTGGGTCCGAAGGAATGGCGCAGTCACATCTATGGCCGCGGCCTCTTCAGCATCAACCAGGACTGGAAGTGGGGCTTCGGCGTCGAGCACCAGAGCGACGACCTATACGACATGCGCTACGACATCGACGGCGAGGATGATCTGCGCGGCCTTTACGCCAGCCAGCCACGCCAGCTGGTGACCCAGCTGTTTACGCAGGGCCAGACGCCCGACTTCTACTTCGAGGCCGGAAGCTATGTGTTCCAGGGCCTGCGCGAGGGGGATATCGACAAGGAATTCCCCCGGGTCGCGCCCGCCATCTTCACGGAAAAAGTGTTCGACTTCGGCCAGGCCGGCCAGCTCGCCACGGATTTCAGCGCCGCCGCCCTGTTCCGCGAAGAGCGCGAATTGATCCCGGCCGGCGATCCGAACACCACGCTCGACGACGACACGCGCCTCAATTCGATCCGCGCCAGCGGCACGGCCGACTGGGGCGCACAATACATCGTCGGTCCCGGCCTGGTGGTGGAACCCTTCGCGCAGGGCCGCGGCGACTTCTACAACTTCATCGTCGACAAGGGCGCCGGCCGCGTGAACAAGAGCCGCTTCCTCGGCGTCGCCGGGACGCAGGTCAGCTATCCCTTCATTCGCCACGGCAAGACCATCGATATCAAGATCGAGCCGGTGGTCATGGCGGCCTACGGCTCGCCGGACGTCAACGATCTCGTCAATCCCGCCGCCGCGCCCGGCGATCCCGATTACGGCCTCACGATCATCCCCAACGAGGACTCGCTGGTCTTCGAGCAGGACGAGAGCAACCTCTTCAAGCCCAACCCTGTCACCGGCTATGACCTGTGGGAGGGCGGCGCCCGGGTGGCCGTCGGCATCAGCGGCTCGGCGCTGATCGGCAAGGACATCGAGGTCTCGACGCTGATCGGCCGGCGCTGGCGCGAGGACGCGGACCCTGCGTTCAACGACCTGTCCAACCTCGCCAACGAGAAATCGGACTATGTCGCCTCGGTGAAGCTTGACCTCGGGGACGCGATTTCCGTCGGCTCACGCATGCGGCTCGACGACAGCTTCAACGTCAACCGGATCGACCTATCCGCGAGCGCCAACTTCTGGGGCTTCCGGGGCAATGCGCGCTATTTCAAGGTCGCCAAGAACGCCGCAGGCAGCGAGGACGAAGGCATCACATGGGACGGCGCCTACAAGATCTCGCAGCATTTCTCGGCCTTCGCCCGCCAGACCCGGAACATCACGATCGGCGAGAACATCCTGAGCGCCCTGGGGATCAACTTCGAGGACGAATGCTCCCGCTTCTCCCTGTATTATGAACGCTCGGGCGGCCGGGACCGGACGTTGGGCCCCTCGGAGGGCATCCGCTTCGAATACGCCCTCACCGGCCTCGGCAACTGAGCCCCCAGCCTCACGGACAATGGATTATTCTTCCTTTTGGGGGCGAAAAAAGCACGTGGCGGGGCGAATCGTCCCGTGCTGCGCTCCCCGGCTCGCAATCGGTTAGGACATTCGTGTATATCGCGGCTAACGCCATGTTTTTGCCCACACTCGTCAGCAGGTTCGGCCTGCCAGCAGGTTCGGGCGGGTCGGCCCGGCGTCGTCAGGTGCTTTTATGAAACGTCGTTTCCTTGCTTTCCTCGTCCCGGCAGCGGCCGCACTGGCCGCAGTGCTGGCCATTCCCGCCACCAGTCAGGTCCCCCCGCCGGCCGCCCCCCTGGCGCCGCAGGCCGGCACAGGCCCGCAGACGCGCACGCTCGACAGCGTGATCGCCCTGGTCAACGGCGAGCTGATCTCCGCCTGGGACGTGCGCAACCGGATGACCATGATGATCATGGCCTACGGCCAGCAGCAGCAGCCGCCCAAGGAAGTGATGGCGCAGATCCAGCGCGAGGCGATCGATTCGCTCATCGACGAGAAGATCAAGCTCCAGGAATTCAGCGAGCTGTCGAAGAAACAGAAGATCGGCGCGGACGAGATCGACGAAGAAATCTCGGGCCTCGCCCGCCAGAACAAGATGACGTCCGAACAGTTCATCAAGAACTTCGAATCGACCGGCGCCAGCATCCAGACGCTGCGTGACCAGATCGAATCCCAGATCGCCTGGCGCGCCCTCATCGGCGGCCGCTATGGCAAGACGGTGCGCGTGTCCGAACTGCGCATCGACGAGATGCTGAACCGCGTCAAGGAAAGCATGGACAAGCCGCAATACCGGCTCGCCGAGATCTTCCTCTACGCCCCCGACAGCGCCTCGCTCGCCAACGCCAAGACGCGCGCCCAGCAGATCGTCGACCGGATCAACCAGGGCGCCGACTTCAAAGCCGTCGCCCGCCAGTTCTCCGCAGCCCCGTCGGCATCGCAGGGCGGAGACCTCGGCCTGATGACGCTGGGCGACATGCGGCCGGAAATCGAGAAGGCCGTGCTCGCGGCCCCTGCCCCGCCCGCCGTGCTCCCGCCGATCGAGGCCGAAGGCGGCGTCTACATCATCGCCGTCATGGCCAAGTTCGACCCGTCGGAAGCCCCGCCCCCCACGCTCGACCTGGTGCAGGTCGCAGGCAACACCGTGGACGCCGCCTCCAAGCTCCAGCTGGTCAAGGCCAAGGCCAAGGTCTGCAACGAGGTTGAGGCTGCAGCCAAGGAATACGGCGTCACCTCCACGCCGATGAACGACATCTCGCTCGGCCAGATTGCAGCTCAATTCCGCGGCGCGCTCGAGCCTCTGGCCGTCGGCCAGTCGACGGATGTCCTCAACCTCGAGGGCGACTCCAAGATGATGTTCTACGTCTGCGCCAAGCGCGCCGGCGCCGGCAAGGTGCCCAGCCGCGAGGAAATCAAGGACAGCCTGTTCGACAGCGAGATCACCATGATCTCCGAACGCTATCTGCGCGACCTCAAGCGCGAGGCCACGATCGAGCGGAAATAGGGAGCATGCCCGGCGGCTCTCTTCCCCTTGCGGTGACCATGGGCGACCCCGCCGGGGTCGGTCCTGTGATCACCTGGAAAGCCTACGAATCCTTCCGCGCCCGCTCGCGGCGCTTCTTCGTCATCGCCGATCCGCGCGTGCTGAACGCCATCCGCCCGGCCGGCAGTCCCAACTATCCCATAAAGCTGATCGCCTCGCCTGACGAAGCTGCAAGCGCCTTCGAAGAGGGCCTGCCGGTGATGCCGATCACCTGCCCTGTTCCGAAGCCCGGCGAGCCCGATCCGGCGAGCGCAACGGCCGTCCTCGATTCCATCCGCCTTGCCGTCATGCAGGTGCAGTCCGGGAAGGCCGCGGCCGTGGTCACCAACCCCATCGCCAAGGCGCTGCTCTACCGCGCCGGCTTCAAGCATCCCGGCCACACGGAGTTCCTCGCCGAGCTTGCCGCCAAAGACGGCGTAGCGCCAAGACCCGTCATGATGCTGGTCGGCGGCGGCCTGCGCGTCGCGCTGTGCACCATCCACCGCCCGCTGAGCACCGTTCCCACCGCCCTCAGCGCCGACCTCATCGCAGACGTAGGCCGCATCACTGACGCCGCCATGAAACAGGATTTCGGCTTCGCCAATCCGCGCCTCGGCCTCTGCGGGGTCAATCCTCACGCCGGCGAGGATGGCGAGATCGGCCGCGAGGAAATCGAGTACGTGAACCCCGCCGCCCAGCGCCTGCGCGATGCGGGCATCTCCTGCAGCAACGCCCGCCCCGGCGACACCATCTTTCGCGAGGCGCTCGATGGCCGCTTCGACGCAGTGATCGCCATGTTCCACGACCAGGGCCTGATCCCTGTGAAGACGCTCGACATGTGGGGCGGCGTCAACGTCACCCTCGGCCTGCCCTTCATCCGCACCTCGCCCGACCACGGCGTCGCCTACGATGCGGCAGCCAGCGGCAAGGCGAGACCCGACAGCCTCATCGCCGCGCTCGACCTGGCAGGCCAGATGGCCGTCGCCCGCGCCTCTGCGAAAGCCGGCCAGAAAGTCGCCAAGTGAGCACCCCGCTTACGCCCGGTGCGCCGAAGAAGGCCCTCGGCCAGCATTTCCTCTACGACCCCTCGCTCCTCAAACGCATCGCCACATCCGGCGGCCCCGTCGAAGGCAGGACCGTCATCGAAGTCGGCCCCGGCCCCGGCGGCCTCACCCGCGCCCTGCTGGAAGCAGGCGCCGCCAAACTCATCACCATCGAACTCGACGATCGTTTTGCAGACGGCCTGGAAGCCTGGCCCGAAGCCACCTCCGGCCGCCTCAACGTGGTGCGTGGCGACGCCCTGAAGCTCGATGAGCAACGCGTCATCGAAAAGGCAGGCGGCAGCACACCGGTCATGATCGTGGCCAACCTGCCCTACAATGTCGGCACGCCGCTGGTGGTGAAATGGATCAAGGCCGCCAATGCAGACAAGCAATGGCGCGGCGTCATGGTCCTGATGTTCCAGAAGGAAGTCGGCGAGCGCATCTGCGCCGCTCCCGACACCGACCACTATGGCCGCCTCTCCGTCCTCGCCCAGGCAACCACGAGCCCACGCCTGGCCCTGACCATCCCCCCCGGCGCCTTCCGCCCCCCGCCCAAAGTCGACAGCGCCGTCGTCGTGCTAACGCCCCTCCCCGCCTCCGAAGCCTTCACCGATCTCACCGCCCTCGAGGCCATCACCGCCGCCGCCTTCGGCCAACGCCGCAAGATGCTGCGCGCGGCTCTCAAGTCGCTCGACGGCGGGGTAGATGCACTCGAAGCCGCAGGCATCGACGGCACCCGCCGAGCGGAGACACTCACGCAGGCGGAATTCCGCAAACTCACTGAAGCTTGGAAACGCACCTCAGCATCCTGACGGGTAACCGCCATCTCCACGAGTCATTCTCGGGCAAGCCGAAGGCGCGACCCGAGAATCTCTGGGCCGCATGCACCGCCCCTCGCCACCATCTTGCAAGGCCCACGACCCCCCACTGTCCTCCCCCCTTCGGGCGGGAGGGACGGCGTGGTTGGAATTTGATCAACAACCTCGACTGCCGACGCAGCAACCGATGCGGGCTTTTGGGTAAGCTTGTCCAACAGGGTCCCTCCCGCCCGAAGGGGGGAGGACAGGTGGGGGGTGGTCGGCCTTGTCGGGACGTTCGAGAGACGCGCAGGCCCCATACTGGTGGTGAGTTTTCGAAAACCTCAGACGGTTATGACGAGTCCACCCCGCCATTTCCTCAGCAAATTCTACAAAATGAAGAATCTTCGGGTTTTCAAACTGTGTGTCGAAAAACCTGGGTGATAATGCTGCCCATGACACGGCACAAAGCCACGCAAACTGGACTCGGAACCCCTTCGCCTCTTGATCGCTGGATCAATGCGCTGCTGTGCGGCCTTGCGATGCTCGTGTCTTTCGTCTGCTCGATCTGCTCGATGCGCCAAAGGTCTCGCCCCGCTGAATGTCACAGCGACGCGACGCCGGAGGCTCTGCCCTGCACGGAGAGCGGCAAGCTCAAGGAAACAACGAAGGCTGCTGCAAGCGGCCATACCGACCACCACTCCAACGCCAGAGAAGCCCTCATGGTGAGCAGCACGCGAAGCGTGCGCCCGTCGAACCACGAGGGCGGGCTCGCAGCCCTCTCAACGAGTCATCCTCAGCCTTGTGACGAGGATCTCGGTTCTCGCCGCGGAGGAACTCTATCGAATCCCCATGACCCTCCAACAAAGATTCTCGGGATGCGCTTCGCTTACCCGAGAATGACTCGTGGTTTGTTCAGGTGGGAAACAACTCAGGCCAGCGCACCTAACTAAGCGCCAGCCGCCCCGATGTTTGAAATCGCTCCGAAGCCCCGCTTCCGGAGCCGCATCCACGTCAGCTCGTCGCGCTGCCGCTCTGCGTCTTGGTCGCGAGCCCCACGTCCTTCAAGAGCTGGTCCACCATGATGCCCATGGACGCCCGCGTCCTGCGGATGCGCTCCGTCATCAGGATCGCGCGCAGTTCGGTGAAGGCCGTGTCGAGATTGTCGTTGACGATCGAATGGTCATACTCGCCCCAGCGTAGGATATCCTGCCCGGCGCCCGACAGCCGCGAATCCACCGACTTCGGATCCGACCCCGGCCGCCCCTCCAGCCTCTGCTTCAGCTGCGCGATCGACGGAGGAAGGATGAACACCGAGCAGACATCCCCCGGCCTTTGCGTCTTCAGCGCCCGTGCGCCCTGCCAGTCGACGTCGAAAACCACGTCGATCCCCGAAACCAGCCGCTGCTCGACCTCGCTCCTCGGCGTGCCGTAGAAATTCTTGAAGACCTTGGCCCACTCCAGGAATTCGTCCCGGTCGATCATGTCCTGGAACTGTTCCTGGCTGCGGAAATGATAGTCCACGCCATTCGCCTCGCCGGGCCGCGCCGCCCGCGTCGTCGCAGAAATCGAAAGCTGCACGCCAGGAACTTCCGTGATCAATCGCCGGCACAGCGTGGTCTTGCCCGCGCCCGAAGGGCTCGAGATCACGAACATCACGCCCCGCCGGGGCCGGTCGATGTGCGGGCGCTCACTCGACATTCTGAACCTGCTCCCGGAACTGGTCGATCAGCGACTTCACCGCCAGCCCCGTATTAGTCAGCTCCATGCTGGCCGACTTGGAACACAGCGTATTGGCCTCCCGGTTAAGCTCCTGACACAGAAAGTCCAGCTTCCGCCCCGCGGCCTCGCCCGACTTCAGGATTTCCCGCGCGGTTTTCATGTGCGCGCCCAGCCGATCCAGTTCCTCGCGCACATCCGCACGGGTCGCCATCAGCGCCACTTCCTGCGCGATCCTGTCCTTGTCCACCGCGCTGTCCCGCGTGAGATCCGCCAGACGCGCCAGGAACTTCTCCCGCACCAGCTCCGGCTGCCCCGCCGCCTGCGTCCCCGCCGTGACGATCAGCGCCTCCAGCTCGCCCAGCATCTTGTTGAACAGCCCCTCGATCGCCTCACCCTCCTTCAGCCGCGCCTTGATCAGCATGTCCAGCGCCAGCTCCAGCCCA
>DASYKO010000213.1:0-5242 GCA_035995285.1 Hyphomonadaceae bacterium | reverse complement strand
CGCGTCACCGTGCTCCACGCCCGGACCTCGGCACCCGCCGCCCGCGCTTCGCCGAGATAGGTCACCAGCGGATTGGCGAGCGCACCGATCGGACAGCCGACATGGCACCAGCCGTCATAGATGCAGGCAGGCCGATCCTTGAAGTCGACCGAGTTCATGGCGACCGCCGCCGGTACCATACGGATGTTGTTGGCGGCGAAACCCTTGAGCCAGACCACGCCATTCTTGAAAGTCTTCATCGGCGGCATCGGGTAGTCGCGGCCGGCCGGTCGCCACAACTCCTCCGCCTTGGCGTCACCCGAAATGCCAATGTCGTGCGCGACCTTGTCGTACCATGGCGCCACGTCCTCATAGGCGATCGGCCAGTCATGCGCGCGGTTGTGCTCGCTCTTGATGCGGAAATCGTTCGGTAAAAGGCGCGGCACGTTGGCGAACCAATGTAGGGCGGCGCCGCCGACCCCCCAGCCGCCGTGATAGCCGATCGGCGCGACCTGCTTGCCCTCGAGAATGAAAGGAGCGCCGGCCGGCTTGATGCGGCGGCCCCACATATCCGACGAGATGAGATCGGTGAGCTGCCAGTCCGGTCCATTATCGAGCAGCACGACCTTCTTGCCGGCCTTGGCGAGCACGGCCGCGAACGTCGAGCCGGACGCACCGGCGCCGGCGATCACGACGTCGACGTTTTCTCGTGTCGCCATGTCACCACCTCTTGTCCGGTGCGATGTGCGGCATGTAGGGGACGCCGAGACTCTCGTATCCCTCCATGGTGCCGTAGACGACATCGACGGCATCGCTTCGCAATACGAAATAGACCAGGCCGGCCGGTGGCGCCTGCCAGCCGTCGATCTTGTTCTGGCGGAGCTGATCGATGAAATCGTGCTGCTCGGAAGCCGAAAGAGCGGCGAACCGTTTGCCGCTGCGAGCGGTGCTCGCCTTATCGACACCGCCAATCGCAGCGCGATAGAAATTTACGAAGGGCGGTCTGACGTTGACGATGCGGGCTTCGAGCAGCGCCTCGCCGGGCGGCACCGAAATCTGCTGGTCGATGAAATGCGCAACTCCCGCCTCGCGTGCTCCCGGCACCAACGCCTCACCCAGCGCTTCGAGGGTCTCGGCCTCCTCGCCATTGAGCAGACGAAACGGCACCGCGCGTGCCCGCGCCTCGCCCGGCGTCATCAGAACATCAATGCCGCCCACCGCAAAGGCGAGCGTGCCCATGCTCGCGCCTTTGAGAAAGACGCGGCGCTCCATCGCGTGCATAAATTCCTCCCTTGGCCGAAACGACGCCACGAGCGTCTTTTGAATCGGTCTAAAGAGAGTGAACGACAAAGAAGGATACGAATCAAGCGCACGCCGTCGCAATTGGTGGCGGCCGCGCCGATGACAACGATGCGTTCTGCACGCGGTCCGGCCATACCGGAGCGCTACCGATCGGTCGCCTCCGAAGCCGCGTTCTGGATCCGGTACCGCAGCAACATTGCGCCGCCTTCCAAAACCCGGCTGCTCTCCAGCGTCATCGCCGTCACCGGGGCTCGGCGATCGGCGTCCGCATCGGTGGAATCGAAGACGCTGGGTGCCCCCTTCGACCCGTCGACGGCCGCACAGAGGATCAAATTGAGCTCGTCGACCAATCCCGCACGCAGAAAGGCGCCGTTGGCACCGCCGCCTCCCTCCAGCAGCAGCCGCTTCACGCCGAGTTCACGGTTGAGGATGTCTAGCGCGAGGCCGAGATCAAGCTCCGACTTACCGGCGAAGATGTAGGACACGCCCTCGCCGCGCAGCCCCGCCAGGTGTGCATCCGAAACTGCCTCGGACAGGACGACCACGATCGGATCGCCGCCGATGTCGGAACGGCCCCAGCCGATCTTGCCGTGAGCGTCGAGCACGATGCCATAGGCCTTGGCGTCGCGTCGCGCGAACCACGCCTCGCGCGGATAGGTCTCGTTGGTCGCCGCGGCATACGTCTTGCCCTTGGCGAATTCCTGACCGGTGACGCGACCGACGAGCCATGCGTCGCCCGCCAGTTCGTCATGCACACCCTCGAACAGGTCCCCGCCCGTCCCCTTGGGGCGCCAACGGCTGTGGAGCGTCCGGCCGTCCACGCTAGAGGCCATAAGGCAGGCGACATGCGGTTTCATGCGAACCTCTTTTGACGAAGCTGGGCTCGGCCGGCCACAGGATTGCCAGACCGACTTCGGCCGCTTGGAGGCCGATTTCTTCGCCGGCAGTAGCTCCATTCTGGGGTCGTGTCATCGAAATTTATCGTGGGCGGGCGCACCAAGTGGCGAGCCGGTCGAGCCTCCGTCCACGACGATCTCACTTCCGGTAAGATAAATGGACTCGTTCGATGCAAGGAACATCACGGCGTTGGCGAGTTCATCCGCTTCGGCGAGCCGGTTCAGAGGGATTGTCGTCGCCAGTTCCCGCTCAAGCGTTGCCAATTTTTCAGCGTCAGGTCCGAGTTCCGACCAAATAGGCGTGTTGGTTGCACCAGGTGTCACCTGATTGACCCGGATTCGGCGTCCGGCAAACTCCGACGCCATCACCCGCGTCATCGAGCGGACAGCGCCCTTTGTTGCGGCGTAAGCCGAATAATAGGGCCAGCCCATGACAGCGTGGACCGAGCCGTTGAGAATGATCGAGCCGCCGTCGTTGATGTGCGGAGCCGCGGCTTGGACGGTGAAGAACACGGCCGTCAGATTGGTCTCGATGATGACGTTGAATGCATCGAGTGTCGTCTCGCCGATACGACTGATACCGCTGGCACCGGCATTGGCAAACAAGATGTCGATTTTGCCAAAGGCCGCCACGGCCCGTTCGACAGCAGCGTCGATCGCTTCGACGTCTCGCAAGTCGGCCTGCAATGGCAGAAAATGGGGACCAAGCGCAGCGGCCGCCTCCTGCAATGTCTTTTGGCTTCGCCCGACCGTCGCAACCTTTGCACCCTCGGCGATGAACCGCCTTGCGGTTGCGAGCCCAATGCCACTGTTGCCGCCTGTGATAAACGCGACCTTGCCCGTCAATTTCATGAGAACGCCTCCGTCAGGTGTCACTCGACCGGGCAATCAAGACTTTTCAAGACTTGACGCGCCGCTGCGAGATCCAGTGTCTCAAAGCCCTCGGTAAACTGCCGATAAACGCCGGTGAGCATCCTGCCGGTCCGATGGACGCACCCATGCTCGGTCCATAACCGCCCCAACGCGATTGCGGAGCGAAGCTCCCACCCCAAAGCGGCTTGCTTGCGAGCCAGATCGATGGAGCGGACCAGGAGTGTTTCCGCCGCGATGATATCGGATTGTGCCAGCAGAATTTGGCCGTGCGCACGCATCAGGTCCGGCAGGTCGAACGTCCCGCCGAGTTGCTCCGCGCGTGCCACCGTCCTTTCGATGATTGCGCGGCCTTCGCAAGGTCGTCCGCAATGTGCCAACCCTTCCGCTTGTGCGCGAAGCGCGGCTGCAGCCACCACATGGTGATCATCGGCGAGTAGCGCAGGCACCGCCGTCTGAAGCAACTTGAGTCCCTCGGCGTGCGCACCGCTGAGAACCAGGAGTTCACCCTTCATGGCAAATCCAACCGCGTGATAGGCGGGAAGCGAA
Source organism: Hyphomonadaceae bacterium (assembly GCA_035995285.1). Lineage (GTDB taxonomy): Bacteria > Pseudomonadota > Alphaproteobacteria > Caulobacterales > Hyphomonadaceae > UBA7672. Next base: position 1,646 of record DASYKO010000213.1, on the reverse strand, counting down.
TGCCTTAGCGTCAGGGCGAGCGCCCGTTCGAGGAGTTGTCTCGCTCCCTCAAAATCGCCGCACCAAAGGAAGACATAGGTGGCGTAGAGAAGAGAGATGCAAAGCGTGGCCGGATGGTCGCACTTGGCGCCCTCGTCGATCGCCCGATACGCGGTCTTGACGGCCTGATCGGGCAAGCCGCGTAGCCATTGATTGCGGGCGAGGGCAACGCGTGCCCTCACGTGATGGTCATAACCGAAGAAATTGACGTGGGACGGATCGGCCGCAGCCGCGGACCTGAACCCCAATTCGCAATGGTGCTTCGCGGCCAGTTGGTTTCCAAGCATGTGGTGTGTCGCGCCCAGCATCCACTCGGCTCGCACCACCCCCGCCGGTCCAAACTCCGGGGCGACAATCGCATTGCGCTCAGCGGCTTGCAGAGCGCCGACGAAATCGCCCCGCCTTGTCAGAAAAAGGTTGAGACCGGAAAGAAAGTGAAGCTGATACTCGACATTGCCCAACATCCGGGCGACTTCCAACCCGCGCTCGATCGCGGCGCGAACCTCCGGCGTGTTACCCCTGGTGAACATCGAAGAGATGGCCAGCGCCTTCAGCAGAGCCAATTCGTGTGGGGTTCCGACATAACTGTCCTGCAGCGCCTCGAGTCCACGCTCGCACCAGCGCTGACACTCACCGAGCAACGAAATGCGAAGAAACAAAGGGGCGGCGTGAGCGGCTAGTTCGACGCCGACGCCGTTATCTCCATTTGGCGAAAGACTCCATTGCAAGGCCGCACGGACATTACCTATGTACAACGAGATTGCGGATTCCGCATCACGGTCCGACTCCAACCTGGCGAGATGGCTCATGTAATAGAGCGCATGACGCCTTTCGATTCGATCGTCCTCTTCGTCCTCCGCGCGTTTGGCCGCAATATAGGCGCGCGTCGTATCCAGTAATCGATAGTACGTTGAACCATCGACCCTCGACGTAGAGATCAGGGACTTGTCCACCAGGTTCCCGATCGTCTCGATCGTGCAAGGCCCATCGCGGTCCTCTTCCGCTACCGACCGCGCAGCCTCGAGCGTGAAGGAGCCCACAAACACCGCGAGGTGGCGTAACGTTTTCTGTTCCGAGACCGAAAGCAGATTGTAGCTCCAATCGAGCATCGCCTGCAGCGTCTTGTGACGTGGAGTTGCGTTACGCAGACCCTGCCAGAGCAACTTGGATTGATTTTCAAGAAGCTCTACCATCCCGCGAACACCGTGAGCGCCTACACGGCTGGCCGCAATCTCGATCGCCAAGGCAATTCCGTCGAGCCGACGGCAAATATCCGCGACGATGCGTGCGTCTGCGTCCGTCAGTTCAAGACCGTATCCACTCGCGGCGGCGCGATGCATGAAAAGTTGCACGGCAGGCGATGCGAGCACCTGATCCACCGAAATATTCGGATCGTCGGACGGTCCGTCCAATGGCAGCAGCGAATACACATGCTCGCCCGTGACCCTGAGTGCCTCCCGGGTGGTGGTCATGAGCGAAACGAGTGGGGCCCGATCGAACAGGCGCGCCGCTATGGCGGCGACCGTGTCGATTACGTGTTCGCAACTGTCAAGAACGAGACAAAGACGCTTATCCTCCAGGAACGTGGTCAAGGTCGAAATCGGGTC
>DASYKO010000212.1:0-9807 GCA_035995285.1 Hyphomonadaceae bacterium | reverse complement strand
GGCAATGCAAGCCACGCCGCCGCCGAACTCGGGATCACGCGGCAGTCACTCTACCGCCGGATGGAGAAGCATGGCCTCTAGTTTCCTGTCCGTACGGCTGGGTTTGCTGCTCGTGCTGATGGTCGGCTGCGCGCTGGGCGGTGTGGCGGCGATCATGCTGTCGAAAGCCTATGTGGCAGGCGCTATCCTCATCGCGGTTGCCTTCCTGCAGGCCTTCCTGATGGCCTATGCGCTGGGCGCGCACCAGCGGGAGATCGCCCGGTTCATCGACGCGGTCCGTTTCTCCGACCTGTCGCAGAGTTTTTCGGACCGGCAGATGGCCCAGCGGCTTGCCTCCTCGCTCAACAGCGCGCTGGGACGCCTGCGCGAGACGACGGCCTCGCGCGACGCCGAGGCGGCGCTGCTGCGGGCGCTGTTCGAGCATGCGCCTGTCGCCGTGCTCGCCATACGCCCAGGCGGGCGGATCGACACAATGAACGAGGCGGCGCGGCGCCTGTTCGGACGGGGGCAGGTGGCGACCATCGAGGATGTGAAGCGGATCTCGTTGGACCTTGCCGAGGCCTTCCGGCTCGATGCGCCGCCCGGGCGCTCGCTGGTGCGGGCGGACATCGACGGTCGTGAGGCGCGGATGGTGGTGGCCGCCGCTTCGATGCGTATGCGCGGGTCGGAGATGCGCATCGTCTCGCTGCAGAACATCGAAAGTGAACTGGGTGGAGCGGAGTTCGACGCCTGGCGCGATCTGGTGCGCGTGCTGACGCATGAGATCATGAACACGCTGACGCCGGTGGCCTCCCTCTCCCAGCTGATCAAGACGCTGGCCTCAGACGTCAGGATCGCGATCGATGCGAAGGATGGCGAGAAAGCCGCCAAGGCCGTGGCGGCGGATATTTCCGAAAGTGCGGATGCTCTCAACGCACGGGCGGAAGCCTTGCTGCGCTTCATCGGCTCCTATCGCCAGCTGACGCACCTGCCGCCGCCGCGGCGGACGGACGTGCAGATCTCGAACCTGCTGGAGCGCCTGAGGACGCTGCAGGAGAGCGACAAGTCAGGCCCCGGCCTCAAGGTCCATGTTCAACCTCAGGGTCTGAGGGTTACCGCCGATGCGGACCAGCTGGAGCAGGCGCTGCTCAACCTCATCGCCAATGCGCGCGATGCGACACTCGCTGCGGGGCGCAAGGCGCCGGTGGAGATCGATGTGGTCGCCGACCGCGGCGGCGCAGTCGCCTTCACAGTGACGGATGCCGGCGGCGGCGTGCCGCCCGAAATACGCGACCGGATGTTCACGCCCTTCTTCTCGACCAAGGCCGGCGGCTCAGGCGTCGGCCTCAGCCTCGTACGCCAGATTGCGCTCGCGCACGGCGGCTCGATCGAGCACAGGCCGCGCGAAGGCGTAGGCTTCGGCTCGGTGTTCTGTTTGCGGCTGCCGCAGAATTAGTTCGCTTGCGCGAACCATTGGCCGTCACGGAGTCCTGCCCCGCGAAGTGGGGAAGGTGGATCGCGGCGAAGCCGCGAGACGGAAGGGGCCGGCCGCGAAGCCGACGGATTGGGCCACGGGAGAAGTCCCCTTGTTGCAACATCCGTCTGCCTTTGGCAGCCGGCCCCTTCCGTCTCGCTCGCAAGAGCGAGCGATCCACCTCCCCCAGCTTCGCTGGTGGAGGACTTCCTCGCGCGGCGGCTCGATCGAGCACAGGCCGCGTGAAGGTGTGGGCTTCGGGTCGGTGTTCTGCTTGCGGTTGCCGCAGGATTAGCGGACGCGATTACCGCGCCCCTGCAGTCTCAGGATTGCCGCGGCCGGGCGGGCGGAGGCGGGATCGCCTTGCAGGCGCCCTCGACGTGGCCTTCGGCGCTGTGACGGACAATCGTGCCGTCGGTCCGGCTGATGGTCGTTGTCTGTTTTATCGATCCCGCCGTGGCGACCAGTTCGAATTTCGTTTCAGTGAACAAGCATTGGCCGCGATAATTGGCCGAGAAATCGGTCCGGCAAAGTGATGAGCCCCAGGCTCCCTTTTCGGCGTTCATCGAAAACCAGTCGCCGCGTCCGATCTTCAGCTGATCAGAGATCGCGCCCTGTCCGGAGGACGCGGCGGGAAAATCGCATTGAAGGTAGACATAGCCATCGGCCTGGGCGGCGGCCGCGCCGGCCGCAAGAAGTCCCATGGCGCCTGCAGCCAGTCCCGCCGCCAGTCCGCGAACACGTCCCATTGTTCAAGACCTTCGGAGTTGCGATGCGGCTGCGCGGTTTGAGTCTACCAGAACGCCATGCGCAGGGTGATCGAGCCGTAGTGCGTGGTGGAGTTGTCGCCGAACTCCGCGTCATAGCCGAGTTTCAGGTTGAGGAACTGGCTGTTGACGTTGAGGCCGAGGCCCGCAACCACCGCATCTTCCGGCTCGCCGCCCGGGTTAAGCGAGAACGTCGTGCCCGTCGAGCCGCCGGCGAAGCGCAGAGCGGCCGGGGACGGATCCCACGACAACACGCTGCGATAACCCGCGCGCAGTTCGGGGCTGAAGACATAGGCGTCGTCGGCCCAGAGGTGGAGGGCGAGGTTGACGCCGGCGGAGGCCGTCGTCAGCTTGGCTTCAGCGTCCCCTGCGACGAGTTCAAGATCCGCGTTCGCCGCTGTTTCCTGATAGCCGTCCTGCTTGAAGGAGATGTAGTCGGCGGCGATGTACGGCTTGAGATCGAAGGGGCCGAGCGGCTGGGTGTAGGAGACGCGGCCGGCGACGTTGTAGGTCTGGCCGTCCCAATCAGCCTTGGCGCGGTCGATCAGTGAGCCGAGCGTGATCTGGCGGTCGGACGAGAACTTGCTGAAGCCGATGCTGGCGGCGCCGTTGGCGGCAAGCCCGCCCGAGCGCCAGCCGCCGTAGAGGCCGAGCGTGGTCTGCGAGACGTTGAGCGGGGCCTTGCCGCGGCCTTTTTCTTCCAGCTCCAGGGACTCAAGCGCGCTGTAGGCGCCGACCAGCGCCGTTCCGGTCGAGAGCAGGTCGACGCCGGCGGCGACGCCGAAGCCGCCGCCTGAAACACCGAGACGATCGTCGGTCTGGTCGCTGTCGTGATAGACGCCGAATTCCTCGGCCCACGCGCCGCCGGGCGCATCGGGCTTCTCGGAGATGAGGTCGAGCCGGTGTGCGGTGGCGCCGAACGCCGCGGTGGCGTTGGAGGAGAGCACCTGCATGATGGCCGCATCCTGGCCGGGCAGGAGATCATTCCAGCCGCGCAGGAACTGCTCCTTGTTGGGCAGCGAGGTGACAGCCGCGCCGATGGCGGCGTTCTCTTCCGACAGGTCGAGAATGGCGTCGTAGGCGTCAGCCTGGCGGGTGTTGAGCCCAAGTTCGGTCGGCGTCTTAACGCGGAACTGCAAGTCCAGCGAGTTCGTCGCCGGCGGACGGCTGAGCGACACGTCGAACAGGTAGGGCGATTGCGTATTCAGCATCGCTTCGACCGGTCCGCCGAGGTTCAGCGTCGTGGCGTTGAGCACGCGCAGCGTGAAGGTCTGGTTCGAGAATTCCTCGAAGATCGGGGTGAAGATGGTGTTCGCCGCGATGTTCGCCGTGCCGACATTGAAGACCGGCACATTGCCGGCAATGCGGGCGTTGTTGATGACGAAGCCGACCTTGGCGCCGTTCTGCAGGTTCATCGTGTTGAGGTTGAGCGTGCCGGCGGCGTTGTTGTTCATCGTGGCGCCGTCGACCGTCATGTTGATCGCGCCGGTCCCGGTGATCGCGCCGAAATAGGACGACGTGCTGCCGGTGAAGTTGAGCGTGCTGGCCGCAGCGCCCAAGGTGAGATCGCCGGCGAACCGCCCGCCGTTGGCGACGGTGACGTTGGCGGTCGAACCATGGAAGACCGCGTCGCCAATGAGATCGCCGCTGTTGAGGTTGAGCGTGTCCGCTCCGGCCGTTCCGAAGTCGATGTTGCCGTTGACCTGGCCGGAGAGAATGTCCGCCCGGTCGCTGCCGGCCCCGAACAGGACTTCGCCCTGGAGGCGCGCATTGTCCACCGCATCGGTTTGCGTGAAGAGGACGTTGCTGGAGCCATGCGAGAGGTCGAGCGCAATGGCGCGGCCCGTGCCGGAGGTGATGTCGTCGCTCGTGTCGTCGTCGTTATAGCCGGCAACGATCCGCGACGTGTTGCGGACGTTGGTCAGCGTGCCGGACAGGTCTCGGATCGCCACTGCATCCCCGTCATAGCCGCGGACGGTGGCGCCGATGATGCCGTTGTTCGTGAGGCTCGGCAGGCTTGCTCCTACGCCGATCCGGATCGTGGTGGCGTCGTTCGTGGTTTCGGTGTTGACCCCGGTGGAGATCGTGCCCTGGTTCACCAGCTGGGGCGTTGAGGCGCCGGCGCCTATATCGATCCCCACGGCGTCGGCTTCGAATGCCTGGGCGACGATCGTGCCGGAGTTGAAGATGCCTCCGTCGATGATGGTGGTGTGCGTGCCGTCGGCGGAGCCTGCAATCCTGAGGCCCGTGGATGAAAAACCGGTGTTCAGGCCATTGCCGGAGATCGTGCCCCGGTTCATCAGGCCGAAATCATAGTTGAACACGCCGATGATCTCGTCGACATTGCTGTCCTTGTCGTCGTCGAGCGTGTCCGCGATGCTTTCGCGCGTCAGGCTGAGCCGGATGTTCTGTCCCGCCGCTCCGTCGAGGCCCTGGATCAGCATCGCCGGCGCGTAGCCGAACGTGGAGACGGCGCCGGTCGAGCGGTTCTCGTTGAAGTTCTGCACCACATCCTTGACGTCGGCCGTCGGGTCCGCCCCGCCGGTGGCGGCGCCATTGACCAGGAGGCCGCGGGCGAGATTGCCGCGGACCGTCAATCCGACGCCGCCAATCAGCAGGTCATCGGGATCGAGGATTTCGGCGCTGGTCGGATCGCCGGGCTGGAGGAAGTCCGGATCGACATAGTTGGACACGCTGGTCGAGGTAAAGCCGGTCGCGGTGATCGCGCCGCCGATCATGAACTCGCCGCCGACATTACCGCCGATATTGACCCCGCGCGCGCCTACGCCCTGGACGGTCGTTGCGCCGCTGAGATTGATGTTGCCGGTGACGTCCTTCTGGAAATCGACGCCCATGGCATTGTCGCCGGTGACGCTGATCGTGGCTCTCTGGCGGTAGTTGCCATTGAGGATGGACTGCACCGAGACGCCGGCTGAACTGTTGCCCTCGACCGTGATCGCGCCGCTCAGCATGTCGATGTTGCCGTTCATCGTGCCGCCGGGCGAGACGAGGATGCCGGTGCGGTTGACGCCCGAGGCAAACGCGCCGTCGAGGTCGCCGTCGTTGTCGGTATCGGTGCGGGCGTAGTCCTCGGTGAGGTTGATTGAGCCGCTCTGGATGTAGGAATTGGTGAAGCCCGGCAGGATGCGCACGCCGACCCCGCCGTCGCTGTTGTTAACGGACAGCGTGCCGGAGTTGGTGAACTTGTTCGAGGAGTCGACCGTGACGATGGTGACGTTCGGCGTAGGCGCCGAAGCGACGACGATCGAACCGGTGGACGTAACCTCGACGTCCGAGGCGGCCCCCGAATTGGCGGTGGATGTGTTGATCGGCGCGACGGTGCCGGTGCTGATGGAGACCTGCGCTGCAGCGGGCAGGGCGAACACAAGCGGAGCGGCGGCCCCAAGCAGCAAGCGTATTTTCAAGGACATGCGAGCCGTCTACTCCCGAAACTATCGCACTTTACAGCCGGACCCCGAGGGGCGCACGGACGGCCAGGCACCCCGCCCGGACCAGAGGTCTGCCTAGCCTGCCGTGAAGCCCGAAGCTACCCCGGACATGTAGTTGGGACCCCCTTGATGTAACTGGGCCTCAAGGCATTAAGCACTTACGCCGCAGGTCTCCCCAGAGGATCTCGCGGCCATTCCCAGCGTCCAGTTGTGGCGGAAGTGCGTCCGCCAGCATGAACAGGCGGGAAATGCGCTGACCGGAGGCCATTTCTTCGGGTTGGCGTTGAAGAATCGCCACACGGTGGAATTCTGCAGGCCTGTCGTCCCGCACAGGATGTGCAGCGTACATCAACCGGCCCGTTCCCGCGCTCGACGCCCTTGATGACGGCAGCGACACAGCCATTGGCCCGTAACCGCCGGTAACGGGCGGCTGTAACGGTAAATCACTGCGAGAGACTCGGGTTTGCCTCGTACAGCCACTAGAACGGACGCTGGTGCGCGCGGGGAGAGCCATGATCGTAAAATCCATCATCGTGGTGCACCGCTATCTCGGCGTCGTGCTGGGCCTGGTGATGACGGTGTGGTGCCTGTCCGGCTTCGTGATGATGTACCAGGGCTTTCCGGAGACCAGCCAGGACGAGCGGATGAAGGGGCTGGAGCGGCTCGATATGTCGCGCTGCTGCGGCCCGATGGATCTGCCCGAGACTGCCGCCAGTTCCTTCCGCGTCGAGATGCTGAACGGCGCGCTGGTGATCCGCACGGGCGGGCGCGGCGGCGGCAAGATCAACAGCCTGGAGACAGGCGAGGAGATCGGACCGCAGGATGAGGCCCGTGTGCGCAAGGTCGCGGAGACGTTTGCGGTGGGCAACGGCATCAAGGGCAAGATCGCCGAGGCCCATCCGCTCAAGATCGACCAGTGGTCGGTCGGGGTTGCGCGGCGCGCCCAGCCGATGTGGCAGGTGAAGTTCGACGATCCGGGCAAGACGTGGATCTACATCAATGCGAAATCGGCGGAGGTGGTGCAGGACGCCAATCTCAAGGAGCGCTGGCTGTCGTGGTTCGGCGCCGTGCCGCACTGGCTCTATCCGACCATCCTGCGCGAGAACTCGCCGGTGTGGACGCAGATCGTGATCTGGTCGTCGGCGATCGGATGCTTTCTCGTCGTGACGGGGCTCGTGATCGGCTTCATCAAGCTGCGCACGAAGTCCGGCGGATGGTGGCCGTACAAGCGGCCGATGTGGATGTTCCACCACATGTTCGGCGTGTTCGCCGGCGTGCTGGTGCTGACATGGACGTTCTCCGGCCTCCTCACCATGCAGCCCTGGGGGCTTTTTGAAAGTCCGGGAGCAGTCTCGCCCGACGATCTGGCGAGCGATGGGAAAATGACCTGGGCCGACGGCGGGCTGCTGATGCAGCAGGCTGCTATCCAGGTTGAGGGCAACGATATCGTCAGCGTCCGCGCCGCCCCGCTGTTCGGCAAACCCTATGTCATGGCGCACACGCGCGAGGGAGAGGAGATCAGGCTGAGCGCCGCGGGTGAAGCGCCGCTGTCGAGGCCTGAGCTGGAGGCGGGGCTGGCGAAGAGCGGTGCGCTGATCGCGGCGGGCAAGCTCGACGTGCTCGAGAAGGAAGACGCGTACTACTACGGGCACAAGCAGAAGGTCGACCTGCCGGTCTATCGGCTGCAGCTGAATGATCCCGACCAGACGCGGATCTATTTCGACTACACGACCGGCGATGTGAAGCGAGTAGCGGATGCGACGGCCAAGCGATACCGCTGGCTGGAGAGTGGACTGCACTCGATGGACTTCGGCTTCCTGCGCGCGCGGCCGTTCTGGGATATCGTGGTGCTGCTGTTGCTTGCGGCGGTGACGGCCTCGTGCGCGACGGGGACGTGGCTGTCGTTCACGCGCGTGGGGCAGGATGCCGGCGCGTTGGCGCGGTTCTTCAAGCGCAGGTCGGCGAAGCAGGGTCAAACACCTGTTGAATAGGTCCGCGCCGCCGTAAAAATCACGCGGGCGTGAGGCGATACCTGCGTCACTGGCGTTTGGCGCACGCGGCGCTAGTCTGCATCCCGCAGGAAGGGCGACCGGCATGATCCGGCGCTGACCCTCGGGGAGAGACACATGACCATCAGGACGCGCCGCGAGGCAATCGGGTTGCTTGGAGCAGGCGTTGCGACGGCCGCGCTCTCGGGCGTTGCAAACGCGCAGGTGGCGTTCCCCAAGGGCGCGGTGATCCGCACCTTGCTCAAGGACTATGCTCCTAAGGAGCTGGCGGGCGGGGCGACGCTGTTCCACGAACACATGTCGCTGCGCAACGGCTTCATGATCGACTGGATGCGCTATTCCTCCGAGACGCGGGCGGCGACACGCGCGCCGAACGCTCCGCCTGCGCCCGCGCGGCCTGCTGGCGCTACGCCCGCTGCTCAGCCCGCAACGCCGCCGGCGAACTTCCTCGAAGACGCAGACCTGATGACCGAGGAGATGAAGATCGCCAAGCAGGAAGGGATCGGCTGCATCGTTGACGCGGGCCATCCGGACATGGGGCGCGACATCAACTTCCTGAAGAAGATCTCGGAAGGATCGGGCCTGCCGATCGTGGCGAGCGCCGGCTTCTACACGCAACCCTTCTATCCCAAGGAGCTGTCGGGCTGGAGCGATGATCAGGTCTATGCCGAGATCATGAAGCAGGTGAACGGCGCGAATATCGGCGCGCTCGGCGAGATCGGCTCGTGGGATTACATCTCGAAGGACGAGCGGAAAGTGTTCCGCGCTATCGCCAAGGTGCACAAGGCGACCGGGCTGCCGATCTTCACGCACACCGGCATTCCGGGGAAGTCGGCGCTGGAGCAGCTCGACATTCTCGAGGATGGCGGGGTTGATCCCAAGCACATCGTCATCGGCCACCTCGGCAACCTCGCCGACGACAATACCGAGATCCAGCGGGCGGTGATCCGCCGCGGGGCCTTCATCGGCTTCGACCGGCAGGGCGGCAATGGCGATGATCCGGTCGCCAAGATGGCAATGTCGCTGATCGATGCGGGCTATGGCGACAACCTGATGTTCTCCGCCGACATCTCAAGCCCACGCGAGATCAAGAAGAACAACCCCAATGGCGGCTATGCCAAGACGCTCACCCAGTTCGTGCCCAAGATCAAAAAGCTCGGCGCGACCGACGAGGCCCTGCACAAGATCATGTACGACAACCCGCGCCGCTTCCTCGCCTTCGTGCCGAAGGTGAAGCGGAAGGCGTAGGCGATTTCAAACATCATCGTCCGGTGTCGTCGGTATCGTAGGGTGCATTAGGCCGAAGGCCGTAATGCACCATCGCGCCACGCGCACCAAAGGTGCGAGGAACCACCATCGCGCCACGCCCACGAAGAGGTGCATTACGCCCTGCGGGCTAATGCACCCTACGGGGTATGCGCTCGCATTCAGGCCGGTGGAAACCGCCTGGGGTGCGACTGCGCCCTCGTTAGGTGGAGGGCTGGGGACGCGGGTTTCCCCACGTTGATGTTGGCCACGCCATTGCTGGCGCTACCGGTAGATTGACTGACGCGGGTCACCCGCGTCCCCGCGCATCGTAATCCAGCGGCCTCGGACAAGGCGATCGTTTCACACCTCTGCCGTGGGCAGCGCCGCCGGCGTGCAGGCTGGGGTCGTTCACTCCCCAGTCCCTGGACATCCCTCTCCCTTGGCGGATCTTCTTTTCCGCATACGGGAGAGCTGGGTTTGCCCCGTCACAGTCCCTCTGAGGACTCAGGGGGCCCCACGCTCGATACGCAACGCCCCCGCGCCGTTGAACATCGCGACTGCCCTCCATGCGGAGGCGACAAGGGCATTATCGCTCAGGTTCAGGAGGGGGTGGAGAAAGATTCTTTGTGATCGGACGCGGGCTTTGATTTCACTTGGAATTGTCGCGCGGGCCCGCGCCATACCGGTGGGACGTTTTGGCGATTGTTACAAGCGACGGGTGTCGTCACCGGCGCCGTAGCGTGCATTAGAGCGAAGCTCGTAATGCACCTCTTTGTGGGCGTGGCGCGATCGTGGTTCCTCGCGCCGTCAGTGGGCGTGGCGGGCATGGTGCATTACGGCCTTTGGCCTAATGCACCCTACGGGTATGCGCCCTCAGGCCG
>DASYKO010000211.1:0-4241 GCA_035995285.1 Hyphomonadaceae bacterium | reverse complement strand
TCGGGCATGGACCTGATGCTGTGCGGCACGGCTGGCCTTGTGGTCACCGGCCTCATCGTGTGGGTCACCGAATACTATACCGGCGTCGGCTTCCGCCCGGTGCGCTCGATCGCCCAGGCCTCCGTCTCCGGCCACGGCACGAACGTGATCCAGGGCCTCGCGGTTTCTCTCGAAGCCACGGCTCTCCCGGCGCTGATCATCATCGCCGGCATCATCTTCACCTACACGCTGGCCGGTCTCATCGGCGTAGGCATCGCGGTCACCACGATGCTTGCGCTCGCGGGCATGGTCGTGGCGCTCGACGCTTTCGGCCCGGTCACCGACAACGCCGGCGGCATCGCCGAAATGTCGGGCCTGGATGACTCGGTTCGCGAGACGACCGACACCTTGGACGCGGTGGGCAACACCACGAAAGCGGTCACCAAGGGCTATGCGATCGGCTCGGCGGGCCTCGGCGCGCTGGTCTTGTTCGCGGCCTTCACGTCCGACCTCAAGCACTTCACCGACACGGCAGTGGATGGCGACTTCCTGTTTGGCGTCACGCCGAACTTCGATCTCTCCAACCCCTACGTCGTGGTCGGCCTGCTGTTCGGCGGCCTGCTGCCCTTCCTCTTCGGCGGCATGTCGATGATGGCGGTGGGCCGTGCGGCGCAAGCGGTGGTCGAAGAAGTCCGCCGTCAGTTCCGCGAGATCAAGGGCATCATGGACTACTCGGCCAAGCCCGATTACGGCCGCGCCGTGGACATGCTGACCAAGGCCGCGATCAAGGAAATGATCCTTCCCTCGCTGCTGCCGGTTCTCTCGCCGATCGTGCTGTTCTTCGTGATCTGGGCCATTGGCGGCTTCTCCGACGTCGCCAAGAGCCAGGCGCTCTCGGCCGTCGGCGCGATGCTGCTGGGCGTTATCGTCACGGGCCTCTTCGTCGCCATCTCCATGACCGCCGGCGGCGGCGCATGGGACAACGCCAAGAAGTCGTTCGAGGACGGCTTCAAGGACAAGGACGGCGTCGTGCACAAGAAGGGTTCGGAAGCCCACAAGGCGGCCGTGACCGGGGACACCGTCGGCGACCCCTACAAGGACACGGCGGGCCCCGCCGTGAACCCGATGATCAAGATCACCAACATCGTCGCCCTGCTCATGCTGGCGGCCATGGCGGCCGGTTCCGGCGGCTGACGCCAGAGGATCATGATCGAAGATTGGCGGGCGGCCTGAGCGATCAGGCCGCCCGTTTTCGTTTTGGAAAGACGTGAAGCGACCGCGAGATCACGCGCGGCGCGATCCACGCCGCAACAAGTTGGATCTTGAACGTTGAGCCACCCCCCACCTGTCCTCCCCCCTTCGGGCGGGAGGGACCGCGTGGTGGGAGTTGAACGACGAACCGCAATCTGTACCGCGGCCAGGATTGACGAACCGATTGTAAGCAAGAGCAGCAGGGTCCCTCCCGCCCGAAGGGGGGAGGACAGGTGGGGGGTGGCTCACCTAGTTCGGATGCTTGTTGTTGGGTCGGCTCGCATGTTCAGGGGGATGCAAGTGAATGTCCGACGGGCTCAATGATTAGCGCGCTTCGCATAATTCTGCGGGTGCGGGTAATGCGCCGGAAACATCCTGCGTCAATGTCGACGCCGTTAACCGATCGCTAGCCAAGAAATTCGTGCGCGCTCAGAGAGGGCGGCTTCATCTCGCCTGCGGATTTTGTTGCGCAATGCAGCAACGCGTTGCGCGCGTTTGCAAACGATTCACCAAGTTCACGGATTCTGACGGCCTCAAGTCCAACTATTGAGGATCTGAATGATAGCGCTCTTCTCGGTAATAGACACGACGAGTAATGCCGTCGTGGAACAGTTCGACATCGATGTGAACGAAGACCGCGAGCGGCTCGCCGACTACGGCGTAGACGCAAGCGAGCTCGCCAATGGCGACGTCTTCGAGTTTGGGCCTGACGAGGCCGCTGAGTTCGCCGACGACTTCGGTCTCGACGTATCGGCGGCGACTGCCGGTTTCACCGGCAAGCTCGTCAAGCCGAACTAGGCGCCCGCCAGACAAAGGTTTGGCGCCTCGCACTGATCCGAAAAGCTTTAAGCGGGCGGTCCCTAACAGGACCGCCCGCTTTACGTTTGGGGTTTCGAGATTTGATGTCCGCTAGTTCGCCGGTCTTAATTCGGCAGCGGAGGCGGCGGGCTTCCCGGAGGCAGCGGCGCCGGAGCGTCCGGATCGGCGGGCCGCGTTGTGGGAACGGTGCTGTCCGGAGTGGCGGGCGTCACGGGCGACGTCGATGGAACCGACGGCGCCGGGTAGCTCGACGCATCGCGCTCGGATGGCACGGTGTAGCCGTTCTGCGCGAGCTTTTCTTCTTCACTGGCGCCGCAAGCGGAGAGCGCCAACGCGCCGAAGGCCATTGCGGCGAGCGGTGCGGCGAATGCTGAAATTCTTGCAAGGTTCATGGGGAAGCTCCTTTCACAGGTGCGTCCATCCCCGACACCTGACCAACGATGAAGGCGCCGCATCGTTCCCTTGTGGGGACGATGAGCCGCGGGTCTGCTCCGCTGACCCAAGCTGTCGTCGGCAAGCCGCATCCCTCGTCAGGGCAAGGTGCAGACCCCCACCTGTCCTCCCCCTTGCAGGAGGGAGGGACCGCGTGGTGGGAGTTGGACGCAGAACAGTGATCTAGGACGCAGCTACTGAAGTCAGACCGTTGGTAAGCTGGCGCATCAGGGTCCCTCCCTCCTGCAAGGGGGAGGACAGGTGGGGGTCCGCACCTTGTTCAGGTGAGAGATTGAACCTGCGCTGGCGCTTCCCTTGGCGAGAGCGATCAATTCTACTGGGCCGCCAGCCTACTCCGCCCCGCTCGAAATCTCGCTAATCACGCGCGCCCCCGTCGCGGGGAAGTCGGTGAAGAACCCATCCAGCCCCTGGGCCAGGTCCTTCCTGATCGCATCTTCCACCGTGCCGCCATAAGGCGGGGCGTCGTCGCGATAGGTCCAGGAGTGAACCGGAATCTTTTTCGCGTGCGAGTCCGCGATCACGTTCGAGGGCGAGCCATCTGCGTTGTGGAGCAGGTTGGTCGAGGCGCCGAGGCCATCCCAGAACGGCGCGCCAGGCATTTTCATCGTGGCGTCGAGCGTAGCCTTGTCGCCGACGAGGTAGATGACGGGAAGCTCTGTCATCGGCTGGATCTTCTTCACGAAGTCGGGCTCGAAGGACTGGATGAAGATGGGCGAGCCCTTTTTGTCGAGGCCCTTGGCCTTCAGCGCGGCGAGGATCTTTTCCGCCATGTCGGTGAAGCCGAGCCCGGCGTGATAGGCGGGCGACTTGGCTTCCGGATAGACGCAGACCGCCTTGCCTTTGGTCGTGTGGTTCTTCAGGGCGATATCCAGCACCTCATCGAAGGTCGCGACAGGATAGAGGCCGTCGAATTCCTTCGAGCGGCCGCGGAAAGGCTGCACGGTGCGCAGCGTCTTGAGTTCGGCCAGCGTAAAGTCGGCCACCCACCAGTCTTCCCGGCCATTGGCCTCGGCGTCGGCGCCCTTGCGTTTGCGGCTGGCGAATTCGGGGTGCGAGGCGACATTGGTGGTCGTGCCGAGCCAGGTGTCGTGCCGGTCGACGAGGACGCCGTCTTTCGTCAGCACGAGGTCCGGCTCGATGCAGTCGGCGCCGTCATCGATGGCGCGCTGGTAGGCCTGGAGCGTGTGTTCAGGCAGCACGCCTGAGGCGCCGCGGTGGGCGATGAGCAGCGGCTTTCCGCCGGAGAGGGTGGGGTAAGGCCATTTGCCGGAGCCGTCTGCGCCGGGCAGGGCGCTGCAAGAGGCGGCGAGGAGGAGGGTGGCGAGCAGGGGGATGTGTTTGAGCATCATGCCTTGAAGCATGCTGATGTGACGGTGCGGTGTCGAGGGGTTCGTGAGCACGCCCCTCGTGGTTCGACGGGCGCCAGCTTCGCTGGCTGCTCGCCATGAGGGGCTTTCCCAACGTCAGCTGACGTCTGGCAGGCCTCATGGTGAGCAGCCGCCGGAGGCGGCGCCCGTCGAACCACGAGGCCGGGCTTACTGAACTCACGACGTTGTGCTTCCGCGGCCACGGCCTATTCTCCCCGGCATGACCAACCCGGCCATCGGCGGCGGCGCGAAGAAGGTGCTCTACACGCTGGGCACGGTGCAGCGCATGGGCGTGGCGAAGGCGGCCAAAGCGCTGACGTCCAAGAATGCGTGCAAGGCGTGCGGGCTCGGCATGGGCGGGCAGCGCGGGGG
>DASYKO010000210.1:0-9341 GCA_035995285.1 Hyphomonadaceae bacterium | reverse complement strand
GGCGACCACCAGACCGCCCTGGTTCACATGCTCGGTCACGATCAGGTCCATCTCGGCGCGGCCCTGCATGTCGAGGGCGGCCGTGGGTTCGTCCAGCAGCCAGACCGGGCGCGGCTCGATCAGGAGGCGGGCGAGCGCCAGACGGCGCTTCTGTCCGGCTGACAGTCCGCGGCCCGGCACGTCGATGCGCGAGGTGAGGCCTACCCGCTCCAGCGCCTTCCAGGCCGCATCGTCCTTGCAGCCGAAGAAGCGGGCCCAGAACAGGGCTTGCTCGCCGGCGGTTTCGGTCGGTTTCACGGCGTCGAGGTGGCCGAGATAGTGGATCGCAACGCCGTCCTCGGGGTGAACCTGGCTGCCCAAGAATGTGACGCTTCCTGCATGCTGGCGGGTCAGCCCGGCGAGAATGCGAAGCAGCGTCGATTTGCCCGATCCGTTGGGACCCCTGAGCTCGAGCGTCTCCCCGCCCGATACCGCAAAGGAAAGCCCTGCAAACAGCATCCGCAAGCCGCGTGACGCTGCAAGGTTTTCAGTCCTAAGGACCAGGGAAGAGGCGCCGGCGGCAGGCAATTCCATTACCTCTTTATCCACCGCTTTGGGCTTGATTGCGTCCATTGGCGGGTCGCTGTAGGAACGCCGCCAGAGCGGGGGGCCCGCCGGCTCTCCCCATACTGATTCACGCTGCCCGGAAAGGGTGATTGAGCGATGCCGTCCATTGATAGCTTCAAGTCCAAAAAGACGCTGAAAGTCGGGTCCAAGACGTACGCCTATTACAGCCTTGAGGCGGCTTCGCAAAACGGGCTGGGAGATGTCTCCCGCCTGCCCGTCTCGCTGAAGGTCCTGCTGGAGAACCTGCTCCGCTTCGAGGACGGCAAGACGGTCACCCAGGCGGACATCCGCGCCTTCGCCGAATGGATCAAGGACAAGGGCAAGGCCGAGGTCGAGATCGCCTACCGCCCGGCCCGCGTCCTCATGCAGGACTTCACAGGCGTGCCCGCCGTGGTCGACCTTGCCGCCATGCGCGATGCCGCCGCCAAGCTCGGCGCCGATCCCAAGAAGGTGAACCCGCTGGTGCCGGTCGATCTCGTGATCGACCACTCCGTGATGGTCGATTATTTCGGCAAGGCCTCCTCGGCTGGCCAGAACGTGAAGCGCGAATACGAGCGCAACATGGAGCGCTACGAGTTCCTGAAATGGGGACAGACCGCGTTCGACAATTTCCGCGTCGTTCCGCCCGGCACCGGCATCTGCCACCAGGTCAACCTCGAATACCTCGCCCAGACGGTTTGGACGAAAGAGGAAGACGGCGAACTCCTCGCTTTCCCGGATACCTGCGTCGGCACCGACTCGCACACCACCATGATCAACGGGCTCTCCGTGCTCGGCTGGGGCGTGGGCGGCATTGAGGCTGAGGCGGCCATGCTGGGCCAGCCTGTCTCCATGCTCATCCCGGAAGTCATTGGCTTCAAGCTGACGGGCAAGCTGCCGGAGGGCGCCACCGCCACCGACCTCGTGCTCACCGTCACGCAGATGCTGCGCAAGAAGGGCGTGGTCGGCAAGTTCGTGGAATTCTACGGCTCGGGCATCGACAATCTCTCGCTCGAAGACCAGGCCACCATCGCCAACATGGCGCCTGAGTATGGCGCGACCTGCGGCTTCTTCCCAATCTCGAAAGAGACGATCAACTTCCTCTCGGCCACCGGCCGCATGGCCGAGCGTGTGTCGCTGGTCGAGGCCTACGCCAAGGCGCAGGGCTTCTGGCGCGCCGACATGAAGGACCCGGTGTTCACCGACACCCTGTCGCTCGAGCTCGGCGGCGTCGAAAGCTCCATCGCCGGCCCGAAGCGTCCGCAGGACCGGATCGTGCTGCACGATGCGGCCGACAGCTTCGCCAACGCCCTCGACAAGGAATTCAACCGTCTCGACAAGGCGCACATCCGGGCAAAAGTCGAAGGCGAGAAATACTCGATCGGCCACGGCGACGTCGTGATTGCAGCCATCACCAGCTGCACCAACACGTCCAACCCCAGCGTCCTGATCGCGGCGGGCCTGCTCGCCCGCAACGCCCGCAAGCGCAAGATCAACTCGCAGCCGTGGGTGAAAACTTCGCTCGCCCCGGGCAGCCAGGTCGTCACCGACTACCTCAACAAGGCCGGCCTCTCGGAAGACCTCGACTATCTGGGCTTCAACCTTGTCGGCTATGGCTGCACGACCTGCATCGGCAACTCCGGTCCCCTACCGCCGGCGATCTCCGCCGCCATCGCGGAGGGCGATCTCGTCGCCACCTCCGTGCTCTCCGGCAACCGCAACTTCGAAGGCCGTGTGAACCCGGATGTGCGCGCAAACTATCTCGCCTCCCCGCCCCTGGTTGTCGCCTACGCCCTCGCAGGCTCGATGAATGTCGACATCACCAAGGACGCCATCGGCTACGATGACGAGAACGAGCCGGTCTATCTCTCCGAGATCTGGCCGACCTCCCAGGAAATCGCCGACACGGTGCGCCAGGTCGTCACCGCCGAGATGTTCGCCACGCGCTATTCCGACGTCTTCAAGGGCGACGAGCAATGGCAGGCCATCAAGGTCGAGGGCGGCGCCACCTATGGCTGGCCGATGTCGTCCACCTACGTCCAGAACCCGCCCTACTTCACCGGCATGACGATGACGCCCGAGCCGGTCACCGACGTGAAGAACGCCAAGATCCTCGCGCTGTTCGGCGATTCCATCACCACCGACCACATCTCGCCGGCCGGCGACATCTCGGTCAAAGGCCCGGCGGGCATCTACCTGCGCGATCACCAGGTGCCGGTGACGGACTTCAACTCCTACGGCGCGCGGCGCGGCAACCATGAAGTGATGATGCGCGGCACCTTCGCCAACATCCGCATCAAGAACCACATGGTCCCCGGCGTCGAAGGCGGCGTCACCAAGCACTATCCGGACGGCAAGCAGCAGGCGATCTACGACGCCGCGATGCAGTACATCTCCGAAGGCACGCCGCTGGTGATCTTCGCCGGCAAGGAATACGGCACCGGCTCCTCACGCGACTGGGCTGCCAAAGGCACGCGGCTTCTCGGTGTGCGCGCGGTCGTTGCCGAAAGCTTCGAGCGCATCCACCGCTCTAACCTGATCGGCATGGGCGTGCTCCCGCTGCAGTTTGCCGAGGGGATCAGCTGGAGGTCGCTCAACTTGTCGGGAGCAGAAACCGTCTTCATAAACGGAGTGGCCAGTCTGCTTCCGCGTCAGGTTGTCTCTGTCGAAGTGACCTACCCCGACGGCGCCAAGCACAGTTTCGATGCAAAAGTGCGCATCGATACGGAAAACGAGCTGGATTATTACCGGAACGGCGGCATCCTTCATTACGTGTTGAGGGAACTGGCGCGAGGATAACTCGCGGGTTTCCGAGATCCGTGAAGGGTCTGTGAGGACGGGTCACGCCGTCTTGATTCGTGCGTTTGTGCAGGTGCGAGATATCCGGGTCGGGATGAAGCCGATTTCTCTCTCTTTCATGTTCGCCGCCCTCGCTTTGGCGGTCGCCCCTTCCGCTCTCGCGCAGAAGGGCGGCATGAACGTGCCTGAGCATGCGAGCCGCCCGGTGGTCATGGAGCTGTTCTCCAGCCAGGGCTGCGGCAAGTGCCCGATGGCGAACGACAACATCGCGAAACTGTCCGAGCGCTCGGACATCATCGCGCTCACCTATCCGGTCGGCTACTGGGACTATCTCGGCTGGGACGACACGTTCGCGAAGCCGGAATTCACCGAGCGGCAGAAGCGCTACAACCGCGCGCTCAAATACCGCGGGCCCTATACCCCGCAGGTCGTCTATTCCGGCCGCCTGCACGGTTCGGGCGTCAACATGAAGGTGATCGAAGAGAAGTTTGCGATCCGCGACATCTCCCCCTATCCCACCACGGTGATCTTCGAGAACGGCAATGTCGTGGTAGCGCCCACGCCTGGCGTGAAACCCAAAGACAAGACCCCTGAAGTGAAGGTGGCCCTCACCACCACTCCCGAAACCAAGGCCACAGTCGTGCTCGTCCACTACACGCCCGGCACGACCAAGATCACGCCCGGCGCCGGCGCCAACAAGGGCAAGACGATGACCTACATGAACCTGGTCACCGGCTTCGAGTCGCTCGGCGAATGGACTGGCGGCACGCAGAAATTTGCGGCCAAGTGCGCAACCGGCTGCGTCGCGCTCATCCAGCGCGGCGGAACCGAAGGCCCCGTCATCGGCGCGGCGAAGAAGTAAGCTCTCAGCTTTTGTCGGTCGCTTCCGTTGGCGCGTTCTTGTGCGCGATGCCTTGCGCGAATCCCTACCAACGGAACAAGGTGCGGACCCCCACCTGTCCTCCCCCTTGCAGGGGGGAGGGACCGCGTGGCGGGAGTTGGACATTGAACTCTGACGTGAGACGCAGCCACCGGCGTCAAACCGTTTGTAAGCTGAAAGCCTTGGGGTTCCTCCCTCCTGCAAGGGGGAGGACAGGTGGGGGTCTGCAACTTGTTCTGATATCGGCTTGTGGGCGCGATATTAGGACACTCTGGAAACCGCCTACTCCACCAACGCGGCCAGCGGCGTCGAGAACGTATTCCAGTCGAGCTCCGTCAGCCCGAACGCCCAGCCGCCTGCGCGGGAATTGATCCGGCTGGCCGCGACCGCCGCTTCAGGGGTCGCCTTCTCGCCGATGGCGGCGCTGATCGTGACCCACAGGCCGCCCTTTGTGTCGCCCGACTTCCCATCGCCTGACCGCCATGTCTGCACGATGATGGAAGCGCCTGAGCGAGACTGCACGATGTATTGCGACCATGGCGCGCCCCGGGCGACCTTTGCCGCCGGCTGCACGTCGACCGGAGAAAAGCGCGACAGCGCCTGCGCCGTCAGAGTGGGGCCAAACGCAGTAAGCAGGTGTTTGTTCGAGTGTGGCTGCGCCAGCTTGAATTGCTGACCTGCAGCGTCCGCGACCAGCGTGTACCACGGCCCGTCATGCGCCCGCACGGTGACTTCCTGGATGTCCGCCGGCGCGATCGTCGCCACGTCGAGGTCGAGCCAGCGCGCAGCTCTCTGAAGCGGCGGCATCTCTCCGCCATTGACCGCCCAGGCCTGCAGGTCGCCGATCTCGCGGATGTAGGAGCGCCCCTCGCGATAGCCGACCAGCAGCTTCGCGAAATTGTTGCCCTGCCCGTCGCTCACTTCCAGCACGGCGCCCGTGCCGCCTTCCGCCGGATCGCCCAGTCCGATGCGGTCGAACTTCTTGTCGTCCCGCGTCATGGGCTCTTCGAACTTGATTGCCGCCACCGCCCGCAAGAGCTTCGCGACGCGTTCTGGTTCCACTGGATAGGAGCCCTTCTCCGCCATCACCCATTGCGCGGTGGGTCCGCTGCCATTGCGGACAATGTGATAAGACTCGTCCTTGGTGGTCACCATCACCAGAGCTGCCTTTTCGGCACTGGCCGCAAACTCCGGCAGCACCAGCCTGCCGACTTCCGCACGCTTCTGCTCTTCCAGTGGCGGCACGAAGGTAAGCCCGCCGACCAGAATGGCCGCGGCCGCCGCGATGCCCATCCGCAGCACGATCTTCTGGCGCTGAACTGCTGCTGCCCCGCTCATGCTGGCCTCCTGCGGCTGCGACCGCGCCAGATGAAGACGCCTACGCCCAGCACCGCCGCAAAGATCGGAGGCAGCCAGACATTGATCAGTGCGAGGTTGAAGGCGAGCGCATCGATATCGCGCCGGAATTCCCGTTCCACGCCGCGCAGCTGGCGGCGGATGTGGCTCACCTGCTCGCGGAACTGCGCCATCTCGGCGATCTCCTGCGGCGTGCGCGCCACACCGCCCTTCCCGGCCTTTTCGAGATTGGCGAGATTGCCTTCCGCATCCTTGAGCAGCGCCTCCAGCCGCTCCTGTTCCTTGTAGAGCCGCTCGCGCGCCTTGGCCCGCAGATTATCCACCCGCTCCATCGGCCGCGCAGCAGGCGCGCGCGAGCGCAGGGCCGTCAGCGCTTCGTCGCCGCCGAGATTGTCGAGCGCGTTGAGGATGAAGGCCGCGTTGTCCGCCATCGGCGCCCCGGTCTGCGGGTTGATGTAGAAAGCATCCTCGAACATGTCGGAATCCGAGATCAGGATGATCTGCGGATTGCCCTGCGACGTGGAGATGAAGGGCTCGACATGCGCCTTCTCCTGCGCCTGCAGTTCGGCGACGACAGGATCCTCGTCCACCGGAAAGGGCGGCGGCCCGTTGGGAAAGGCCGAAGTCAGCTTGGACGATACGCGCGCCGCCAGCGTCATCGAGGCGCCCTGAAGCTTGTAGGAATTCATCACCACGCGCGGCTGCGGGTTCTCCATCGCGATGGCCGCCGGGATAAGCGCTGCTTCCTTTGTGGTCTCGATCAGCGGCGTGAAGCCGGGATGCTCATTCTTTGTGGGTTGCAGGCTGCCGGCCGCGCCGAAATTGACTGCGCGCGAAAGGTCCACCGTGACGGGATCGGATGCAGACATCAGGGCGCGGGGCGCTGCGGGGAACAGCGGCTGGCCTTCGATGGTCTTGCGGCCCCCGCCGGCATCTATCTCGATCGGCAGGCCGAGGTCGCGGTCCGCCGCCACGTCCGGCCCCATCGAAACGCCGAGCACGTCCGTCAGCTTGCCGAGCCCGGATGATGCGAACACGCGCCGGCCTTGGGTGGCCAACGAGACGCGCGAGACCGGATCGACTGCGATGATGGCCCGGCCTTTGTGCATCAGGAACTGGTCGACGACATAGCTTTGCCACTCATCCAGCGGCCCGGGATGCACCATCAGCAGAACATCCGCGCCCTGCGGCAGGGCGCGGAAATTCGGATCGACCGGCAGGACTTCGAACGCTCGCCGCATCTCGCGCAGCACGAAGGCGTCAGCCTGCCCCGTGCCATCGCCCTGGAACGCCGCGAGAGAGGAGATCACCGCCACCTTTGGCGGGGCGGGATCATCCAGCTGTGCAATCAGCCGCACCAGCTCGTATTCCAGCATCGCATCGCGCTCGGGCGCGAGGTACGGGATCGCGATGTGATCATCGACCGAGTTCGAGCCGATCACGCCGAAATAAAGCGGATCGCCCTTGTCCGTCGGCGCAGGGGTCAGGCCTGCCGTGGTGATGCGGTCTTCGGTTTCGGAGAAAGGCTCGGGATCGGTCTCGCGCAGCTTCACCTTGCCGCCCGAACGCGCCGCGATCTCCTTCATCAGCTCGCGCACCCGCTCGGCATGCGCGCGCACCGTCGGATAATCTGCGCCCAGCCCGCGCGAATAGACCATCTCGAGTTCCACCGGCTCCACCAGTCGCTCGACCACCTTGCGCGCCGAAACCGACAGCGTGAACAGCCCGTTCTCCGTGAAGTCGAGCCGCGCAGGCGCGAGCCACTTCCATGAGGCGAGGTTGGCGCCCGCAAAGATCACGACGGCGAGCACGCTGGCGGTGATGGCAAAGACGCTGCGCTTCATCAGCCGCCCTTCCTTGCCGAAACCCAGATGACGTTGAGTTCGAGCCAGAGCGCGATGAAGCCGAGATAGAAGATCAACGCCCGCGCCTCCAGCACGCCGCGCTGCGCCGCCTCGAAGTGCGTGAGCAGCGAGAAGGCCGCCAGCGCTTCCGCCACCCGCGGTCCGAAGGCAGACGAGACCAGCGGCAGTCCCGCCGCCGTGAACACGAAGCCCACCGCCACCGACAGCACGAACGCCACAACCTGGTTGCCTGTCGCCGCAGAGAGCGCACAGGCGATGGAGAGATAGCCGCCCGCCATCAAGAAACTCATCGCATAGCCGAGCGCGATGGCGGCATTGTCGGGATGGCCGAGCCAGTTGACCGAAATCCACATCGGCGTCGTCAGCAGGAGAGCGCTTCCAGCTACCGTCCATGCCGCGAGGAACTTGGCCACAACGATCGACCAAGTCGGCGCAGGAAGCGTCAGCAGCAGCTCCAGCGTGCCCCCGCGCGCCTCATCCGCCCACAGGCGCATCGCCACCGCCGGCAGAAAGACGAGATAGAGCCAGGGATGGAACAGGAAGAAGGGCGCGAGGTCCGCCTGGTTGGTGTCGAAGAAGCGGCCGATCTCGAAGGTGAAAGTTCCCACGGCGATGAGGAAGATCGCAATGAAGACGTAGGCCAGCGGTGTGAGGAAATACGCCTGCAGCTCGCGGGCATAGACCGCGCGCAGGGCGTTGCTCGGCTTTACAGCCAATGTACTCAAGATGGGGGCGCTCAAGCCGGCGCTCCTTCCGGCAGCAGCGCATCCTCGGCCACGGTCTCGATATGCGTGAGATCGTGGAACGCGTCTTCCAGCCGGCCGGATTTCGCGCGCTTGGCCAGCTCCGCCGGCGTTGCATCGGCCTTGATCTCGCCGCGGTCGATCAGCACGCAGCGCGAGCACATCGCCTCGACCTCATCGAGCTGGTGCGTCGAGATCAGGATCGCCTTGTCCTTGGACATGCGCGAGATCAGCGCTCGCATCGCCTGCTTCTGGTTGGGATCGAGACCGTCGGTCGGCTCATCCAGGATCAGCAGCACCGGGTCGTGCACGATGGCCCCCGCCAGCGCCACGCGCCGGCGATAGCCTTTGGACAGCGTCTCGATCGGCTGGTTGAGCACGTCGGTGATCTTGGCGTCCTCCGCCACCCGCGCGATCGCCTCCCTCGCCTGTTTCTTCTCAAGCCCGTGCGTGCGGGCAAGGAAGCCGAGAAAGTCCCTCACCTGCAGGTCGAGATAGAGCGGCGCCCCTTCGGCCAGATAGCCGATGGAAAGCTGCGCAACGGTGCGGTTGGCAAGGATGGAGACGCCGTTGATCCAGGCCTCGCCGGCATCGGGCTCGAGATAGCCGGCGATCATGCGCAAGGTCGTGGACTTCCCCGCCCCGTTCGGGCCCATGAAGGCGACCGTCTCGCCCTTCGATACGGTGAAGCTGACATCGCTCACCGCACGCCTTCCGCCAAAGGACCTTGTCCCGAATGTCTTCGTGAGATTGTCGACCTTCAGCACTTCCATCTGGAACTCGCCGGCCGAGGGAAAAATGAGGAGACCCGTCTAGCTACGGGATGGCCGGTTAGGAAGCGGAACCCGATGAAAAATCGGCCAGACCTGCTTTCTGAATCGCGGTGATTCGCGTGAGTCCCTAGCGCCACAGCCAACGCAATCGCGCAGCAGCGCGCAAACGCCCGCTGGCGTCGAAAAGGCTTTAATTGTGGGAGATTAGGTGTCGGACGGACCTGTCAGTCGCAACCCTGGGGGGCTGGGGGGCTGTTGGGTCCAAGGTCGGCGTCTTAACCATCCGCCCGACGTTGTTAACCTGACCGTGATTGGTGGCTTTGGCTAGCCCTAAATGCGG
>DASYKO010000209.1:0-2314 GCA_035995285.1 Hyphomonadaceae bacterium | reverse complement strand
CGGTTTCCTTCGTGCTCTCTCCGGTGATCGGGCTTTCTTGTCACCGTCATCGGCGTGATGCGAAGCATCATCACCGACTTGACGCCAGCGTCGAGGCGTCAAGACCACACGACTTCGCCGTCCGCCTCCAGCACCCTCGTCATCGGCACCATCAGCGTCCACCGCATCCCGCTCCACGTCCGTGACGATCGCGAAACGCCCCTCGTGGATGAGCGGGACGGCGGCGTTGTTAGATGTGATTTGGGCGAACGGTGAAGCGAATTTTCTTTCGAGCGAATACTGGACGGCGCAAATCATCCTGATCCGTCTCGATAAATCAGTTTTTCGGCGCGGAGCGATTCCTGCTCCGCGCGTCAAAGTCTTGGCGCCTCAATGGCGCGAACGGGTCAGCGCCCGAAAGCAGTGGCGCGGTCGAGATCGGCGATCATCCCGGGCCCGTCTGTCGGGTGCCATCCCAGCCGTTGCTGCGTCAGCGCACTTGAAGCCTTCAGGTCCGCTCCGGCAAAGAAGCTCATCCAGCCAAAATGACCAGGGGCGTCCTCGGGGGATTTGGCGACGACCGGTATCTTCAAGCCACGGCCGATCGCTTCGGCGATCTCCCGCAGCGAGACTCCCTCTTCGGCGACCGCGTGATACCTCGCCCCGGCCGATCCCTTTTCCAGCGCCAGCCTGTAGAGCGGCGCCACATCGAGCCGGTGCGCCGCGGGCCAGCGGTTGAGACCGGTGCCGACATAGGCCGAGACGCCCTTCCCGCGCGCAAGCTCGATCAGATAACTGACGAGGCCTTGCTTGTCGCGGTCATGCACCTGCGGCAGGCGTATCGCCATCGCGCGAACGCCGCGCTCGACCTGCGCGAGGGCCGTCTCTTCCGACACTCGGGGAAACGGGCTTGGAGGAGGCACATCGTCCTCGGTGGGGACCGGAAGCCCGGTGCTGACGACCAATGTGCGGTTCGAACCCGCGAGCGCGTCGCCGAGCGCTTCGATGGCCTGCCGGTCGATTTCACAATTCTCCTGGAATTTTGAAAAATCGTGGATGAAGGCGGTGTGGATGACGCCGTCGGTTGCCGAAGCACCGCGGCGCAGGCTGTCGAGGTCCTGCAGGGACCCGTGAATCGGTTCGGCGCCGGCTGCGACGAGCGCGGCTGCTCCTTCCTCCGAACGAGTGAGGCCGAGCACCTGATGGCCGTTTGCGAGCAGTTCAGTGACAACAGCGGAGCCGATAAAGCCGGTGGCTCCCGTGACGAAGACGCGCATGTGATGTTCTCCCGATTGATCTGAGAGCTATGTGCAACGTCGTCTCATCCTGTTAAAGTAGTGATGTTATCCTGGTATAGACTTTAACAGGTTGTGCATGGCCCACGCGAACGACAACCGGCTCGGCGACTATCTGAAGAACAGGCGCACGAAGCTCGATCCCGCCTCGTTCGGCTTCTCCGGCAGCCGTCGGCGGACGGCGGGATTGCGCCGGGAAGAAGTGGCGCAGCGCGCCAACATCAGCGCCACCTGGTACACTTGGCTTGAACAAGGCCGCGGCGGCAACCCATCGGCTGATGTGCTGGACCGCATCGCCAAAGCGCTTGTTCTGACCGAGGTCGAACGCGAACATCTGTTCCTTCTCGGACTTGGCCGTCCGCCCGAGGTCCACTATCGCGGCGGCGACGCGATCACGCCGCGACTGCAGCGCCTGCTCGATGCGCTGGTCTGTAGCCCCGCGATTGTCAGAACGGCGACGTGGGACGTGGTCGCCTGGAACCGTGCGGCGGCGGCCGTGCTCACCGATTACAGCGCCCTGCCACCCGAACGGCGCAACATTCTCCGCATGATCTTCTGCGATCCCCGCGTCCGCGCCGCGCAATTCGATTGGGAAAGCGTGGCCCGCTCCGTGGTGAGCGCGTTCCGGATCGATGCCGCACGCACGGGCGCCGCGGACGAGGTCCAGCCGCTCGTCGACGAACTCTGTCGTTCAAGTCCCGAGTTTGCCGCGATGTGGCGCGACAATGACGTACAGACCCACGGCGACGGGGTGAAGCACCTGCGCCATCCCGTGCTCGGGCCGATCACGCTGGAATATTCGTCCTTCGCCGTCGACGGGCGTCCGGACCTGCAGATGATCGTCTACAATCCAGCGACCCCGGCCGATCAGGAGCAGATCAGATCCCTGATCGAGGCAATTTCCGCTATCGCTGCGGAATGACTGCGGTGGACAGTTGCGCGAATGCGCGCCCCGTTCGCTCATTACAATGACGCGAAACGCTCGTTCACCCCTAGGCTAGCTTTTCTTCCTCATTGCGAGGAGCGGAGCGGCGAAACAA
>DASYKO010000208.1:0-4821 GCA_035995285.1 Hyphomonadaceae bacterium | reverse complement strand
CTGGAAGGGCTGGAGCTGTCGCGGCCCTTGCGCCCGCGCGACATCATCATCGACCGGTCGGCGTTCGACTTCGGTGCGCTGGAGACGGTGTCCGACACCGACCACTACCTGCTGGCCGAAATGGAAGGGCCGAAGCTGGAGCTCAAAGGGTGAGGAGCGGTCCCGCAGGGACGAATTGATCCGGGGGATCAATTCGAGCGACGAACGCCGGAGCGCAAGCGACGGCCGGTCAGCGCAGCCGGTTGATCTCTGCCGAAAGGCTGCGGTCCTCGTCCACAGCCAGACGCTCCAGCACGCGCACGCGATCCTGCAGTTTGGCGACTTCGGCCTTCACGTCGGCCATCTCGCGGTCCTGGTCGGCGTTGCCGCGGGTCATCTGCTTCATCTTGAAATAGTTGTTCAGCACGCCGGCGCCGACGCTGATGGCGACGATCGCGACAACCATCGAGAACGGAGAGAAATCCATGTGCACGCCTCTGACCCTGGAGGCGATCATACCCGCGGGGGAGGCGAGGTCAAAACCGCGCACGTTTCAGGGGATTTCGCCCAAGCGGTCAGGCCAGATAGCACCGCAGGCTAGCGCCCCGTGGAGCCGAAGCCACCGGTTCCGCGCTTGGTTTCATCGAGTTCGGCGACGACTTTCAACTCGGCGCGCGTGACCGGCGCGATCACCATCTGCGCGATGCGCTCGCCGCGTTTGATGACGAAGGCGTCCTGTCCGAGATTGATCAGGATGACTTTCACCTCGCCGCGATAATCCGCATCGATCGTGCCGGGCGAGTTGAGGCAGGTGATGCCATGCTTGGCGGCAAGGCCCGAGCGCGGACGCACCTGCGCCTCGTATCCGGGCGGTAGCGCGATCGTGAGGCCCGTCGGCACCATTGCGCGCGCGCCGGGGCTAAGCGTCACCGGCTCGCTGTCTTTCACCGCAGCGCGCAAATCCATGCCCGCAGCATCCGCAGTTTCATAGGCAGGAAGGGCAAGGCCTTCGAAATGTAACAGGGGGGTGACACGGATTGTGACGGCGCTCACTGACTCGACTCCCCTGTGAATAGGATTCTACCATGGCCCTGCTGGCGCGGAAAAAGCCAGAGCGTGGGGTAGGGCATGTCTGTGCATCGCGTTTCCGATCCGGCGGTAAAAGCGGCCTTCGCCTCCTATCCACAAGAGATGCGCTCCGCTCTCGAAGACCTGCGGGAAACCATCCTCAACGTCGCCGATGCGGTGAAGGGCGTGGGGAAGATCGAAGAGTCGCTGAAGTGGGGCCAGCCGGCCTACCGCCCGGTCTCTCCGCAGACAGGCACGACATTGCGCGTCGGCGCCGTCACCCGCTCGACGAGCGAGTACGCGCTCTTCTTCCATTGCCAGACGACGCTCGCGGAGGATTTCGAGCAACTCTATCCGGGCATGTTCCGCATCGCCGACAATCGCTCGCTGGTCTTCACGCTCGGCGAGGTCGCGCCTGATCTGGCCCTTCGCCACTGCATCGCTTTGGCGCTCACCTACCATCTGCGCGAGGGCGTGGATGTGTCCCAGCGCGATGCGACTTCTGCTGGCTTTTGCCGCCTTGGCCGTCGCGGGCTGCGCGACAGCGCCTGCCCCGCTCCCATCCCCGCCGCTGCCGCTGTTGCCGCTTCCGGGGCCGCTGCTCCAGCGGCAGCCGCAGGAACCCAAGTGGTGCAAGCCAAGGCCGATCCGAACAAGAAGACCTGCCGCCGGATGAGGCAGACAGGCTCGCTCCAGCCCCAGCGTGTGTGCTCCACGGCTGCCAAGTGGGCCGAGTACGACCGGCGCTCGCAGGAAGGCGCGGACAGGATGAACGAGCTCCGCCGCTCAGGCGGCATCACCGGCGATTTCAACGACGATTTCGGACGCCAGCCATCGACCTCCGCCGCCAATCCCGAAAAGGCGCTGCACTAGCGGCCGCCTAGACCTCGATGTCCGCCGCGAAGCGCAATTCCCGCATGGGCCGCACGTTGCGTGTGACGTCGGCATAGGTGGGATGCTGCTTGTAGCGCTTCAGCGCATCGATCGAGGGGAATTCGCCGTAGACCACGACGTCGATGTCGTTTCCGATCTGGTCGGACTTCGTGTTGGCGCGGACCTCGAACAGCGTCGATCCCGGGATCGTGGCGAGGCGCTCCAGTCCCGCTATCGCCTCGGCTCTCCGGGCGGGATCCTTCAATGTGAAGAAGACGATGTGCCTGATCATGGAAATCAGGTAGGCGCCGCGCGGTACGGAGGCCAGCTCCGGGCCTGAAGATCCGATGCGCCATTCCGTCGCTATTTGCGCGACTTTGCCTGTCCGGGGGCCTTCTCAGTCGCTGCGAACACTTCGGCGATCCGTTCGGCCAGACGCATGGCAACCTGTGCCTTATCCATGCGCGGCCAGCGTTCGACGCCGGCCTTGCTCACGAGCAGAACCTCATTGTCTGATCCGCCCATCACATCGCCTGAGACATCGTTGGCGACGATCCAGTCACAGCCCTTGCGCGTCAGCTTGGCCTTGGCGTTCTTCTCGACATCGTTGGTCTCCGCCGCAAAGCCGATCACCAGCTGCGGCCGGCCCTTCTTCTTCGTGGCGACGGATTTGAGGATGTCCGGGTTCTCGGCGAGCTGAAGGGCTACAGCCTCTTCGCCGCCCTTCAATTTCAATTTGGTGTTGGCGCGCGTGGCCGGGCGCCAGTCGGCGACGGCGGCGACTGAGACGAAGATGTCGGCAGGCATGTTCGCCTTCACGGCGTCCTGCATCTCCAGCGCGGTCTCGATCTTCACGCCCGTGACGCCATCGGGAATGGGCAGGGCAGTAGGGCCCGTCACCAGCCGCACGTCAGCGCCGAGGCGGGCGAGCGCTTCGGCGATCGCATAGCCCTGCTTGCCTGAGGAATGATTGGAGATGAAGCGCACGGGATCGAGCGGCTCGCGCGTCGGCCCTGCGGTGACGACAGCACGCCGTCCGGCCAGCGGGCCTTCGCCTGAGGGCGCGGCCAGCATCTTGCGGATCTGCGCTGCTATGCGCTCGGGCTCGGGCAGGCGCCCGGGGCCGAACTCGCCGCAGGCCATGGGGCCGACATCGGGCTCCATCACGGTCGCGCCGTCGGCGCGCAGCTGGGCGACGTTGCGCTTGGTCGCTGCGTGTTCCCACATGCGGACGTTCATGGCGGGCACGAACAGCACGGTCTTGTCGGTCGCAAGCAGCGTGGTGGAGGCAAGATCATTGGCGAGGCCGTTGGCCGCCTTCGCCATCAGGTCCGCCGTCGCCGGCGCCACGACCACGAGATTGGCCGAGCGCGACAGCTCGATATGCCCCATCTCGGCTTCGTCGGTCAGGTTGAAGAGTTCCTGGAAGACTTTCTCGCCGGAGAGGGCGGAGACCGAGAGCGGCGTCACGAATTCCGCGCCGGCCTTGGTGAGGATCACACGCGCGCCGATGCCTTCCTTGGCAAGCAGCCGGATCAGCTCCAGCGACTTGTAGGCCGCGATGCCGCCGCCGATCACGAGAAGGATGCGTTTGCCGTCCAAGGCGATGCTCCGGGAATCCAGACCCATCATACATAGTCAAGCATGGCCAAGATTGCACCAACCGGGGAGGCCAGATCGGACCGGGTTTGGAAGGGATTTGGTAACGAGCGGCCGAAGGCCTAGATTCCCGACATGAGCAAGGCTTTTACCAAGGAGTCCGACGAGGACGGCGCAACGGAATTGCCCGAGCGGGAGGTGTCTTCCTTTCCCAATCTGGTGACGCGCGAAGGCTTGGCGCTCATCGAGGCGAATATCGAACGCCACAGCGCCGAGCATGCCGCGGCGCTTTCAGGTTCAGACAAGGAGCGCGCCGGCCGCGCCGCACGCGAGTTGCGCTACTGGACCCAGCGCCGCGTTTCCGCGCAGGTCACGCCGCCGCCTGCCGATGCAGACGAAGTGCGCTTCGGCTCAAGCGTCACCATCGAGCGCGAGGATGGCCGCCGCCAGACCTGGCGTATCGTCGGCGAGGACGAGGCCGATCCGCAGCGCGGCACGCTCTCGCATGCCTCGCCACTTGCCCGTGCACTCATGGGCCGTGAAGTGGGAGACGTGGTGCAAGCCGGCCCTGCCGAAGCCGAAATTGTTTCGATCGAGGCGCCGGGGCCCGCTTAGCCCTGGTTGCTCTTGAGGCCGGCGAAGAACTGCGCCTCCTCCGGCGTGCCGCCCGTGATCTCTCCGGGAACATCCTCGCAGAACTTTACCCAGGGCAGCTTCGATTCGACGCCGTACTGGATTTCGATGGCGGCCTGTTGGGGCTCATCCAGCGATCCGATGGTCACATAGAACCGAGCCTTGGGGTCGAGATAGCTGAAGGTCAGCGGCGTGCCGCAGTCGCGGCAGAACCCGCGCTCGGCAAGGTTGGAGGAGGGGAAGATCGCAGGCCTGCCCTTCACCCATTCCAGGCTTGCCTTGGGGCAACCGGCAAGGGCGGCGAACACCCCGCCTGTCGCCCGCTGGCACATCCGGCAGTGGCAGACATGTGGCTTCTCAAGCCGGTCAACATGCATGGCGTAACGAACCGCGCCGCACTGACACCCTCCAGTAATGGCGCCGGTAAACGCCTTCGGGGCCGGATTCATTGCGAAACCTTCAGATTCAACCTGCAGGTAAGATTGCCATGGGATTTTCCCCGGCAACAGGCGAGAGACTTGCAACCACGGCCCGCCTGAGACGGTACTGAAACAGACAGTTGGCTCGCGGCTCGCCTTGTGCTGCCATGACGGCCAAAGGGACTAGGACGAATGCTCTTCGGAAAACCGAAGCCCCAGAACTTTACCCGCACGCTGGTCGGGGAATGGA
>DASYKO010000207.1:0-4487 GCA_035995285.1 Hyphomonadaceae bacterium | reverse complement strand
AATCCCATTGCCGCTTATCTCGTATGGCGGCACGGTTATTGTCACGGTCATGGTCGGATTCGGTCTATTGATGGCCGTCCACCTCAACCGGACGAACGATATGACCCTGCACGGCCTCGTGTGATTCGGGCCCTGCGGGGCGGAATCATCCAGGGGCTGCCATGACGATTGCCGGACGCGTCGACCGCAAGAGCGAGACCTGGTCTTCGCGTTTCGGCTTCATCATGGCCGCCGTCGGCTCGTCCGTCGGCCTCGGCAATATCTGGCGCTTTACCTACACCACAGGCGAGAATGGCGGCGGCGCCTTCGTGATCGCCTACCTTGTCTTCATCGCACTCATTGCCTTCCCCCTGCTCGCCGCCGAATACGCCATCGGGCGCAAGTCCGGCCATTCGGCGGTGGAGAGCGTGCAGGCGCTGGCGCGTGCCTCGGGCAAGAGCGAGCTGTGGGGCGGCGTGGCGTGGCTGGGATCGCTCGCGGCGTTCTTCATCCTGACGTTCTATTGCGTCGTCTCCTCCTGGTTCATGGCCTATGTGCCGCTGGCGTTCACGGGCGTGTTTGCAGCGCCGGGCGAGACCAGCGCATCCACGGTAAGCTTCGACTCCATCGCCAGCGACATGCCGCGCCTCCTGGTCTGTCTTGCCATCTTCATCGGCGCGGCCGTGGTGGTGGTCGGCAGAGGCGTCAAGCGCGGGATCGAGCGGGCATCGACCATCCTGATGCCTGTGTTCGTTCTTCTGTTCCTGGTGCTGCTCGGTTTTGCGATTTTCGAGGGCGCATTCGGGAAAGCGGTCACTTTCCTCACCACCGTGCGGGCGGAGGATTTCTCGTTCGCCATGCTGCTCGATGCGCTGGGCCAGTCCTTCTTCGCGACGGGCGTAGGGGCCGCCGTCATGATCACCTACGGCGCATACCTCAAGGGGGACGCAGACGTGCCGCGCTCCGCCGCCATCGTTGCAGGCGCCGATACGCTGGTTGCGATCGTTGTGGCGCTGACCGTGTTCTCGATCGTGTTCTCGGTCGGCTCGAACCCCGCGGCAGGCTTCAGCCTCCTGTTCGACAACCTGCCATACGCCCTCCAGACTATGCCGGCCGGCCAGATCGTCGGCGGCGCCTTCTTCCTCCTCGCCCTCTTCGCCGCGCTGGCCTCGTCGATCTCGTTGATGGAAGTGGCCGTGTCCTGGCTGGACGAGCGCACGGGCGTCACCCGCTGGGGCGCGGCGCTGGGCGTGGGGTTCGTGGTGTTCGTGATCGGCGGCGGCTACATACTTTCGCGCGACTACATCCTGTTCGTCGATTTCATCGCCGCCTCGCTGCTGATGCCGCTGGGCGGCCTGCTGACGGCGGTGTTCGCAGGCTGGGTGATCGAGAAGAAGCTGATGGAGTCCGAGCTCGGCACGCCGTTCTTCCGCGTCTGGCGCCCCGTGGTGCGCTGGGTCGTGCCCGCCATCATCGGCGTCGTGCTGGTGATGGGTGTTATCGAGAAGCTGGGCTAGCCCAACTTCTCGGCCAGCATGTCGCTCGCCTTCACCAGCTCGCTGACGATCCCCGGCTCGAGCGAGGAGTGCCCAGCGTCCGGCACGATGCGCAGCTGGGATTTGGGCCAGGCCTTCTGCAGGGCCCACGCGGACGACAGCGGCGTCACCACGTCATAGCGGCCGTGGACGATCACGCCAGGCAGGTCGCCGAACTTGGCGGCCTGGTCCAGCAGCCAGCCATCGCTCTCGAAGAAGCCCTTGTTGTGGAAGTAGTGGCATTCGATGCGCGCGAAGGCGTCGAGGAAGTCGGCCTCGTCGAAGCGGGGAGGGCGCTGCTTCGGGCCCTGGATCGACAGCGTCTCGCCTTCCCAGCGCGCCCACGCTGCGGCGGCTTCGGCGCGCACGGCGGCGTTCTTGCCGGTGAGGCGCTTGTAGAAGGCCTTGAGCAGGTCGTTGCGTTCGGCCGGCGGGATCGGCGCGACATAGCGCTCGAATGCATCCGGATAGATGTTGCTGGCGCCGTCCTGGTAGAACCAGCGGATCTCGCTTTCCTTGAGCAGGAAGACGCCGCGGAGGAGAAGGCCGAGCACCTGCTTCTTGTGCAGGGCGGCGTAGGCGAGGGCGAGGGTCGATCCCCACGAGCCGCCGAACACCAGCCACTTCTTGACGCCGAGGTGCGTGCGCAGCGCCTCGATGTCGGCCACGAGGTCCCAGGTGGTGTTGTCCTTGAGTTCGGAATGGGGCGTCGAACGGCCGCAGCCGCGCTGGTCGAACAGGATGATGCGATAGCGGCGTGGATCGAAGAAGCGCCGCATCTCCGGGCTGGAGCCGCCGCCGGGGCCGCCGTGCAGGGCGACGACGGGCAGGCCATCGGGATGGCCGCTTTCCTCCCAATAGAGTTCGTGGGCGCCTCCGACGGCCAGACGGCCGGTCCGGCGAGGGTCCACGGAGGGATAGAGCGAGCGGCGGTGACGGTCTTCGTTCATTGATGCTTCATCTACCGGCCATCACCTTAAGGTCAAATGCAATTCAGTAGACGGCTCGCCTTTTCAATGGGACCTCACTATACCCAATGTAGATGCCAGGGACTGCCGGGGATAGGTTCGGTGTCAGGTCTGCGTGCCGCCTTATTGATGATCGCCCTTGCGGCTCCCCTGGGAGCGTGCGCGACCGTTTCGGTCTACGAAGCCCCCAAGACCACTGAATTCTCGGTC
Organism: Hyphomonadaceae bacterium; assembly: GCA_035995285.1. Taxonomy (GTDB): domain Bacteria; phylum Pseudomonadota; class Alphaproteobacteria; order Caulobacterales; family Hyphomonadaceae; genus UBA7672. The sequence continues at coordinate 1,795 of DASYKO010000207.1, read as the reverse complement.
GCCCAGGCCCAGTCGGGCCTCCATGACGCCGCCAACGCCTATTGCGAGACCGCCCGCGCCAAGGGGCTGGCCACCGGCGAGGCCGGGCTCGGCAGCATTTTCACCGGCGGAAAGCACAACGACAAGAACGCCTACTGGCGCAGGATCGGCGCGGACAAGTCCGCCCCGGCCTCGGTCGTCAGCCGCGTGCGGGCCGATACCGCGGAATCGGCCAAGGGGCTGGCCGACTTGTCCAGGCTCGCCCGGACCATGCTAGGCAAGACGACGGCGAACAAGGAAGACGTGAACTTGTTCGAGAAGGCGCTGATCCACGCCCGCCAGTCGCGCGACAGCTTCTCGGATGCGTTGACCGAGGTGAACAAGCGCTCGCAGCGGGAATACAAGATCGATGACGAGCTGGTGGCGCTCGACACCGCGCTGCAATCCGCGCGCGTGACCGCGGACGAGCTGGCGGCCAGCCGGGTCGATAAGTCCTGAGCCGAAGTCGCTTTGGGGCGCTTAAGGCGCAGCAGCCAGACCGCACGTAACCGCCGACAGCGGAACAAGGTGCGGACCCCCACCTGTCCTCCCCCTTGCAGGAGGGAGGGACCCTGAGGCCTTCAGCTTACAAATGGTCTGACACTGGCGGCTGCGACTGAGATCTTAGTTCAGTGTCCAACTCCCGCCACGCGGTCCCTCCCTCCTGCAAGGGGGAGGACAGGTGGGGGTCCGCACCTTGCCCTGATGAGCGATGCGACTCGCCGGCGAAAGCCTAGGTCGGCGGCGCAACCGCGCCGAGTTGCGCCTTCGGCGTCACGGTCTTGGCGACGAACTCCGCCACCTGGTCGGAGACCGCCTGGGCGGCCTTCGCCATGGCGGCGGCGCGGGCGAGCGGTTCCTTGCTGGCAGGGGTCTCGGAAGCCTTGAACGTGTCCTGCGCGATCATGCGGCGCGTGGCGGCGTCGAGGATCGAGACCTCGACGACGGCATTGGCCGGGGCGGATTCCTTGCCGACCGACAGGTCGATGACACGCCAGCGGACGTCGTAATCGACGCGGGCGCCGAGCTGGGCAGTTGCTGCACGACCCTCTCCGCCGGCGCGCGCGAGCGATTCAACCACAGCGCCCTGCAGCAGGCGCGGGGCCGTGTCCACCCAACGGACATTGGCGAGATAGACGACTTCCTGGTCGGCCCGTACGGCGATGTCGAGGCCGGAATAGGCGCGCGAGGCGTCCGGCGGATAGACGGCGACGTCGGCCTTCAGCGGCGAGGTGGGCGTGGCGGCGCGGTCGGCCGGCAGGGCGATCAGCGCGAGCGGGATTTCCGGCTCGGGCAGCACGGAGAGGCAGCCGCCGAAGGCGAGAGGAAGGACAAGGGCAGCCAGGATGCGGGATTTCATCACTTCTTGTTCTCCACCGGCTGCGGCTGACGATAGACGAACTGGCTCGGGTTCTGCTCGATCTGGCCGAGCACACCCTGCAGTTGGGCCATCAGGGTCGAGAGGTCGACTGCCGCGAGCGACAGCTGTTCCAGCGCGCGGTTGGCGCTCGGCGTCAGGCTGGTGTTGATCTGAGCGACGGCGCCATTGATGTTGGCCATCGACTTGCGAACATCGCCGATGGCTGGGCCGAGGCCTTTGAGGGCCTCATTGGCGTTGGCGATGAGTTCGGCCGCGTCGCCCTTGGCGAGGCCGTCGATGGTCTCGCCGGCCGAGGCGATGGACGTGGCCGCCTTGTCGATCGAGCGGAGAGCGTTCGTCGCCTGGTCGATCGCCCCGCCGTTCTTGGCGAGCTTTTCGGTGACGGCTTCGACGTTC
>DASYKO010000206.1:0-23455 GCA_035995285.1 Hyphomonadaceae bacterium | reverse complement strand
TTCACCTGCCAAGGTGAATTCCGACCCCGTGCTGGCCAGCCGGGTGCAGGAAATCGGGTTGTCCGAAATGTCACGGTCGCCGGAAGAAGCGGACATCGCAGGCGTGTCAGTCGAGGCATTCGGCGGGTCCTACGCCGCCCTGCTCAACGACCGCAGCATGGCGTCGATCGCACGGGCGAGAGCTGAGCGTCTGACGCAGCTGGACGAACTCGAAGCGATCGATCGCTCGACGCTGACCCGGGACGCACAACGCCAGCTCGACACGCTGCTCTTCGTCCTGCGCGCGACGACCGCCGTCGATGGCCACGGCTATGGTTACGCCGATCTCGGCTGGGCCAGCCCTTACCTGATCAATCAGCAGGACGGCGCCTATACCGACCTCGTCAAGTTCATGACGGTCAACTCGCCGGTCCGCTCGCGCCAGGATGCCGAAGCCTGGCTCACACGGCTGGATCACATGGACGAAGCGATGCGCGACGAACGCCGCCGCTTCGAAGTCGACATCGAATCCGGCGCGATGCCCCCGCGGGTCATCGTGCAGCGAACGCTCGATCGTGTCCGCGCGCTGACCCCGGTGAACGCGCGTGAGCATCCGCTGACGCTCTTCTTTCTGGAGTCGCTCGCCCAGATCACCGACTTGCCCGAGCAGGACATCAAGTCGCTGACCGACCGCGCCGTGAAACAGATCTCCGGTCCGATCACCGCGGAGTATCGCGCGCTTGGCGCCGACTTCGAAAAGCTCCTGACGAAAGCACCTGATGCCGTTGGCGTGTCGCAGCTGAAGGACGGCGATCAATACTATCGTGACGCGCTTCGTCTCTACACGACGACAGAACTCTCGCCGAAAGACCTGCACGCTGCCGGAGAGAAGCTTGTCGCCGATATCTCGGCGCAGCTCGAACCGCTCCTGCTCGAACTCGGACAGGAAGACGGAACAGTCGGCCAGCGGCTTCATGGCCTGAGCATCGATCCCGCGAACCTGTTTCCGGATACGCCTGAGGGCCGCCAGGCGCTGGTGGATGCAATCAATGTCCACCTCAAATGGGGCGAGACGCATCTTGCTCAGGTGGTCAGCATCGGCCCGAAAGGCAAAGTCGAAGTTCGTCAGGCCCCTGCCCTCTCGCAGTCCACCGCGCCCGGCGCCTACTACCGGCCCGCCGCGCTCGATGGCTCGCGCCCTGCGACCTACACGCTGAACCTGCGATCCACCCTCGATTTCCCGATCTGGTCGCTGCCGACGCTGACCTTCCACGAGGCCGTGCCGGGCCATCACCTTCAGGCCGGCCTCGCCCGCGAAAAACCGGACCAGCCGCTGGTCAATCTCCTGATCTCGAGCCCGGCCTACAGCGAAGGCTGGGCGGTCTATGCCGAGGATCTGGCAGACGAACTCGGCGCTTACCAGAACGACAAACTGGCAAGGATTGGCTACCTGCAGGCGCTTCTCTTCCGCGCGGCGCGCATGGTCGCCGACACCGGGATCCATTCCGAGAAATGGAGCCGGGACCAGGCGATCGATTACATGACAACCACGACCGGCCTGCCGCGCCCGATCATGGAGACCGAGGTCGACCGCTACATCGTCTGGCCCGGACTTGCCTGCACCTACATGTCCGGCCGCGAAACCATCCGCCGCCTGCGCAAGGACGCCACGACACAGCTTGGCCGGAAGTTCGACCTCAGGGCTTTCCACGATGTCATCCTCGGCCCGGGCCCTCGCCCGCTGCCCGTGCTGGAGCAGGACATCGCCAACTGGCTCGCCTCCAAGCGTGCGCCTCCGCCAGCACAAAAGCCCTCTTAAGCCGCGGCTCAGCCCAACCCCAGTCGCAAACCAGCCCCAATCGTGGAGCGGGATGCCGAGCAGAGCGCGAGGTCAGTTGCGCCAGTCATTGGGGACTCACATGAAACGCTCACGCCTCTATTTCGGCGCGGCAACAGCTGCGCTGGCGATTTCTGCATGCTCCACGCCCACTGGACTCTCTGCCGACGAATCCGACAGCCGGGTGTCGCGCACGGAAGTCGCCCAGGTCTCACAGGAAGAGCAGCAGGCCGGCCGGGACAAAGTCGTCGTCACTGGCTCCTACATCGCCGGCGCGCCGCAGGACGCCCCCAAGCCGGTCGAGGTCTACCGCGGCGACCAGCTTGCCTCGAACTTCGCGCCCCCTGCGCCTCCTCCTCCGCCGAGCAAGCTCTATGTCGGTTCCTCCGGCGTGGGCGCGCCGTCCACGGCCGCCCAGATGCAGCCCCAGCCGCGGCCCGGCGACATCAACCGCGACCGCTATGAGGACGTGAAGATCAACCAGGTGAAGCTGACGACTGAAGAGCCGGTCTCCACCTTCTCGATCGATGTCGACACGGCCAGCTACTCCAACGTCCGCCGCATGCTGAACCAGGGCTATCTGCCGCCCAAGGATGCCGTGCGCATCGAGGAGATGATCAACTATTTCGACTACGACTACGCGACGCCCAAGTCGAAGGAAGTGCCGTTCGCCACGACGGTGAAGGTCATCCCCTCGCCGTGGAGCAAGGGGCGGCAGCTGATGCACATTGGCGTGCAGGGGTATGACTTCAATCGCGACGCACGGCCGCCGATCAACCTGACGCTCCTGATCGACGTTTCCGGCTCGATGAGCGATCAGAACAAGCTGCCGCTGGCGATCCAGTCGCTGAAGCTGCTGATCAACGAGATGACAGCGAAGGACCACATCGCCATCGCCGTCTATGCGGGCGCTGCAGGCGCCATCCTCGAGCCCACCAGCGGGGACCAGAAGGAGAAGATCTTCGCGGCGCTCGATCGTCTGCACGCGGGCGGGTCAACGGCCGGCGGCGAAGGCCTGCGGCTTGCCTACAGCCTTGCCAAGCAGACCTTCGACAAGAAGAGCGTCAATCGCGTGATGCTGCTCTCCGATGGCGACTTCAATGTCGGCATCAGCGATCCGGCCAAGCTGGAAGACTTTGTCAGCCGGGAGCGTGAGAGCGGGGTCTATCTCTCCATCCTCGGCTTCGGCGGCGGCAACTACAACGACGTTATGATGCAGAAGCTGGCTCAATCCGGCAACGGCATGGCCGCCTACATCGACACGCTGAACGAGGGCTGGAAGGTGCTCGCCGACGATCTCTCGGGCTCGATGTTCTCCATCGCCAACGACGTGAAGATCCAGGTCGAGTTCAACCCGGCCAAGGTCGCCGAATACCGTCTCATCGGTTACGAGACCCGCATCCTGAATCGGGAGGACTTCAACAACGACAAGGTCGACGCCGGCGAGATCGGCGCAGGCACTTCGGTCACGGCGATCTATGAGCTGACGCCCGTCGGCTCCGACGCGCGCCTGATCGACGCCAGCCGCTATCAACAGGCAGCTGCAATCAACACGCAGCTGCAATCAAGGACCCGAACGCCAGCGAGTTCGCCTTCCTCAAGATGCGCTACAAGATCCCGGGCGAGAGCGCTTCCAAGCTGATCGACCGGCCCATCACCGAAAAGGACGCCGTCAGCGACATCTCCAAGGCGCCGGAATCCACGCGCTTTGCCACGGCCGTTGCGGCCTACGGCTCCATGCTCCGCGGCGATCCCTATCTGGACAAGTCCTTCGGCTGGGATGGCGTGATCGACCTCGCCAACTCCGCCAAGGGCGAAGACAAGTTCGGCTACCGCGCCGAATTCGTGAACCTCGCCCGCCTCGCCAAGACCGCCGCCTCGCAGGAAACGCTCAAGCCACGCGGTTCAAGCGGCATCGGACAGTAACCGCGTGCGCCAGCCTCCTCCCCACCCGGGAGGAGGCATGGCGCATCTGAAGGCATTGGCCGTCCCGGGCTCATACGCGCATGTGGCGTCCGCAAGCTTGCCGCGGCGCGCGATCGCCTCAGATTGAAGCGGGGCCGGATAGAAGCTAGGCCCTCTGCAAAGGGGCAAAAAGCTTGTTTTCCTGGATCGACGTCCTGCCAGGCGGCCGGGGCACGGTTTTTCTGCTGTTATCGGCCGTGTTGGTTCTCGCGGGCCTGGTCGGGGCATCGCTCTGGATGGTCGGGGATACCTCCAGCCGCACCGCAGAACTTGGCCGCGCCCAACGCGTGCTGGATTCGGCGAGCCAAGTGCTCGGGGAGATTCGCGACGCCGAGACCGGCCAGCGCGGCTATCTGCTGACCCTGGATCCGGCCTACCTGGATCCTTATCGCGGCGCCGCGACCGCCCTCAATGTCAGGCTGGATGCGCTGGAGGCAAGCGTGCTGCCGGTCGACAGGCCCCTCGTCAGCAAGGTGCGAGAGCTTGCCAAATCCAAGACCGTGGAACTGCAGCTGACGATCGACTTGGCAGCCGGCGGCCGGACATCGGAGGCGCGCGCGATCGTTCAGGCCGGCAGGGGCAAGAGCATCATGGATGAGATACGCGCCGCGCTCCTCCCGCTGACGGACAGGGCGCGGGGGAGAGTCAGTGCAAACCTGGAGGCGACCCGCTCCAACGTGACATTTCTGGCCATCGCGACCGGGTTAGGAGCTGTCGTGATCGTCTTCGTGGCCGGCATCTCGCTGATCCTCAGCGTCCGGCAGATCCGCGGCCTCGAGGCGGCGCAGGCGGAGATCCGCAGCCTGAACGAAGGGCTGGAACAGCGCGTGCTGGACCGCACCTCGGCTCTCACCCAGGCGAATGACGAGATCCAGCGCTTTGCTTACATCGTCAGCCACGACCTGCGCTCGCCCCTGGTCAATGTCATGGGCTTCACCAGCGAGATCGAGGCCGCCGTGGCGCCGATCGAGGAGCATTTTGCAGCCCCGGATGACGGCAAGAAGCTGGAGGGCGCCAAGACCGCGCTCGCCGACCTGCCGGACTCGCTCAAATTCATCCGGCAGGCGACCGGGCGGATGGACCGCCTGATCAACGCCATTCTCAAGCTGGCGCGCGAAGGCCGGCGCGAACTCGTGCCCGAGCCCGTCAAGCTGGATACGCTTCTGGAGGGCGTCATCGGCGCAGTGCAACACCAGGTCGCCGAAGCAGGCGCCGAGATCAAGCTCTCGCCCACCTATCTCGACATCGTCTCCGACCGCATCGCGCTCGAGCAGGTTTTCGGCAATCTGGTCGACAACGCGGTGAAGTATCTCGCCAACGGCCGGCCGGGACGGATTTCGCTGACGGGGCGAAGGCGGTTCGGCAAGGTCGAGATCACGGTCGAGGACAATGGGCGGGGAATCGCTCCGCAGGACCTTGAGCGTGTGTTCGAGCTCTTCCGCCGGGCGGGGGTGCAGGACAAGCCGGGTGAAGGCATCGGCCTTGCCCACACACGGGCGCTGGTTCGCCGCTTGGGCGGCAACATCACCTTAACTTCCGATCTTGGTGCCGGAACGCGTTTCATTGTAGAGCTGCCGAATGTGCTCGAAGGCTCAGGCGTAGGGTAAAATCATGAGCGATCAAGAACTTGGCATGCCGGTCGAGATCGTCATGGTCGAGGACGACGAAGGCCACGCGCAGCTGATCGAACGCAACATCCGGCGGGCCGGCGTCAACAACAAGCTGACGGCGTTCACCAACGGCACCAGCGCCCTCTCCTACCTCCTGGGACCGGATGGACAGGGAACGGTCCACGCCAGGCGCTCGCTTCTTATCCTGCTCGACCTAAATCTTCCTGACATGAGCGGTGTCGACATTCTCACGAAAGTGAAAGCCAACACACATATCAAGCGTTCGCCGGTTGTCGTTCTGACGACGACCGACGACCAGACCGAGATTCAGCGCTGCTACGATCTCGGCGCCAACGTCTACATCACCAAGCCGGTCAACTACGAGAACTTCGCCAACGCGATCCGGCAGCTGGGCCTGTTCCTGTCGGTCATCCAGGTCCCCAAGAACGAGTAATGACCTATCGTATCCTCTACATCGAGGACGATCACGGCCTCGCGGCGCTGCTTACCCGATCGTTGAAGACCCGCGGCGCCTTCGTCGGCCATGTCGTCTCGGGCGAGGAGGCGATCGCAGCGCTGGCGCGCGAGGCGTGGGACGTCATCGCGCTCGATCACAATCTGATCGGAGAGACCGGGCTGGATGTCATCGCCCGGCTCAAGGCGCGCGGTGCGCATCCTCCCATAATCTATGTCACCGGCTCGGACAGCGTTCAGACCGCGGTCGCAGCGCTCAAGGCCGGCGCGTCGGATTATGTGTGGAAGGACACCGAAGGGCATTACCGCGAGCTGCTCGCCCAGTCGATCGAAGCGGTGATCGCCCAGGATGCCCTGCGCCGCGACAAGGAACAGGCCGAGTCCGAGGTGCGCGCGGCGCGTGACAGGGCCGAGCTGCTTCTCACCGAGGTCAACCATCGCGTCGCCAACTCCCTCGCCATGGTGAGCGCCCTGGCCCGCCTGCAGGCATCAAGCCTCAAGGACGACGCTTCGCGTGACGCCTTGAAGGAAATGCAGGCGCGGGTCGCGGCCATCGCCGCTGTGCACCGCCACCTCTACGCTGGCAGCGGCGGCGATGTGAGCCGTATCGATCTTGCCGACTATCTGGGCACGCTGGTGCGAGACCTTGACGCCACGAGCCGCAATATCAGCGGACAGATCACCGTCAATCTGGTCCGGTTCGATCCGGTTGCGGTCAAGGCGGATCACGCGGTCTCGCTGGGCCTGATTGCGACCGAGCTTGTCACCAACGCCGTGAAGTACGCCTATCCCGGCGGCGTCGGCGAAGTGCGGGTCTCACTCGTGAGGATCGCGGCGGACGCGGCCGAGCTGCAGGTCGTCGACGACGGCATCGGCTGGGGCGGGGAAGCCGGCCCGGCGAAGGGCACGGGCGTGGGCACCAAGATCATAACCTCGCTGGTTCACAGCCTCGGCGCCCAGATCGAGTATGAAAAGAGCAGCGGCACCGCCGTGCGTGTGCGCTTCCCGTGCATGCCGACTTGAGGCTCAAACAGCTCGAGCCCGCGGATTGATCCGCGGGCTCGCTTCTCGTCGGGGAGGCCGAAGAGAGGCTGCGAGGGGCTAACCCACAGCCAACCATTCTCCGGGGTGACGAGGTTCGAATTCCGATTTGGTCTAGGCCGCAACCCGGTCGAGTTCGCTGCCCGAAGCGAAGACCGGGTCGAGCCCGATCTCCAGATCAGCCGCTTGAAGCCGCCGGCCGGCGATGTCCCTGTTCCGGCGAATGAACACGGCCGTGGCCCCGTAGCGGCGCGCCTCGCGCCAGCGCCAGAAAGCGTTGAGATCGCCATCGACCCCGCCCTGGTCGCCCACGCGGATGATGCGCCAGGCCTTGCCGTCGGGCGCTGCAAACAGGATCACTCCGGCGACTTTCGCCCAGTCCTGATCCATGCCCATGCGTTCGAATTGATAGGAGACGCCGCTCGCTCCGCAGAAGTTCGCCGTTCCGTTTGTGAGTATGTTTCCGCCCGTGCCCATGTTCTCGCTCCGTTCCTGTCCCTCTGTTATATTCCTCTTTTGTTCTCACGCAAGATCGGCCGCCGGACTTTTTAGTAAACAGCGCGGTAAGGATTTGGGCGCGCTGATTTCAGGGAGTTGGCGAGCCGCCTAGTAGGTCTCGCGGCGGACGGTACAACCGGTTGAGCATCGCAGAGGGCCACGCGTGTGCCGGAAGCAGGTCACTCGCCTCACAGACGAACGCCCTGCCCGCACCGGGATCGAATCTCGAACGTCTTACAGGCTGCTAATATTGGGCGCTAATGCGTGGCCGCTGGCGGCTCGCCATCAGGCCGGTTGGGACGCCGTAGATCGGCGGCCAGGAAACGGCCGTCGCGATATTCTGCGCCGAAATAGACCTCCACACTGGCGATCTTTCCGCCCCTGAAAGTGAAGTATTCGGTGTTGCGGAAGGTGCGGCCGGATGTGCTTGTTCCGAGATATGTGACGAAAGCCGCGTCCCCCTCGATGAACACACGCTCGACCTTCATCTTGGCGATGTCTCGTGGTTGGGCCAGCAGCGCTGGAAATAGGCCTCGCGGTCGATGCCGTCGTCATATGGGCTGGTGAAGCTGAAGTCTGAGGCGATCAGCCTTTCCAGCGTCTCGCGGTCATCGGTTTCGTAAGCGCCATAGGCCGCGGCAATGGCCTGGCGCATGTGATCAGCCGTCATGGCCGGCATGTCGCCAGCGGGGAGGATTTCGGTTCTCATGCGGGTAGAACGCCGGAGAGCGGGCCCGGCTCCCGCTGGCCTGTGGCTCGGTTTAGCGTATCCTTCCCGGCGTGCTGGCGGGGGACCCCAATGACTCGCATCGTGAGCCTGGGACTGGCCGGCGCCGCTGCTGGCCTCCTGTCGCTTGGCGCGCTTGCCCAGCAGGCGCCGCCCTCACCTACTCAGCCTGCCGGCCAACCAACTGCCGGGCAGACCCCGCTCTCCGAGCAAGCCGCATCGCCCGGCAACCGCGTACGCGTCACGGGCATGATCCCGCCGCCGGACGTCGGCAACGGCGCGCCGTATCACTCCCCCGAAGAAATCACCGAGATCGCCTCGACCGCACAACGCGACGCCGTTGCGGCCAACTCCGACAGCCGCACGGCCGGCCGGAGCGATGCCTGCCGTGACAGCACGCAGGATATGAACACGACTGCATATACCGGCGACCCTATCGCCAGCCGCATTCCTGGAAACACGCTGCGCCTGCAGGGCCTCTATCGCAACGAGAAGAGCCAGGCCACGCGTGTCTCGCAGCTTGCGGGGAAGGCGCTCGAGGCGACCAACAAGGCAGAGGATGCCCGGCGTGATGCGGCCGACGGCAGGTACGACAAGGCGCGCGTCGACAAGACCGAGATCGCGCGCCAGAAAGCGGTCAACGATCTGGAGAAGGCGCGGCTCAAGCTGATGGAGACGCAGGCGAGCATCGCCGACTATGGCGATCTCGTCATGCGCAGGGGCAGCGAGCGGGTCGACTGGATCGACCTCGACGAGAAAGCTATCGCGCGGCGCCAGGCCGGCTGGGGCCTCGGCGCACCGAAGACGACAAAGGTCGGCGGCCTCAGGGTCGGCAACATGAAGAGCGGCGAATTCCAGGACGATAACGGCTTCTACATCCTCATCAGCGGCGTCGTGGCCAACATGGGAACGAAGGACGAGACGGTTCCCGAATTCATTGTCACGATCCTCGACAGCAAGGGCTTCCCCCTTCGCAACATGCTGGGCTCGCCGCAGCGCGGAACAAGGCTGCAGCCTCAGGCCCAGCTGCCCTTCCGCTTCGTCCTGCGCCCCTCGCCCGAGCACATCGGCAGCATCACGGTCAACTTCGCCTCGGGCAAAGAACCGCCGCTGGAAACGCCCGTGTCGCTGCTGTGCGAAGCCGCAGAGATAAGCATACCGGGCGGCTAGGCGCGGCCATGGTTGGCGCCTGCCTCTTCTACCCCCCGCACGCCGATTTCACCTTGCCCACGGTGCATGCCCGTTCGCGTAATGCTTTCGCTATCGCCAGATCCTGAGGCACGCCGGCGCCGACAAGGTACAGTCTCGAAAGGCCAATACACGACTGGTAGACGCCTCCGTCGCATCCTTTCTGATAAAGCTGGGCGGCAGTCGTATAGTTCTCCCCGCGATCTTTCCCGGTCTCAAGCATGTGGGCCAGATTGTTGCAGGCCGCGAGGCTTCCCGCATCGCACGCCTGGCCATACATCTTGCGCGCTTCCGTGAGGCTGCCCGCGACCTCAAGCGCGTTCGCGAAATTGTTGCAGCCGTCGATGTCGCCGGCCTGGCAAGCCTTTTCGAGGATGACGCTGGCTTTGGTCCGATCTTTGGCGACACCATCGCCATTGAAGTACAGCGTGCCCACCTCGGTGCACGCCCGCTGCATTCCGAGCGAACAAGCCTCGTTGTAGAGGGCCAGCGCGCGATCGAGATCCTTCGTCACTCCAATTGCAGTCTCGTAGGCGGCCGCCAGCAAAGTCATGGCAACGGGATCCTTGACCGCAGCCGCCTGTTCAAACACATCGACCGGGTATCGGGCGCTCAACGCCCGATAGATGTCATACTCGCTAGTGCGCTTGGGCGTGTTGAAGTTCATGCCTTTCAGTTCGGCGCGGAGCGCCTCGACAGCTGGTGATGTTTGCGGCGCCGTTGCCACTTGCGCTGGCACAGATGGCGGCTCCGCCGCCACCACAGGCTTGGCTGCCTCCGTCTGCTTGAAGGGATTGGCGAGGTACAACCCTGTGGCGCCCGCCGCGACCGCGACAAGCGCGATGCCGGCTATCAACCATCCGGTTATGCCGCCTGCCTTGCCCGCTTTGGTCGGCTTGCTTGCAGCAGCGCCAGCACTCCGCTTCGGCGTTGCAGCAGGTGAGTTGCCGCGCGGCGCCAGTTCCAGCCCGCGGATCATGCGATCTGCATCAGCATTAAAGCTGGCGCGGCGAATCTCGATGCCATTGCGCCGCGACAGCAGTTTCAAGTCTTCAGGAAGATCCGCGGCCGCCGGAACAGGAGTGCCATCGAAAAGCACCGGCGCAACCCGGATGCCCCTCTTGAGCGCCGTCGCTATTTCGATCCGCACAAAATCATCGGCGCTATCCAGGCGGCGCTCACCCGTCTTGGGATCACGCGCGCTGAGCCAGCCCGGCCCGATCAGCGCGAGCAGGACGTCGCATTTGGCCACCTGCGTCGCGAGGTGATCGACGAAGTCCACGCCGACCGGAATGTTGTCGACGTCGATGAAGATGTCCCGCGGATCGGCGACGTGCGGCTTCAGCGCGGCGTGCAGCCGATCGGCCTGATACTGGCTGTCTTCGCGCCGGTAGCTAATAAAGATCTTTGTCATTCACGCCCCGAATTCGCGCGACCGTAGTCAGGCGGTCTCGAAAGGGCAATTGCTCAACGGAATGCCGCGGAGGGCTCCATAGCTGGAACGCGCGAAACGGCTGCGGCCTCTCAGCCTCCGCGCACCACTTCGACCGTGGTGACGATCACCGGCGTCTTCGGCAGCTTGCTGGGGAATGGCCCGCCCTCGGGCGCGAGTTCCGTGGCCGCGATGGCGTCGACGATATCCATGCCCGCCGTAACATGCCCGAAGACGGCATAGCCCGTGGTGTTGGGTGCGGCGCCCTCTGTCGCATTGAGGCTCGAGTTGTCCGCGAGGCTGATGAAGAGGACGTTCTTGCCGCTATCCAGCTCGTCGCCTCGCGCGAAAGACACCGCGCCGCGGCTGTGGCGATTGTGCTCGGTCTCGAGCGGAATGCCCGGCAGTTTCGGATCGCGGTACTGGAGCTTCTCATCCAGATCGCCAAACTGGATCACGAACCCAGGCTCGACGCGGTAGACGATGGCCCCGTTGAAATACCTGTTCTTCGTCAGCTGGAGGAACTGCGCCGCCGATTTCGGAGCGCCTGCCGGATCCAGCGTGACCTCGACATTGCCCATCGTCGTGTGAAGCATGACAACGGCGCCCGTGGGCGGGGCCGTGACCTGCGTTGCTTCCTGCGCGTGGGCGGCGCCAGCAAGGCCGAAGACGAGTGCGGCTGTGACGAGGAATCGTTTCATGGCTGGCTCCGGTATTCTTGACCGAAACCTAGCATTCGAGGCGGACGCGCCAAGGTGCGGCAGCAGTCCCGCGTACGCCCTCGTCCTTCGAGTCCACGCGCTTCGCGCGTCCTCAGGATGAGGCCGTGCTTTCCAAACCCGCCTAGGCCCGGATCGCAGCCCGTCCGAGATATCGCGCCGCCGAGCCAAGTTCGTCCTCGATGCGCAGCAGCTGGTTGTACTTGGCGAGCCGGTCGGAGCGGGCGAGCGAGCCCGTCTTGATCTGCCCGCAATTGGTGGCCACCGCGAGGTCGGCAATCGTTGCGTCTTCCGTCTCGCCTGAGCGGTGGGACATCACCACGCCATAGCGGTTGATCTGCGCCATCTGGACGGCTTCCAGCGTCTCGGTCAGCGAGCCGATCTGGTTGACCTTCACGAGGATGGCGTTGGCCGCCCCACGCTCCACGCCCTGCGACAGGCGCTGTGTATTGGTGACGAACAGGTCGTCGCCGACGAGCTGGCATTTGTCGCCAATGAGCTTGGTGAGTTCGATCCAGCCTTCCCAGTCATCTTCCGCCATGCCGTCCTCGATCGAGACGATCGGATAGCGCGAGACGAGATCGGCGAAATAGCGGGCCATGTCGCCGGAGGAAAGCGTCTTGCCCTCGCCTTCCATGACGTACTTGCCGCCCTTGAAGAATTCGGTCGAGGCCGCATCGAGGCCGAGGACAACGTCCTCACCCGGCTGGTATCCAGCCTTCTCGATCGACTTCATGATGAAGCCCAGTGCCTCGTCGGTCGATTTCAGGTTCGGCGCGAACCCGCCTTCATCGCCCACGCCCGTGTTGTGGCCGGCGTCATGCAGGCCCTTCTTCAGCGTGTGGAAGACTTCCGCGCCCCAGCGCAGCGCGTCGGCGAACGTTTCTGCGCCGACCGGAATGATCATGAATTCCTGGAAGTCGATCGGGTTGTCCGCATGCGCCCCGCCATTGATGATGTTCATCATCGGCGTCGGGAGGATGTGCGCATTGGCGCCGCCGACATAGCGGTAGAGCGGCAGGCCTGCAGCGTCCGCCGCAGCCTTCGCGACCGCCATGGAGACGCCGAGGATCGCATTGGCGCCGAGGCGTGACTTGTTCGGCGTGCCGTCCAGTTCGTTCATGACCGCATCAATCAGTCGCTGGTCTTCGGCCTCGAAGCCCATCAGCGCATCGCAGATCTCGTCATTGACGGCCGACACGGCCTTCTGCACGCCCTTGCCGCCGTAGCGGGACTTGTCGCCATCGCGCAGCTCGACCGCTTCGTGGGCGCCCGTTGATGCGCCCGAGGGAACCGCTGCGCGGCCCATCGAGCCGTCTTCCAGCGTCACTTCCGCCTCGACCGTCGGGTTGCCCCGGCTGTCCAGGATTTCCCGTGCATAGACGTCCACGATCTCGGTCATTGGTCCCTCAGGTTAGTTGCGTTCATTCCGTAATGACGCGCTTGCGCGCTTCGGCAGATGCACGAAATCGCGCCCGGAGATTCGCCCCCAGCGCGATAAGCGTGCCTGCTATGTATTGAACCGCCCGGGCTTGCAACCGGGCTGCCATGAAGGCGCCGAAAGGACTACTCGTCCTTGGCCTTCAGGATCTGCTTACCGCGGTACAGGCCCGTTTTCGGGTCCACGTGGTGCGGGCGGCGCAGTTCGCCGGATTCCTTGTCCTCGATGTAGGTCGAGCCCTTGAGGGCGTCGTGGCTGCGGCGCATGCCGCGCTTGGAGGGGGAGGTTTTGCGCTTTGGGACGGCCATGGAAGCCTCGAAATGGGCGGGAAAACAGCTGTAAACCGGGCCCTGCCCGGTTCAAACGAGCGCGCGGTATAAGCGAGCGTTGCGGCAGGGGCAAGGGGCCGCCGTGTCAGTTCCTTTTTCGCGCCTCCAGCCCCGCCGCGAGCTGCCCCAGAAGGCGGATCGGAGGGGTCGGTTTGGAAAACACCGGAATATCCGGCCGGGCCGCCCGAATCTCGTCCGGCAGGCCGACCCCGGTATGAACCACGATGGCGGTCGTCCGCGGCAAGGCTTCGATAACTGCGCCAACATGCCCATCCGGCAGGTTCACGTCGAGCACTGCCGCATCCGGCGCCTGGGTCTCGATCAGCTCCAGCGCTTCGCGCACGCTTGTGGCCGGTCCAACGGCCTTGCCCCCGGCATCCTCGATCGCCAGCATCAGGTCCATCGCGATGAACGGCTCATCCTCGACCACGAGGATGCGGGCCCCCGCGAGGCAGCTCAGCGCTCCTGCATGCGGCGCGCCCGTGCTCATGCTGCCAGCTTCTCCAGCGAAGCGCGCAAGGCGATCAACACACCCTCTGGCCGCCAGTCATAGGTCACATCGCCGCCAAGCTGTCCGCGCGCCGTCATGGTCGCGAGATCCGCGCCGAATCCCTTCCGAGCGGGAGGACCGGATACGGCGGGGCCGCCGCGCTCGGTCCATGTCAGGACGAGGTTCGGCCCCTCCGTTCGCCAGCTGATCGAAAGCTTCCCGCCAAGTTGGCTGAGGGCGCCGTACTTTGACGCGTTGGTGGCCAGCTCATGCAGCATCTGCGCAAGCGCCGCCGCGCCGATGGCGCCAACCGGCACATCCGGCCCATCGATTTGCAGCTGCCCTTTCTCCGGCAGCAGATGAGCCTCCAGCAGGCTTTCCACCATGACGCGCACAGTGGTTGCCCGCGGCGCCTGGCTGGCCGAGGATGAAGGCGCGCGGATGAGGTCGTGCGCCTTCGCCAGTGCCTGCAACCGTCCGGTCAGTGTCTGCGCCATGTCCTTCGTCGATTGCGACGTGCGCGCCGTCATCGCGACCATGCCGCTCACCATCGCGAACAGGTTCTTCACGCGATGGTTCAGCTCGCGCAGCGCCAGCAGCCGCTCTTCCTCCGCGACCTTGCGGTCCTGGATCTCGCGCTGCGCCTTTTCGTAGAGCCGCGAATTGTCGATGCCGATGGCGGCCTGCGCCGCAAGGCCTGCCACGATCCGTTCGTCATGTTCGTCGAAGACGCCGGTATCGGAGTGGCCGAAGAACAGCCCGCCCATCACTTCGCCTTCGCGCGACATCACAGGCGCCGCCAGATAGCTGCGGACCGGCAGATGGCCTTCCGGCATGCCGTGATACGGCGTGTTGTGGCCGTAGCGCGGGTCCTTGGTGATATCAGCCGAGCGCACGATGCCCGTGCCGTGGAAGGTCGGCGCGAACACATCCGTGTTACGCGGCATCGGGAATTTCGAGAAGTTCTCGCGCGGCACGCCGGAGATCGAATAGAGCGTGTAGCTCTCTCCGCCCCGCTTGATGACGTTGTAGAAGAACGCGCCGAACTGTGCCCCGGTCAGCTGCACCGCCGCATCCGTCACCATCTGGACCAGCTGTTCGAGATTAAGTTCTGCAGCCACCTTCGCCGCCGTACGGTTCAGCGTCTCGGCAACCCGCGTCTGGCCGGCTAGCGCGAGCGTGGTTTCCTGCAGTGCGCTGATGTCGGTGCTGACGCCAAACCATTTGGCGATTGCGCCCGATGTATCGCGCAGCGGTTGCGCGCGCGAGAGAAAGGGCCGGAGCACCCCGTCCTTGCCCCGCAGCTTGAAGGTTAGTTCGAACGGCTTGCCGGTGGCGAGCGAGCGCCTCCAGGTCTCTTCCGTCTCGGACAGTTCGGCCGGATCGTGAAAATCCCGCCAGCCCCAGCCGGCCATCTGCTCGAACGAGCCGCCGGTGTAATCGTACCACCGCCTGTTGTACCAGACGACGCTGCCGTCGGCGTCCGTCATCCAGGCCGGTTCCGGAAGGTTGTCGGCCATCGCGGCGAAATCAGCCGCCGACAGGCCCGTTTCCTTTGTCGTGCTGGCCAATCGCCGCCCCGATCTGCGCATCTCCCAAGCTAAAATAGAGCGAGGGCAGGGCAAGCCAAGTCAGGGCCCGCGGGCTAAACACAGGCCGGTTCAGCCCGTCCGACTCACGGCCGCATCAGCGCCTGGCCAAGCAGCTGGGGGTCGATCGGCTTGAAAAGGATGGCGAATGGGTGGTCGCCATTGATCCGGCTTACGGTGGAAGGCTCGCTTGAGCCCGTGCAATAGATGATGCGGGTGACGATCTCCCCCTGGATCACGTTCGCCGCATCGACGCCGTCACGCACCCCATCGAGCCGCACATCCATCAGCACGTGCGTGGGATTGTGCTGCCTTGCCAGGTCAACGGCCGTGTCTGCGGTCGTGGCGATGCCGCATACGTCGAATCCGTAAGCCTCCGTCCATATCCTCAGGAATTCGGACGCAAGATACTGATCCTCGACGATGAGGACTTTCCCCCTTGCATCGGGCCCTTTTGCTTCCGGTGCGCTGACCCCACCCATTTGTCCTCTACCCGCTGCCTCTCAAATACGATTGATGCCGGATGACCTACCGTTAGCCTACCCTTGACGGTCGCCTTAGGGGATAACACCTAGGTGAATTCGGGGACTGTTCCAAATCTGCAAATACGAGGATCAATCTGGGCCCGGGACGGCGCCAGATTCTGGCGCCACATTATCAGGGATACCCCTTGAGCAAGGACGATCACAGCAGCCGCGACGGCCCGCCCAGGCTAGGGGATTTCAGCCTCATCTTCTACGCTTCCCCCACGCCCTACATGCTTCTGAGCGTCGATTCCCCGCGCTTTACCATCGCCGCGGCAAACGACGCCTACCTCAAGGCCACGCAGACAGAAAACGCCGGCATGGTCGGCCGGGGCCTGTTCGAGGTCTTTCCGGACAATCCCTCTGACAGTTCCGCCACCGGGGTCAGCGACCTGCGCTCTTCTCTCGAGCGTGTCCTGCGCGACGGGGCGCCAGATGACATGGGCATCCAG
The DNA here is from genome assembly GCA_035995285.1 of Hyphomonadaceae bacterium. Classification (GTDB taxonomy): domain Bacteria; phylum Pseudomonadota; class Alphaproteobacteria; order Caulobacterales; family Hyphomonadaceae; genus UBA7672. The sequence continues at coordinate 7,160 of DASYKO010000206.1, read as the reverse complement.
AAATACGACATCCCTGTTCGCGACGGGTCGGACCGATGGGAGGTAAAATACTGGACCCCCGTCAACACGCCGGTGCGCCGCCCGAACGGAGAGATCGCCTACATCCTGCACCGCGCCGAAGACGTCACCAAGTTCATCCTCACCCGTGAACAGGCCGCCGCACGGCTTGAACGCATGGAGTCTGACGTGCTGCGCGGCGAAGCCCAGATCAAGGACACCAACCGGGAGCTGAAACACGCCTTCGAACGCCTTGCCGACGCCAACAACAAGCTCAAGCGCGTCGACTATCTGAAAACCGAACAGCTCGATGTCGCCCTGAACGCCGCGCGCCTCGGCACGTGGGCGATCGACATGAGAACCACGGAGCTTGTCACGTCGGACCTCTGCCGCCGCGATTATGGCTGGCTGTCGGACGAGCCCTTCACCTACCAGGATCTGAGCAACCTCATTCACCCCGAGGACCGCGAGATGCGGAACCGCAAGGTCGAGGAAGCCTTCGCATCTCGGCAGGATCTCGATGTCGAATACCGTGTCATCCGCCCGGACGGCGAGACCGTGTGGCTGCTCGTCCGCGGACGCGGCGAGTATGGCGCCGATGGCTCGGCCATCCGCGCACTGGGCGTCTCCCTCGACATCACGCCGCGCAAGCGCGCGGAGGAACGCCAGAAAGTGATGATCGCGGAACTCAACCACCGCGTCAAAAACATGCTCGCAAGCGTCCAGTCGATCGCGCTGCAGACCAGCATGTCCCTCCCCCACACGAAGGATTTCGTCATCGCCTTCGACGGCCGCGTGCGCGCGCTGGTAGGCGCGCACGATCTCCTCACCGCCAACTCGTGGCAGGGAGCGAGCCTCGCGGATGCAGTCGAGCGCACGCTGGCGCCCTATTCCACGGCAAGCGGCGATGGCCGCCGCATAGAGGTGTCTGGCCCCGCGATCCGCCTTGCGCCGGAAACCGCCGTCACCCTCCACATGGCCTTCCACGAACTCGCAACCAACGCCGCCAAATACGGCGCGCTCTCCGCGCCAGCAGGGCGCGTCTCGGTTGCTTGGACCATCGACCGGGCAGTCGATCCCGCCGTGATTGAAATCATCTGGACCGAAAAAGACGGCCCACCCGTTACGCCGCCCACCCGCCGCGGCTTCGGCTCCAACCTCCTCCAGACCGGCCTCGCCCGCGAACTCGGCGGCGACGTGACGCTGAGCTACGATCCCGCTGGAGTCGTCTGCCGCATGCGCTTTGCGGCCTCCGCGAGGTTTCAGCCGCGATAGAACGCGGAGGCATCTACCTCGCTTCGATCAGTCGGTCGCCGCCACGGATGCGATCCTCTACCGCCGGCCAGAGAGGTTCCAGAAATCCAATCAAGTCTCGCGTCGTGCCGTTGCCTGTTCGGAGCCAGATCACAGACGGGCCGGCCTGTGACCCGCGAGCAAGTACGGCAAAATCTTCATCCTTGCTGACGATGACGGCGGACGTCTCGGCGGCTCTCCGCCAAAGTTCTCCATCGACTTCTTGCGCCAGTTGCAGATCGAGAACGTGCTCGGCCTTGACGCCGCGCGGCGATCCACCGCGTAAGCCCCTTTGGAACATTTGTGTCCAGAAGGAAGCGCACCGTCCGCTACTTTGCGCTTACAAGAACCGGATGGTCGACTTGCACTGCCGCATATTCCAGGCACACGCGGATATCGGCCTCTTCCAGAAACTGATAGTCGGCGATGATTTCGGCGTGCAAGACGCCGGACGCCAGCATGTCCAGCACATCCTTCACCCGCAGCCTGTAGTTGCGGATGCAGGGACGCCCGCCGCACTGTTCAGGATTAAAAGTTATCCGGGGAAGTTCGCTTGCCATATCCGCAGGTTAGCACACCTTGCGGAAAAGGCGAGCTACGCTGAGGCCCGCACTCGTCCCGCGCAGCGCAGAACCTTGACTTTATGCGGCCCCTGCATGACCAAGCGGCCCCCGCGAGGCGCCGCCTCCGCGCCGAAGCGTTTCCCTGCTCGCCCGGAGTGCCGCCATGACCCTGTCGATCGGCCTCGACTTCGGCACGACGAACACCGTTGCGACGATGGTCAACGCGACCGGTCCTAACAACGACCAGGTGGAAGCAATTCATTTTACTCACGACGGCGAGGTCTTCGACGCCTTCCGCTCCGTCCTGTGCTTCTCGGAAAACGACATCGCGACGGGGCAGCGGACGAATGTCGATGCCGGCCCGTGGGCGATCGACAAATTCGTGGACCTGGCAGGCGACTGCCGCTTTATCCAGTCCTTCAAGACCTTCGCCGCCAGCCCGCTTTTCACCGACACTCTGATCTACAACCGCCGCCTGAAATTCGAGGACCTGCTGTCGGGTTTCCTCAAGCGCGTGCGCACTCACGCCGGTATCGAATTTCCCAAGCGCGTCGTAATTGGCCGCCCAGTCAGCTTCGCCGGCGCAGCGCCGGACGCTGAACTGGCCCGTACGCGATACGAAGCCGCCTTGCGCTCCATCGGCTTCGAAGAAATCCACCACGTCTACGAACCAGTGGCGGCCGCATACTTCTTCGCCCAGCGCCTGAACACTGACGCGACCATCCTCGTCGCTGACTTCGGCGGAGGCACTAGCGACTTCTCCGTCGTGAGATTTACGGTCGGCAAGTCCGGCCTCGACTACAAGCCGCTCGCCCACACCGGCGTAGGCGTGGCGGGCGACGCGTTCGACTATCGCATTATCGACCGTGTCGTGGCCCGCGCCTTCGGCAAGGGTTCGGAGTTCAAGAGCTGGGACAAGATCCTTCCCGTGCCGAATTCCTACTACACCAAATTCAGCCGCTGGAACGAGCTCTCCGTCATGCGCCACTCTCGCGACTATCGCGAGCTGCAAGACCTCGTGCGCGAAAGCCTGGACCCCGACCGCATCCGCGCCTTCCTCGCCTTCCTGGACGCAGACGCCGGCTATGCGATGTACCGCGCCGTCTCCGCCGCGAAGATGCAGCTGTCCCAGTCAGACGAAGGCACACTCTCCCTCCACGTCGCCGGCGTGGATATCGAACGCAAGATCAAGCGCTCAGAGTTCGAAACCTGGATCGCCCCCGAACTCGCCGAGATCAGCGCCTGCGTCGACCGCGCCCTCGCCGAAGCCCATCTCAACGAAACCCAGATCGACCGCGTCTTCCTGACCGGCGGCTCCTCATTCGTGCCCGCCGTGCGCCAGCAGTTCGAATCCCGCTTCGGCGCGTCCAAGATCGAAACCGGCGACCAGCTCGTTTCGATCGCCTACGGCCTCTCGCTGATCGGACGCGAGCAGGACATCGGCCGCTGGGCTGTCTGAGCGAACTACTTTCCGAATTCCGCCGTCTTCGTCGCTACGGCGCATTCCTCCAGCACCTTGAGATAGTTGGCGACGCCCTGTTTCCCGACCTCGAACACGTGCGGCTTCCCATCGGCCCGCTTCTCCATCGCCTTTGGAGCGTACTCGACAGCGTGATCGAAGACCGAGTGGTTGGAGAGCACAACCGTCGCCCCAGCCGCCGCAGCCGCCTTGGCGAACTTCTGCTGTGACGCGATGTAGGTGTCGAACCGTTCCGCAGTGTGCTGGAAGTTGAACGTCGTGCCGCCCGAGTAAGCCACGGTCAGCGTGCGCCCGTGATCCTTCACTGGGAACAACAGCGACAGCGTGCCGAGCGTATGCCCAGGCGTCGTCACCAGCGTTACGCTCGTGTCCCCAAGCGTAATCTTCTGCCCGTCCACCGCTTCGATATCGCGCTTGGCGACGCCGCCGGCATAGGTCGTGCGCGCGACAGTCGTCGCCCAGTCCGGCGCGCCCATCACCACCTTGGTCCCAAACCGCGACTGCAGCAGCGCCGCGCCCTGATCATGATCGCCATGCGCATGCGAGATGATCACGTACTTTATCGAAGCAGGATCGAGCCCAAGCGTCTTCAATCCATCGACGATTTCCGCCTCCACTGCATAGCTGTAGAGCGTGTCGAGCAGGATGATCCCCTCGCTGGTCTTCAGCGCCCACGCCGAGTGCTCCTTCGTCCCCACCCAGTAGAGATTGTCGAACACCTGATGCGGCGGCGCATACCACTCCGCCCGATCCGGCGGCCCACCACCCGCAGGTCGCGCGCGAGCCGGCGCAGGCGTTGCGGCCGCCGCATCAGCGCCACACGTCGCCGTATACAACCCCGTAAACTTCTCCCCCGCCGCTGCCTTGGCCGCAGCACGATGCGGCTGCGCCGCCTGCGGGCCCTGAGCCAGAGAAGGCATCGTCGCCGTAACGAGCGTTGCCGCCACTATCGCAGCCCCGCTTGCGAAGCCGCGCAAACGCCGCCTGATAGACCGGAAATCGAGCGCCATCACACATCTCCAGATGAACTCGTCCACATGTTCACCGGTTTCCTCCAGACCGCAAGAGACGCGCCCCAACGGCAGCCAGCTGCGGCGAGCGGCGAGCGGCGAGTATTGGCCCATCCCAGTTACTGGTTTCGTTTGCGCGTGTCCGCTTCAGATGCGCAGGGATTTGAACGAAGCTCTCATCTCCTGAACGAAGAAGTCCGGTTGCTCCCAGGCGGCGAAGTGGCCGCCTTTCGGCGCCCTGTTGTAGTGGATCAGCTTGGGATAGGCCTTCTCCGCCCACGTTTTCGGCGCCGTGTAGATCTCGTCCGGGAACGCGGTCACGGCGACCGGGATCTTGATGCCGCGGGCGTCGAAGAAGCCGCCGGGTACGTTCTTGGCGTTGTCCCAGTAGAGCCGCGCCGAAGACACGGCCGTGTTGGTCAGCCAGTAGAGCGTGACGTTGTCGAGGATGTCGTCCTTCGACAGCCCTTCCTTCTGACCGGCGAAGACGCGAGCGATCATCTTCTGACTGCGGTCGTCATGGTCGAGCATCCACGCGGCGAGCCCGATGGGGCTATCGGCGAGGGCGTAGAGCGTCTGCGGCCGGTTGTTCATCTCGATGGCGTAGCCGAGGCCGTTGGCGTTGAAGAAGACCAGCTGGTCCCAGGCATATTTCTCGTCCGGCGTGAGATTGGCCGGCTGCTTGCCTTCGCCGAGCGCCTTCGAGACGTCGGGCGGAAGCGTCGCCGGCATGTTGGTGTGGATGCCGGCGAGCCCCTTGGGCTGCTGCAGTGCCATGTGTTCGGTGACTGCATTACCCCAGTCGCCGCCCTGGGCGACGTAATGGGTGTAGCCGAGGCGATCCATCAGCGTGGCCCACGCCTTGGCGATGCTGGGCGGGTTCCAGCCGGGCTTCGTCGGCTTGCCGGAGAAGCCGTAGCCGGGAAGCGAGGGGATCACGAGATGGAAGGCGTCGTTGACCGTTCCGCCGTGCGCGGTGGGGTTGGTCAGCGGCTCGATGATCTTCATCTGCTCGACGATCGAGCCGGGCCAGCCATGCGTCACGATCATCGGCAACGCGTTCGCGTGCTTCGACTTGATATGCATGAAATGGATGTCGAGCCCGTCGATCTCCGTCAGGTAATTGCCGTAGGAGTCGATGCGCGCTTCGCACTTGTACCAGTCGTAGGCGCCGGCCCAGTGGTCGGCGAGCGCCTTCATCGTCGCAAGCTGCACGCCCTGCGTGGTGTCGGCGACCTGCTCTTTGTCCGGCCAGATGGTCGCCTTGATGCGGCGGCGCAGATCTTCGACTTGGGCTTTGGGGATGCTTCCCTTCAATTCGCGGATCATGGTTTTGTCTCCAGGTGCGAACGCTTCGGCGATATTGGATTGGGCGACAGCTGCGAGCGTCGCCCCGGCGGCTGAGGCTGTGAGAACTGCGCGACGGCTCGGCGTCGACGGTTGGTCGATCACGGCGGCTCTCCACGTGTTGGCGGCGTCAAGTTGGACGAACGGTCAGAGAAGGGGGCGCGCAAAGGCGCGCTCGATTGGACCGAGCTGTTGCTTAACACACATCATCGGCAGAAGCTAGGACGGCGCGAACCTGTGACATCCGCCGATTGAGTTGCGCGCTTGAGGTTGGCGCACAGCTGCAGCTGTCGTTGCGTGTCATGGTTGCGCGCGCAGCCGGTGCATCGGGTCCGGTGATGGAGGATGGAATGGAAGAGAAGATCGACCGCGATCGGCGTGCGCTGCTGGGCGCGGTTGCTGCGGGTGTGGCGGCGGATCTCACGATCGCGGGCCCGGCATCCGCGCAGGGCAAGCCGGCGACGCCGCCCAAGGTGAAGCATGCACACACCACGATGGGAACGCTCAAGCAGATCGACGCCGGCGATCTCAGCATTGGCTATGCCGAGGCCGGCCCGGAAAGCGGCCGCCCGGTTCTCCTGCTGCACGGCTGGCCGTACGACGTCCATACCTACGTCGATGTGATGCCCGCGCTGGCGGAGGCAGGTTATCGAGTCATCGTTCCTTACCTGCGTGGATACGGTTCGACGCGACTCCGGTCGAGCAGTGCGCCGCGCAATGGCCAGCAGGCGGCGCTTGCCGTCGACGCCATCGCGCTGATGGATGCGCTGCAGATCGACAAGGCGCTTATCGGTGGTTGCGATTGGGGCGCACGCACCGCAAATATCCTCGCCGCGGCGTGGCCGCAGCGATGCAAGGGGCTGGTGTCAGTAAGCGGCTACCTGATCGGCAGCCAGGCCGCCAACCGCGCACCACTGCCGCCGGCGTCGGAGCTTGCCTGGTGGTATCAGTTCTACTTCGCGACGGAGCGCGGCGCGGCCGGATACAAAGCTAACACGCGCGATTTCGCAAAGCTGATCTGGACAAGCGCTTCTCCCAAATGGCGCTTTGACGACGCAACCTTTGCGCGCAGCGCGGCGGCGCTCGACAACCCTGACCATGTCGACATCGTGATCCACAACTATCGCTGGCGGCTCGGTCTCGCCCAGGGCGAGGCGAAGCACGATGCGCGGAGGAGCGCCTGGCGCAGGGCCCGGCGATTTCTGTTCCCACCATCACGTTGGAGGGCGACGCAAACGGCGCTCCTCATCCGGACGCCTCTGCGTACGCGAAGAAATTCGCCGGCCCCTACATGCATCGCGTGGCGAAAGGCGGGATTGGCCACAATCTTCCCCAGGAGGCGCCGGACGTCTTCGCAAAAGCCATCATCGATGTAGACCGCTTATAGCCCCGGCATGAATCAGCTTGCCGAACAGGTTGCTCGCTCTGTTTGAAAATCCGGATGTCCGTCTCCGGCGAATTCCGTTGAAA
>DASYKO010000205.1:0-4580 GCA_035995285.1 Hyphomonadaceae bacterium | reverse complement strand
GCACGCCGCCCGGGTCGAGCTTGGAGAGATCCTCGAACACGAACATCAGCGAGCGGATCTTGTCGGCCGCGTCCTTGTTCTTGTCTTCCAGCAGGGACATGAACTTGCCCTCTGTCTGGCGGTCGAAATTGTTGAAGATCGCGGCCATCTGCTCATGGCTGTCGCGCTTGGACGTGCGCGCGAGGTTGGTCATGAATTCCACGCGCAGGGTGGATTCGATCTTTTCCAGAATGTCGCGCTGCACCGGCTCCATGCGCAGCATGCGCTGGATGACTTCGAGCGCGAATTCCGGCGGCAGCGCCGTGAGCACGCGCGCGGCATGCTCCGTCTTGATCTTGGATAGCACGACGCAGACGGTCTGCGGGTATTCGTTCTTGAGATAGTTCGCGAGAACCTGCTCGTTCACATTGCCGAGCTTGTCCCACATCGTGCGGCCGGCCGGGCCGCGCAGTTCTTCCATCAGCCCGTCGACCTTGTCGCGCGGCAGGAATTGCAGCAGCAGCTTGTGAGTCTGGTCGTACGAGCCTGTCACCGCGCCCGAGCCCGAGAGACGGTTGACGAAGTCCTTGATCAGGAACTCGACCATCTCGGACTTCACCGGCCCGAGGTTCGACATCGCCGTCGAGATCTCGCGCAGCTCTTCGTCGTCGAGCCTGTCCCACACCGGCTTGGCGTCCTCGCCCAGCGCCAGCAGGAGGATGGCGGCTTTTTCCGACCCGTGCAGGCCCTTGATCGCCGCCACCGTCTCGGCGATGCGTCGCTGGGTGTCGTTCTGGTTTTCCTGCTGCTGCTGCGCCGCCGTCTGGGGAGGCGCGCTGGGCTGCGGCGAGGCGAGGGCGGCCTGGCTCATGCGGCGCGGCCCGAGGGCTCTTCAGCCATCCACGAGCGGATGATCGCGATCGATTCATCCGGGTGGCCGGCGACGACTTCCGAAATCTTCTTGATCGAGGAGGCTTTCACCTGTCCCGAAATGCGCGCCACGTCGATACCGGCGTCGAGGCGCTCAGGCGTCGGCATGTCGAAGCCAACGCTCTTGCCCTCCGAAAACTCCACTGCGCGGCCTCCACCTCCCGCCGCGTTGGCCTGCGCCTGAGCGATGGCCGCCTGCGCCTCGGCTTCCATGAACTGGGCAATCGCTTTGTTCCGCTTCGCGCCCTTGAGTGCGAGGATTTCCGAGGGAAGATTGTCAGGCTCGGGCTTGGCGAACAGGCCGCCGATCAGCGGGCGCAACACGAAGAACACCAGCGCTAGCGCGGTGATCAGCAGTGCGCCGATCTCTGCGCCGCGGACGACGTCGAACTTGTCGAAGTCGAACGGTCCCGGGGCTTTTGCATCATCCATCGCGACATCCGGCCGCGAGAACGCCGCCTGGCGGATCGTCACGGCATCGCCGCGCTGTTCGCTGAAGCCGACGGCCGAGCGCACCAGCTCCGCCATCTTGTCGAGTTCTTCCTGCGGCCGGTCCTGGTACGTAGCCGGCGCGCCCTCGGCGCCCGGAACGCGAATCTGGTCGATGGCGACGGCAACGGAGAGCCGCTCGATCTTGCCGCCCTCGATGATCTCGGTGCGCATGGTCTTGGAGAGCGCGTAATTGGTTGTCGCCTCGTTGCGGGCCGTCGAAGACTGGTTCTTCGGCAGAGTCGTGGGCGAGGGTGGGGCGGCCCCCGTCGGAACGTTGTTGTCGACCGTGGTTTCATCGCCAGGCGCTGCATCGGCGCTAGAGGAGGTGTCTTCCAGGCTGGTCTCGGAGAGCACGACACGGCCATCCGGATCGTATTTCTCGTCGCTCTGGGTCACTTTGTTGAAGTCGACGTCGAGGTTGACCGTCACCTTCGCCGCGCCCGGGCCGGCGATGTTCTCGATGACTTCGAGGACTTTCTTGCGGTAGGTTTCTTCCAGCGACAGGCGGCGTTCATCCACGCCCGCTCCCCCGCCCATCCCGCTCGGATCATCGCCGCTGGGCGCCGCCAGAAGACGGCCGGTGGTGTCGGAAATGCTGATCGAGCCCATGTCGAGCCCTGTGACCGAGCCGGCAATGAGCGTGCGAATCGCTCGGACTTTCTCCTGCGGCATCATGTTGCCGGTGATTTTCAGCACCACCGAGGCCGTCGGCTTCGTGTTGTCGCGCTGGAACAGTGGCTTGTCGGGGATCGACAGGTGGACCCGTGCTGCCTGCACCATGTCGTAGGAAGCGATCGTCCGCTCCAACTCGCCTTCCAGCGCGCGGAGCTTCTTGATGTTGAGCACGAACTGGGTCTCGCCCAGCGCATCGGACTTGTCGAAAATCTCCCAGCCGACCGAGCCGCGTGTCGGCAGGCCCTGTTCGGAGAGCATCATGCGGGCGGCGTCGACCTTGCCGGCGTCCACGAAAACAGCCGATCCGCCGCCTTCCAGAGAGTATTTGATGTTGGCGGTCGAAAGCTTGGTGGTGATCTCGGAGGCTTCTTCGAGGTCGAGGCCGGAGAAGAGCAGGGCCTTATCGGCTGCATCCCCGCGCAGCATGATGACGCCAAGGCCGCCGCCGACCAGGGCGGTCACGACCAGGGCCGCCGCAATGCGCATGCGGCCCGACTTCGCCAGCTGCGAAATCAGGTTGGGGGTTTCCGCTTGGGTAGGGTCGGCCATGAACGCCCGGAAAAAACTGCCTGCCGCGGATTTGCGACTAGGCAGGAAATTCCCAGTGCGTGGTAAACGTCGCCTTAAGTTCGCGAACCAATGTGGTTAGCGAAGTCTTAAGGACATCCGGCGAAGCGCTCCCTCCCGGAACCCCCAATTCTTCAATTGGAAGGGGCGGAGCGCCTCGCGGAGAGGCCTAGCGGTAGTTTTGAAGGCGTGTGGTGCGAAGACCCTTCACGCCGTGACGCTCGTAAAGTTTCTCCCAGCCGCCGAACTCTTCTTTCGAAAGTTCGTAACGACGGCAGGCGTCTTCCTCGGTCAGGAGGCCGCCGCGGACCGCGGCAACCACTTCCGCCTTGCGGCGTGTGACCCAACGCTGAATCCCCGGAGGGGGGAGATCAGACAGAGTAAGATGGCGTCCGTCGGGTCCGATGACGGCCGCGCTTGTCATTGCGCTTTGGCTCAGCATGGATGGCTCCCTTTGCTGTTCTACAGCGTGGACCATACGGGCCTCGTACTAAGGTGACGCTCAGGCAGACACGCGGCTTTTCCGGAAAACACGACGAAAGAGACGCGCGCACGGATAGGATGCGCTAACGATGTCCTGCAGCTGTGCCGCAGTGAGACGAAACGCGGGCATGGAGAGAGGCGATTGCCTGTTTTCCACGCCCGCATGACGTCAATCCCTACTCAGACCTTACCGCTTCAGCCGGATCAGCTCGTCGAGCATCTCGTCGGCGGTCGTAATAATTTTCGAGGAAGCGGAATAAGCGCGCTGCGTGATGATGAGGTTCGAGAATTCTTCCGCGAGATCGACGGTGGAGCTCTCGAGCGCACGGCTCTTGATGTTGCCCGCCCCGCCAACGCCTGCGCCGCGCATGGAGAGCGCGCCGGCGCCGGGCCCGAGGCGATAGATGCCGCCATGCTCGGGGATCAGGCCGTCGACGTTGCCGAACGTCGCCAGCGGGATCTGATAGATGCGCCGCGTGAGGCCGTTGGTGAAGATCGCGGTGACGAAGCCGTCATCGTCCACGTCCACCGAGGCCAGCGAGCCGAAGGGCGTGCCGTCCACCTGGCTGGTGCCGAGGACCGAGGGCGAGTCATAGTTGGTGAGGCCGCCCGGCTGGCCAGGTCCGCCCATGTCCAGATCGATCGTCTGCGTGGCGAGGCCCATTGCGGGGCCCCATTGCGCGCCTGTGCCGACACCGTTCTGGCTGATCGTGAGCGAGGTGGGCAGTGTGGAGGCGGTCGAGTCGAGCTGGCCGAACGGGGTGAAGGCAAGGATGCCCGTCGCCAGCTGGCCATCGACCAGCGGCGCGCCGCCGGTGATCTCTCCGGCCGGCAGGTGGATCTCGGTGTACCAGCGGTTCGGGCCGGCCTTGAGAAAGGACATGGTCAGCGTGTGCAGGCCGCCTTCGCTATCATAGACCTGGATCGGAACCTGGAAGTCCGGCGTCACATCGCCTGACGCCATGTTGTTCGTCGCCACGTTGTAGGGCGGGGCCACGGCTGGCGGCGTAATCGTCGCCGCAGGAGACACCGCCTGGCTCGACTGCAGGTTGGCCGACAGCGACACGCGCGAGGTGGCCTCGGCGCCGCCGGCGATACCCGACACGCGGATCGGCTCCAGCGCATTGAGGTCGGTCGGGTTGGCCGTCACGAGGCCTTCGGAGTTCACCGGCCAGCCCTCAAGGAAATAGCCCGCGGTGTTCTTCAGGTAGCCGTCCGAATCCGGCGAGAATTGTCCGGCGCGGGTGTAGAAGAAGGGGTCGCGCGAGGTCGCCTCCTCGCTGCGGCCGCGTACGACGAAGAAGCCGCTGCCTGAGACGGCAAGGTGCGTCGACACGGTCGAGGCCTGCGTCGAGCCTTGCTCGCTCATGAGAGGCGAGGACGTGGCCAGCACGCCGCCGGCGTTGTAGGTCGTCTGATTGTTCTGGCCGTTGAGCAGCGCGGTGAAGTCGTTG
>DASYKO010000204.1:0-13036 GCA_035995285.1 Hyphomonadaceae bacterium | reverse complement strand
CCTGAAGATCACCAAGATCTTCTCGATCACCGACGACACCAAGGCGAACTTCCATGCGACGCAGGACGTGCTGCTGGAAGGCATGGCGCTGGCGGCGCTGGTGGTGTTCCTGTTCCTGCGCGACTGGCGCGCGACGCTGATCTCGGCGGCGGCGATGCCACTGTCGCTGATCCCGACCTTCTTCATCATCTCCATGCTCGGCTTCTCCCTGAACGTGGTGACGCTGCTGGCGCTGACGCTGGTCATCGGCATCCTGGTCGACGATGCGATCGTGGAGATCGAGAACATCCAGAAGCGGACGCTGGCGGGCTACACGCCGTTCCGCGCGGCCATGGAAGGGGCGGATGCGATCGGCCTCGCCGTGCTCGCGACCACGGCCTCGATCGTCGTGGTGTTCCTGCCGACCTCGTTCATGGGCGGGATGCCGGGGCAGTTCTTCATCGAGTTCGGGATTACTGTGGCGGTCGCCGTGGTGTTCTCGCTGCTGGTGGCGCGCTTCGTGACGCCGTTGATGGCGGCTTACTTCCTCAAGCCGTCGACGCATCATCGCGACGTGCGCAAGCTGCCGGCGGCCTATGAGAAGTCGTTGGCCTGGGGCCTCAAACACCGGCTGATCACCTTCTTCACTCTGTGGCCGGGCGCGATCGCCTTCACGATAGGCATCCTGATGGTCCTGCCGACCGGGTTCATCCCGACGGAAGACCCCGGCTACATCATGTTCCAGATCGACGCTCCGCCGGGCTCGACCCGGCCGCAGATGGAGCGTGCGGCGGCTGATCTCAACAAGCTGCTGGTCGAACAGCCGGACGTGCAGGACGTGTTCATCACCATCGGCTCGGGCGGTCCGCTCGGCGCCGGCGCGGTGGGCTCGGGCGGCGGCGGGGCAGGCGCGCTGAATGGCGGGGCGGCCACGGTCGTCATGCGGGATCACCACAAGCTCAAGACCGAAGAGCTGAAACAGCTCATCCGGCCGAAGCTCAGGCAGATCGCCGACATCCGCGTCACTGCCATCATGACGGGCGGCGGGCCTGGCGGGTCCGACGTCAACATCCTGCTCACGTCGGAAGACGGCAAGGCGCTGGATAAGGCGCAGATGGACCTTCTCAACGAGATGAAGGCGCTGCCGCAGGTCCAGAACCCGCGCCTGTCGCCAGAGCCTCCGGGACCCGAGCTGATCATCCGTCCGCGCACGGAAGAAGCGGCGCGGCTCAACGTGTCGACGGATGCGATCGCGCAGGTTGCGCGCATTGCGACCTCCGGCGACATCGAGGCCAACATCCCGAAATTCTCGGAAGGCGAGCGGCGCCTGCCGATCCGGGTGCGCTTGCCGGAATCGGTGCGCACCGACCTCTCCGAACTGGCGCAGCTGCGCGTGCCGACCCTGCAGGGCGGAACGACGACGCTGGGCGCGGTCGCCGACATCACGTATGAGGCCGGCCCCGGCAACCTGCAGCGGCTCTACCGCAAGCGGCAGGCGTCGGTTCAGGCCGACTTCGCTCCGGGCGTGACGTCCGGCACGGCGACGTCGGTCATCGATGCGACGCCGACGATGGCCAAGATCCTGAGGGACGAAGCATCCGGAAATGCCGTGGTCGAGCGCGCACGCGTCGGCAATGAGCAGGCGCAGATGGAGATGTTCACCGGCATCGTGGTGGCGCTGCTGGCCGGTATCGCCCTCATTTACTCGGTGATGGTGCTGCTGTTCAAATCGGTGTTCAAGCCGGTCGTCATCCTGCTCTCGCTGGTCCTGTCCTTCCCGGGCGGGTTCTTCGCCCTCTTCATCATGGGCAAGCAGATCGACATGCCGGTGATGATCGGTGTGGTGCTGCTGATGGGCATTGCGGCCAAGAACGCCATCCTGCTCGTCGAATTCGCCATCGAGGCGGAACAGCGCAAGCCGTTCACAACCGACAAGGCGCAACGCCGCCGGAATGTGATCGACGCCGTGTTCGAGGCGGTGCGTGAGCGGGCAAGGCCGATCGTGATGACCACGGTCGCCATGTCGGCGGGCATGATCCCGACGGCGCTGGGCCTGGGCGAGGGCGCGGGCTTCCGCACGCCGATGGCGATTGCGGTGATCGGCGGCCTTATCTCGTCTACCGTGCTGTCGCTGATGCTGGTGCCGGTGATGTACTCGCTGGTGTCGGGCGTGGAGCGGCGGATCAATCCGTTCTTCGGCAGGTTCACGACCAAGCGCACGGCGGGCGACGACACGCTGATGCACAAGGCCAACAACACGACCCCGCCGCCGGAGGCTGCGCCGGGCACGGGGGACTGATCCTGGCCTGATTGGTTATGCGGCGGCCTCTCCGGAAACGGGGAGGCCGTTTGCTTTTGGACTTATCTCGGTTGAACGCCGGCGGCAGAACAAGGTGCAGACCCCCACCTGTCCTCCCCCTTGCAGGAGGGAGGGACCCTGAGGCTTTCAGCTTGCAAACGGTTTGGCGCCGGTAGCCGCAACACCGATGACGGTTCAGTGTCCAACTCCCACCACGCGGTTCCTCCCTCCTGCAAGGGGGAGGACAGGCGGGGGTCTGCACCTTGTTCCAATGGTTCGGTCAGAGCGCGATCGTGCTACGCGCGATCTGCCGGGCACGCGGCCCCTCAGCCCGGCTCGGCTTCGCCCGCCCGTGACGCCCAGATGAAGCCTACGAAGAGGCCTTTCATGCGGGGGAGGAGGAGGAGGGACATGCCGACGACCAGCGTGAGCACGGCCACCAGGGGCAGCCAGGAGACGTCGCGCGAGGCGAAGACGAAGAACACCGGCGAGACGAGATGGCCGACGAGAAGGATGGTGGCCCAAGCCGGGCCGTCGTCGGCGCGGATGTCGCCCGTGCGCAGGCCGCAGTACGGGCAGCCTTCGGCCTGACGCAGATAGCCGGCGAAAAGACGGCCGCGGCCGCAGGAGGGGCATGTGAGGCGCAAGCCGCGCTTCACAGAGAGCCAGACATCGCGTTTGGGCTCGGCGTGGTTCGGCTCGATACCGCTTGTTTCGGGGCTGATGACTTCGGAGGACGGGTGCATCGTCATGACATCGAAGATGGGTGCGGGAGTGCTGCGCGGCGATCCGGCAATTTGCCGCGCGACGAGTAGGGATTCTCACGGAAACGCGAGAGTGCGGGCTCTGATCAACGCGGCGCTCAATCAGGCCGGCCAATCGGGCCAGCCAGCAATCAGGTGGGAATGAATTTGAGGCCGGCGGCGCCGCGCGACTGCCACATGACTTCGGCCCAGATGTTGAGGCGCAGGGTCGGCTCGGTGATGAGGACGTGGTCGCCCAGCGTGACGTCCCGGAAGAACTCGATGCGCACGCCGGTGCGGGAGACGTTCTTCAGGACGACGGGCACGCGCTCGCCGCCGCGCGTGGTGATCGTGCCCTGCTTGAAGGTGGGATCGCGGGCGGCGCGGCCGGTCTGTTCGTGGACGCTCGAATAGGTGTGTTCCTCGACCGGAATATTCGAGATCTTCCGCATGCGGTCAGCAAGCGGATCGTACGGTTCGTTTTTGCCCTTCTTGAACATTCTCGTGACCGCACTGGCGACCCTCCATTGTCACACGGATGGTTAACTAAATGCTTGAGCCGGACTGGCTGGTAGCGTCCTTAACCTGCGTTTGGCGTGCGCCTGCTTGCTTCTGGTTTGCTGGGGTTTCGTGGATTTTGGGGGGGTCTCAACCGATCCGCGTCGACATGCCGCCATCCACGGGCAGGGTTACTCCGGTGACGAATTTCGCCTCGTCCGAGCAGAGGAAGAGGGCGGCATAGGCCGTATCCCACCCCGTTCCCATGGCCCCCATGGGGACCCGGGCGTTGCGCTCGGAGCGGAGCACCTCCTGGGACTTGCCGGAGGCGGCGGCGATGCCGGTGATGGCCATGGGCGTGTCCATGAGGCCCGGCATGATGACGTTGCAGCGCACGCCATACTTGGCGTTGCCCTGCGCGACCACGCTGGTGAGCCGGTTCACTGCCGCCTTGGAGACCTCGTAGGTGACCATGTGGTGGCCGGCGATGGCGGCAAGCGAGGAGATGTTGAGGATCGCCCCGGACTGCTGCTGGCGCATGACGGGCAGGACGTGGCGGATGGTGAGCATCATCGACTTGAGATTGATGTCCATGATGCGGTCCCACGCGTCTTCCTCGATGGCGTGGGGAGGAGCGTCGCCGCGGCCGGTGCCGACATTGTTGACCAGGATGTCGATGCGCTTGAGGCGGATGACGCCCTCGCGGGCGATGGCGGCGCAGTCGGTGGGCTTGGTGACATCAGCTTCGAAGGCGGTTGCAGTTCCACCTTCGGCTTCGATCATGGCGACGGTGTCCTGGGCGCTGTCGAGGCGGCGGTCGACGCACATGACGGTGGCGCCTTCGCGGGCGAAGAGGACGGCCATGGCGCGGCCATTGCCGATGGTCTCGCCGGAGGTCTGTCCGGCGCCGACGACAATGGCGGTCTTGTTGGCGAGGCGGCCTGTCATGTTGGTGTTTCCTGTTTCGTATCCGATTCCACGGCTAGGCCGCTTGCGCGCATGCGGCTCTTGACCCGTTCGCGGAAGCGCCGCGCATTCACTTCGCCGGTCGGCATGCACATCGGACAGTCGCACGTCTTTGCGGGCTGGTTCTTGGCGTCCGGATAGTAGCGCCAGCCAACGGCCTTGGGGAGCGGGCGGACGCGGACGATGTCCTTTGGGCCAATGCGCCGGGAGAGCATGATCTCATAGCCGCGTGGATCTTCGGTGGCGAGGATGAGGCCGACGGCTTCGGCGGCGGTCATGGGCTGGGCGCGCCGCGAATAGTGGCTGGCGAGGACGGGTTCGTCATCGGGAACGCGGAAGATGATGGCGGAAAGCGTCGTGGCGCGCCAGCGCTTGATCTCGCGCGACCATGAGTGGGTGAGGGTGTAGCTCGGCAGGATGGGGAAGGCCCACACGACTCTCGCGAACGGGAATTTCGCGCCGCCAGGGATGCGGCGGGCGGCGATGCCGCTGCGGCTGATGCTGTTTGCCTCGTTGCCCGGTGCGATGTGGACGAGGAGGGGCATCTGGTCCTGCCTCAGTATGCCTTCAAATCCGGATCCAGCGTCTGGCCCTGGTCGAGCTGGATGCCGAAGGAATTGAGGATCATCGAGACCTGGGTGTACTGACCGGCGGTGAAGACTACGTCCATGCACTGGCGTTCGGAGAAGTGCTCGGTGAGCTCCGCCCAGGCGGCGTGCGAGACGAAGTGATCGCGGTTGAGATCGTCGGTGGTGATGAGGAGGGCGCGTTCAGATGCGCTCCAGCCCTCGGCGCCGGCGCCCAGCTTGATGTTCTCGATCTCCTCAGCCGAGAGGCCGGACTGGAGGCCGATGCGGTGGTGCTGGGTCCACTCATAGCCGGATTTGCAGAGCCAGCCGGTGCGCAGGATGACGATCTCGCGCTCGCGCGGGGAGAGGGAGTTGCGGCTCATCACATAGCCGCCCCACCAGCTGAATGCGCGGAAGGCGTCGGGCGCGCGGATCAGGGTGCGGAAGATGTTGAGGATCGACCCGTCCTTCTGCCGCGACTTGGCGATGCGCTCTTCCTGCTCGGGCGAGAAGTCCGAGTCTTTCAGGGGAGAGATGCGGGGTTTGGCGAGTCTCATGGTTCGATCCTTGTGGGCTTCAACCCTGATCGTGGTGGTTACGCGCACCTCTCCCCCTTGTGGGGAGAGGGTAGGGTGAGGGGGGCGGTTCGGCGAGGGGATTGTTTGAGATGTCTCGGCTCGTTGAGGCCCCCACCCCTGCACCCCTCCCCACAAGGGGGAGGGGGACGCTCTGGGATTCTGCCGAGGTCTAGTTGGATTTCGGAGCCTCGGCCGGGGCGGCAACGGGAGCGCCAACCGTGGCGGCTTTCAGGGGCAGGATTTCCAGCACATACCCGTCGGGATCCTTGGCGAGACCGACGGAGGCGCCGCCGACCTGGGCGCTGGGGGTATAGTCGCGGGTGATGGTCATGCCAGCGGCGCGGATCTTCTCGATGAGCGCGGCGGGATCCTTGGTGCGGGTGACGACCTTGACGGCGTTGTCCTTGTAGTTGTGCGTGGACTTGTCGGTCCAGTGCATCAGCACGATCGCGCTTTCGCCATCGGGATAGGAGAGGACTTCCTCGTCCATGTAGTCGAGGTGGTAGGACTTCACCTTCTGCATGCCCATGACGTTGACGTAGAAGTCCGTCGACTTGGCAAGGTCGGAGACGCCGATGCCGACGGCGGAGAGGTAGAGGTCTTTCTGTCCGGCCAAAGTCAGGCTTGCAGGCGCTGCGGCGGGGGCTGCCTCAGGCGCGGCCGTCGTTTGCGCGGCTGGCGGGCTGCATGCCGCGAACGTAAGGGCTAATGCAAGTATGGGCAGCGAAGCTGCGAGTGTCGTTTTCATCAAGTCCTCCCAATCGTCTTTTCACGCTGTTTAGCGTGGCGGGAGGCAATGCGCTATCCGTGGAAGATCAGCCGGCCTTGCGGGCGACTTGCGGCGATAGCTCGATGTAGAGATAGCCGTCCGCGTCCACCCGGCCGTAATCGCCCGTGGGGATGAAGCCGCGGTCGTCGCGGCGTGCGCGGATCGCGCCGTGGCTGGTGTAGTCGGCCTCGAGCGAGCGCGGCGTGCGCGCCCAGATCTCGCCGATGGCGGCGCCCTGAAGGACGTTGCCATCAGGCCCGCGGATTTCCACCATGACGCCCTTGATCGCGCGGCCTGACGAGCCGGGGCGTTCATTCTGCCTGCCGGCGGGCATCACCGTTATGAGGCCGGCTTCTGTGGAGCCGTAGGCTTCCGAGACGATGTCGCCGAAGGTCGCCATGATCCACGACCGGATCGGCGCCGAGACATAGGCGCCGCCGACGACCACGTCTTTCAGTGAGGAGAGTGCGCCGCCGGTGAGCAGCTGCGCGGGCAGGGCCGAGAGGCGCTGGAAGTGTTCCGGCAGGGTGCGCCACGAGGTGATGTGGCGCTGGCGGATGGTGTCGAGCGCCTCGAACGGATCGAAGCGGCCCATCAGGGCTATGGCGCGGCCGGCGTGGAGCGCTTCCCAGAACTGGCCTGCCCCCCAGGTGCGGTGGAGCGGCACGGTGACGAGCGAGGCGCCATGCTCCGGCATGGGCGGGCGCGAGACCGATGCAGGCGCGGCTCTGCGGCGTGGAAGAGCGACAGCCTGAGCCGCTCCGCGCGTGCCGGCCGTCCAGGCAATGAACGAAGGCTGGACGTGGCCGAAGCGCGGAGGGGCTGCGGGGCCGAAGAGATCCCAGAACGAGAAGAGGCCCGGGTGCGGCGCATCCATCGTGGCGCTGAGGAGAAGCGGCAGGCCCATAAGCGCCTGAACGACAACGGCCGGATCGCAATCGCCGGCAATGACGGCAGAGACGCGGCCAGCGATCAGGCGATCGCGCAGGATCGGCGCGCTGAGGCCCGGAGGCAGGCAGAACAGGCGCGCATCGATCTTTGCGGCGGCAAGAGCCGTGACGGCCCATTCCATACGGTTGTGGCAGAAGAGAGCGATGACATCGCCCGAGCCCAGCCCACGCTCGGCCATCGCATCGGCCAGCAGGTCGGCATAGTCGTTCCAGTCGAAATAGGTGAGCGCGCCCGTGCTGGAATACAGCGCAGGTTCATCTGGCCGCACACGCGCCCAGTATTCGAGGCTACGCGCCGCAGGCTCCTTCAGGGAGCGAGCGACTTGCGTATGCTCGCCACCAGAGAGTCGCGCACGTGCGAGAGGGGCACGTGGGTCGGGTCCATAAGCCACTGAAACATTGCTCCACGCAGAGACGCTATAATATGGGAGGCCGCCGCCCGGGCACGGACGTCGGCGCGAACTTCGCCGCGGTCGCGGCTGATGCGGATGAGGGCGGCGAAGTCATCCACCGACGCCCTGTTGAGACGCGCGACAAGCGGCGCGATTTCGGGCCGGGTGAGGCCGGCGCCGAGAATGACCTGGAAGGCGCGAATGCTCTTGGGATCGCGCTCGCAGTCGTTGAGACAGAACTCGATCACCTTGAGCATGCCCTCAACCCCTTCCTCGGGGCTGGTGATGGCGCGCAGGCGCGAGGCGTAGCTTTCGGTGATGTGATCGGCGAGCGCGTGCAGGAGGGCGCTGCGGGTCTTGAAATAGTGGGCCGGGAGGGCGCGAGAGTAGCCTGCCATTTCGCCCGCTTCGTTGAGCGTGAGCTCTTCGAGGCCACGCTCGGCGAGGATCGTCTTGGCGGCTTCGAGAATGGCGCGTTCGGCCGCTTCCCGGCGTTCAGCCTGGGTCTGGCGTGGCGCTTCCATCACGGATTCGCCGGTTTCAGGGGGAGTCCGACCGCTCATGGAAGGTATTTCACACCCCGCTTGTTGCTAAACAAGTAAGTTCCCCAGGGGTAACTGCTGACGGGATGTCGCAGGCGCCGCAGCGATCTGGGCCTCCGGCACGGATTCGCTTGTGAATTCTTCGCGAGGTCGCCCAGTGAGGCCGACACGCGCGGCGCGAGATTGACGACGCCACGCCGCCACGGCACGGAACGGTCGCTGAATTTCAGATCACGCGCTTCAAGAAACTCGAAGGCACCCCCCCATGACCCAATCGCTCACCGCTCCCGCCGCTCCGGTCGAAGAGATCACGGCCTACATTGCGAAGGCTACGAAGGCCGCGTGGGAGGTGACGGGGCTGCCGGCGGGCACGCCGATCAAGCCGATCGCCAAGGTGGGCGTCATCGGCGCAGGCACGATGGGCGGCGGCATCTCGATGAACTTCGCCAATGTCGGCATCCCGGTGAAGATCGTGGAAGTGCAGCAGGCGGCGCTGGAGCGCGGGCTCGGCGTCATCCGCAAGAACTACCAGAACTCCGCCGACAAGGGCCGCTTCCCGCAGGAGGAAGTGGGCGTCCGCATGGGCCTTCTCGAAGGCTCGTTGTCGCGCGCTGACCTCGCCGATTGCGACCTGGTGATCGAGGCGGTGTTCGAGGACATGGCGGTGAAGAAGGAGATCTTCACCGACCTCGACAAGATCTGCAAACCCGGCGCGATCCTCGCGACGAACACGTCCGCGCTCGACATCAACGAGATCGCATCGGTGGTGAAGCGGCCGCAGGATGTGATCGGCCTGCACTTCTTCTCGCCCGCCAACGTGATGAAGCTGCTGGAGATCGTGCGCGCCAAGCATACGTCGGACACGGTGGTGGCGACCGCGATGGATCTGGCCAAGAAGATCGGCAAGGTGGCGGCGCTCGCGGGCGTGTGCCCCGGCTTCATCGGCAACCGCATGCTCTACAAGCGCGGCCAGCCGGCGACCTGGCTGGTGAAATCCGGCGCGATGCCGTGGGAAATCGATGCGGCGTTCAACGCCTTCGGCTTCAAGATGGGGCCGTACCAGATGAGCGATCTCGCCGGTCTCGACATCGGCTGGAAGCCGGGCGCGAAGACGGCCAACCCGCTGCGTGACATGATCTGCGAGCGCACGCCGCGCCGCGGGCAGAAGTCGGGCGCGGGGTATTACGATTACGACGAAAAGCGCGTGGGGCGTCCTTCGCCGGAAGTGGAAGCGATCGTGAAGGAATTCGCGGCTGCCCAAGGCCTGCCGCAGCGCAAATTCACGCAGCAGGAAATTCTCGAGACGTGTGTGTTCCCGATGATCAATGAGGGCGCGTGCCTGCTCGAAGAGAAGATGGCGCAGCGGGCGGGCGACATCGATGTCACCTGGCTCAACGGCTATGGCTGGCCTCAGGACAAGGGCGGCCCGATGTTCCTCGGCGACCATGTCGGCCTCGAGAACGTGCTCAAGGTGGCCGAGGCCGTCTCGAAGAACGTGCCGGAGGTGATCGTCTCCAACCTGCTGCGCTCGATGGTCAAGGACGGCCGCAAGTTCGCCGACCTGCCGGGGCAGCAGCTGAAGGTTTAAGTCGCAGACATTGCCGGCGGCGGCTTGTAGAGCGCTCCCAAACACGCAGCGGCGATGATGGCCGGGATGATCGAGATCCAGGGATAGCCATAGGCGCCCGCGCCCACCGTGGCTGCCGTGCCCAGCGCGACGAAGGTCTGGCCGAGGCTGGTGAGGACCGAGCCGCCCTGGCGGCGGCGGACGAATTCGCGGCGGGAGCCGGGGTTGCGCCGCCATAGTCCGATCGAGGCAGACGAGATCGAGGCGACGAGCACGCCTGCCGTGGCCCATGCGCCGGCATGCCAGTCTCGCACCCAGAGCGCGATCAGCGGAATGGCCATCACCGCCCATACGGGCGCCACGGCGGCGATGACCTTGGCGCGGTCGATGGCTTTTATCATGACGGGAGCGGAGGCGATGAGATCGGGCGCATCCTCCGCCGAGACGGTGATCCAGATCAGGCTGCCGGAGAGGGCGCTGGAGAGCAACGTGAGCGCCGGCACGAAGGCGGCTTCGGTCAGCTGCATGCCGCCACCGGGTTTCAGGAGGAAGAAGCCGAGGGGCAGGAGGTAGACGATCTGCAGGCCGACCTGGGAGATCAGCACAGGGTCGCGCGCCAGCAGCCGGAATTCCTTGCGCATGACGGAGCGCATCACGCCTCCGCGGACGGCCGCGACATGGCTGTTCACTACGCGCTTCCTGCTGCCCATGGTGGAGGCGGCGGCGGCGTCGGCCACGAAGGAGCGCGAGAAGACCCAGACGCCGAAGGGGAAGACGATCGCGGCGACGATCACCCAGAGCAGGATCGACGTGATCTCGCCGGTGAAGGCGCGGGCGGGGAAGAGCCACCATGCCGTGGGGTCGATGTTCGTATTGGTGATGATCTGCGCCATCTGGTCCTGGCTCATCGGGCCCATGCCGCGGCGGCCGGAGATGTTGAAATACTGGAACGACAGAAAGATCGACGCGCCCGCGAGCGCCGAGATGATCTGCGCCAGCACGCGCGTGTTCCGGGGCCCAAGCAGGCGGAACAGGACAGTGACGATGAGCAGGGCGATGCCGGTCGCGAAGAAAGCCAGCGTGATCAGGAACACGATCGCCGAGAGCCAGAGCGGGGAAGAATAGATCGCCAGCCACAGCAGGGGTGGCCCCATCAGGCCGGTGTAAAGCGGCAGCGCGCCGACAGCGATGGCGGAAGAGCGCACGATCAGCACGCGCCACGCCGACATCGGCGAGGAGAGCAGCAGGTCTAGGTCGTTGCGGGTGTAGATCGCTTCCACCGCGCCGAGGATGGCGGATGAGACCATCACAGAGCCGATGAAGGCGATGGCGATGAGCACGCCGGTGAGCGCAATGCCCGCGAGCGCGCCTTCGTTGAAGGGCGGGGGCGGAATGGCGGGGCCGAGGCGGTGGAAGATCGCCCACGAACCGAGCATCCAGATCGACATCAGGAAGGCGAGGAGGATGAGCCCGCTCTTGGGCTTCATCTTGCCGCGCCGGAAATAGAGGCGCAGCTCGTGCTGCAGCAGCCACCAGATGCTGCCGGGCGCGCCCGACAGCGAGGGCTTGCCGTTCGGTTTGTCGCCGGATTTTGGCTTGGCCGGCTTGGCTACAGTCTGCTTGGCGAGAGGGGCCGTGCTCATGCGGTTGCTTGCGCCTGGGCGGCTTCTGCGGCTGGCGTGACCTGCGAGGTCAGCGACAGGAAGACGTCTTCCAGCGACTGGCCTGCCTGTCCGGCGCGGGATTGCAGTTCGCCGAGCGAGCCTTCGACGAGGAGGCGGCCATCCTTGATGATGCCGATGCGGTCGGCCATGCGTTCGGCGACTTCGAGGATGTGGGTCGTCAGGATCACGGCGGCGCCGCGGTCCACCTTCTGGCGGATCAGGTCCTTCACGAGGCGGGAGGCTGCGGCGTCCAGGCCGGTGAGCGGCTCGTCGAGCATCAGCAGCTTGGGGTCGTGGATCAGGGCGCCAGCCAGCACGGCCTTCTGTTTCATGCCGCGCGAGAAGGTCTCGCATCGGTCGTTGCGGTTGTCCCAGAGGCTCAACAGCTTGAGCAGTTCTTCCGCCTGCTTCGCCGCGGCCTTGGCTTCGACGCCCCAGAGGCCGGCGACGAATTCGAGATATTCCCACGCGGTGAGTTTGTCGTAGAGCAGCGGCTCGTCCGGCAGCCAGGCGATGAGGCGCTTGGAGGCGATGGGATCGGCGCGCGCATCGACATCGAACACGCGGATGTCTCCGGCGTCGGCAGACAAAAGGCCCGCGATCATGCGCAGCGTCGTCGTCTTCCCCGCGCCATTGGGGCCGAGCAGGGCGTAGAGTTCGCCGCGGCGCACTTCGAAGGCCATGTTGTCGACGGCGAGCTTCGCGCCATAGCTCTTCTTGAGGTTCTGCACCTTGAGCGCGGCGGTTTCGGTCATGTCGGCCCCAAGCTGTGGAACGGCGGCAGAGGGAGATGTGGTACTGCGCCGTCCTGAAGCCCGGTTTAACACCGGGGTGCAAGATAGATGCGGGTCTCAGGCCGCAAGCGCAAGCTCGATGGCGTTTGCGGCGGTTTCGGCCCCATTTTCGGCGCGGACTTTAACCGCTGCTTCCTCGGCCCGCCGGGCGATCGCGGAATCGGAAAGCAGGCGGGCGAGCGTGGATGCGCCCTCAGCCGCATAGCGGCGGGCGGCCAGCATGGCGCCTAGCCCAAGCTCCTTGATGCGGTGGCCGTGGTCGAACTGGTCGCCCATGTGCGGCACGATGAGGTGCGGCTTGCCCGCGCGCATCACCTGGCCCGTCGTGCCGACGCCGCCATGGTGGACGACGAGGGCCGCACGCGGAAAGACGAGGGAGTGCGGCGCGTAGGCGCGCACGATGGCTTCGGACGTGGAGGGCAGCTGGAGCTGCGGGCCGGTGAGCAGGGCGGCGCGGCGGTTGAGTTGCCTCGCGATGGCAAGGCTCGCCCCGTAGAAATCGCCGGGGGCGTAGACGGCGAAGGAGCCCAGGGTGAAGGCGATGGGTGGCTCGCCGGCGCCGAGGAATGCGTCGAGTTCGGGGTAGAGCATTTCCGGCGCGCCGGTGTCGCTGTCGAAGACGGGGAAGCCGGTGATGACGGTGTTGGGCGGATAGTCTGCCGGGCGCGGCGCGAGCGCTTCCGACCACATGCCGAGGACGAGCGGGGCGTCGGCGCGCGGGCCGGC
>DASYKO010000203.1:0-3591 GCA_035995285.1 Hyphomonadaceae bacterium | reverse complement strand
TCCCGGATTCTGGCGTGATCGGCGCGTGTTTTTGACCGGGCACACCGGTTTTAAGGGCGCGTGGACCTCGCTTTTGCTGCGTCGGCTTGGCGCCCGCGTCTACGGCTACGCCCTGCCGCCGACGCATCAGTCGTCGCTGTTCGTGGCCGCGCACATTGCAGACGACATCAAACAGCGCTTCGCTGACATCCGCGACCTCTCGGCTTTGCGTGCCGCGCTGTCGGAGGCCGAGCCCGACATCATCATTCACATGGCCGCGCAGGCGCTGGTGCGGCCGTCCTATGCCGAGCCGGTCGAAACCTTTGCGACCAATGTGATGGGCACGGTGCATGTGCTGGAGGCCGCGCGGCACCTCGCCAGCGTCAAGGCGATCCTGATCGTCACCAGCGACAAGTGTTACGAGAACAATGGCGGGCAGGCCGCCTTCCGCGAGGGCGACCGTCTTGGCGGCACCGACCCCTACAGCAACAGCAAGGCCTGCGCGGAGCTCGTGACGCAGTCCTACCGGCAGAGCTTCTTTGCCGAGCCGGGTTCAGCGCGCATTGCGACCGCGCGCGCCGGAAACGTCTTTGGCGGCGGCGACTGGGCGCGTGATCGTCTGGTGCCTGATGCGATGCAAGCCTTCCTCGACGGCGAGGCGCTGCGCATTCGCAATCCAGATTCCGTGCGGCCTTGGCAGCACGCGCTCGATCCGGTGCTGGGCTATCTGACGCTGGTCGAACGGCTGGTGAACGATGAGAGCTTCATCGGCGGCTGGAATTTTGGACCTGATGCCGCGAGCGAGGTACCGGTCAGGACGATCGTCGATCACCTGGTCGACCTGTGGGGCGACGGCGCCCGCTGGGTCGCCGACAGAGGGCCGCACCCGCATGAAGCCGCCTATCTCAGGCTCGATTGTGAGAAGGCCCGTACGCGCCTGAACTGGACGCCTCGGCTGGATCTGGCCCAAGGGCTGGCGCTCACGGTCAATTGGTACAAAGCGCTCCAGAAAGGCCAGGACCTTCGACAGCTCTCGCTTGAACAGATCGATCTCGTTGTGGGCGCCGCGCAGCCGACGTGACCAGAGCTTTTTCGAGCGAAGTGGACGCCGGTTCGCGGGAAGAAAACGCGTCAAAACAAAAAGCTAGAGCCCGAGCCCGGCTCTGATTCCATCAGAACCGGAAAGACTCTAGTTTGGCAGATCGAGAATCTCGGAGATACGCGCCTGGACCGGCACCGCGTGGTCGAGATAAGCGCCGGAGCAGACGGCGAGGTAGGACTTCAGGACGACGACGAGCACGAGGATCGCGCGCTCCATGTCCGGTCCAAGCGCCGTTCGGCCGAAGGCCGCGCTTTGCAGGAACGGTCGGTTCTCCATGAAGGTCAGCCAATAGAGATAATCATAGCCGGCGATCCCCCAAAAGGCGTCCTCCCAATCGATGGCGAGCGGCTCCGCACCGCGGACCATGATGTTCTTTGGTCCGAAATCGCCGTGACTGACCGCGCGAGGCAGGCGCGCCAGGCGGTCCTCGAGCTGCGCGATCAGGCCGCGTACTTCCGTAGCGCTTCCCGTCTCCAGCAGATCGCGGTCTGAAAGAGTTGCCAGGGCGCGTGCTGTGCAGCTCAGGTACTGCTCGAATGAGACGTGGGTCTCCGGCCGATCATTCCCGAGCTGTTCGCCCCATCCGCGCACCATTGCGGCGGCGGCCTCAGGCTGCATCGGCGCGGCCAGCGGTGCGAGCGTGGGCATCAGAAGGCAAAGTCGAGCGCTTCCATCCGAGAGCAAGATCTCAAAACAATCGAGCACGATCGCCTTGCCGTAAAGCCGGAGGAGGAGGTCAGCCTCTTTGGCCAGGCTTGCGCGCGCCTTCGCTCCTGGAAGATGAGTCTTCAGAAAGCGCCGCTCACCCGAAATTTTCGCATCGAAGCAGATACCCAGCGTGCCGCCGAGCGCCGGCGTCACGATGACGTCGCGGCCGGACGATTGCAGATGATGCCGAAGCACAGGTAACAGGCGCTCGCGTTCGGCTGTGAGATCGGGGCGGTCGGCTTTGGTCTCGAAGAACTCGATCTTACTCAGCACGATAGAGCTGGCTCAGATAGTCGACGCCGTCGTAGCCGAAATGACGGGCCAGCGCTGCGGTGCCCTGCGCGATCTGCCTGCGCTCCGCGTCCGAGAGTTCCCCAATGACTTCCTTGTTGTAATCTCTGGTGCTCTTCAGCACGGTTCCCCATGGCGCGATCGAATCCTTGATCTCGACGCCATTCCAGCTCGGATAGAGCATGGTGTCGGCGAAGGGGACACCGATGAACGCGGCCGCCTCGGTCATGAACTTGCGCTTGTCCTCGACAAGATCCTCATAGCGGAAGATGCGCACATTGTTCGGATGCATCTTCGCGAACATCTCCACGGTCGAGTGATAGATGTTCCAGGTGATCAGATACTTGGTAAGCGGCTGCGGGAAGGGACGGCGCTTGGTGTCGCGATAGGCCGAGAACGGATTTCGCACGATGTGCAGGATGCGGATATTGGGGAAGTCGCGCACCATGCGATCGGCGTCGATGCCGATCGCGGGCGAGTAGCCGACGTGAACCATCCCCGGGCGCGGCTTGGTGTAGTAGTTCTCCCACGCCGTGAAGGTCGACCGGAAGAAGGCCTCGATCACCTGGCGGCGCAAAATCGGCGGCTCGCCGACGAGCCGGACGAATTCGGCAACACGCCTCTTCTCGTCCAGCACGCAATCCGCATCCCTGAACTTGGAGCCGTTGCGTTTCCGAAGGAAGGTCTTCAATTCCTCGTCGATCATCTGCTCGTAGAGTTCGACCGCCGTCAGCCCTTCCGGGAATTCGGGGTAGCGGTACTGAACGCGTTCGACGGAGGCGAGGAAGTCGTTGAAGTTGCGGTTGCCGAGCTGCGATTCGAAGGGATAGACGAGCAGGTCCGGATGGCCGTCGAAGTGACGGTGGGTGACGTTTCCGCCGTGCTCGAAGCCCGCGGAAACCATGGCAAGTCTGAAGTCACTCATTTGTCAACCCCTGCATCGTCGATCGTCGGTTTCAGCTTGTTCGTTTAACTGTACGAGCCGGATAATCAAGCTCCGACGTTGCCCGGCTGGGACATCCTGAGGGGCTGGGCGCCCCGGCAGGCGTTTCGGCGCAATTCCCCCCGAGGGCGGGTTGACGGGCCGAGATAGCTGATCTACGCGGAACCCATGCGTATTTTTATGTCCGGCGCGAGCGGATTTCTGGGTTCTTATCTCGTCGCAGACCTGTTGGAGCGGGGCCACGAGGTGGCTGTCCTGCTGCGGCCGGCAACTTCACACTGGCGCCTGGACCAGGTTCGTCAGCGGCTCCATCTGATGGAGGGCGCGCTGGAAGACCTGGACGCGCTACGGGAGGCGTTGCAGGGCTTCGCTCCGGACGCTGTGGCGCATATGGCTTGGCGCGGCGTCGGCGGCGCCGACCGCAACAGCCCCGTCCAGGCCATCAATGTGTCCGACACGGTCAGACTGGCAGAACTTGCCGCGGATGTAGGGGCAAAAGTGTTCGTCGGCGCCGGATCTCAGGCGGAGTATGGGCCTTATGATCGCGCGATCCGCGAGGACGATGTCA
>DASYKO010000202.1:0-2176 GCA_035995285.1 Hyphomonadaceae bacterium | reverse complement strand
TAGTACTCGCGCTGCGTCTTCTCCATCTGCCGCTTCACGCGGTTGCGGATCTTACGCTCCATCTGAAGCATGCCGATCTCGCCTTCCATCAGCGAGAACACCTTTTCGAGGCGCTCGGTAACGTCGGTGAGTTCGAGCAGGGCTTCCTTGTCTTCAAGCTTGATCGACAGCTGGGCTGCGACCGCATCGGCAAGATGGCCAGGGTCGGTGATGGCCGAAACGGTGCCGACCTGCTCGGACGGGATTTTCCGGTTCAGCTTCACATAGCCGTCGAACTGCTCGATCACCGCGCGCATCAGCGCGGAGCTTTCTTCCGAGTCAGCTTTCTTCTCGTTGAGCTGCGAGTGTTCGGCGGCGTAGTAGTCGCCCTTGTCGATCAGCTTTTCGAGGCGGGCGCGGTGCTTGCCTTCGACCAACACCTTCACGGTGCCGTCGGGCAGCTTGAGGAGCTGCAGGATCGTGGCGACCACGCCGACGCTGTAGAGATCTTCTTCGGCCGGGTCATCGACGCCGGCTTCCTTCTGGGCGACGAGAAGGATCTCGCCGCCGCCTTTTTCGACTTCCTCCAGTGCGCGGACGGATTTGTCTCGGCCCACAAAGAGTGGGGCGACCATTCGCGGGAACACCACGATGTCGCGCAGCGGCAGGACGGGGAGGATGTTTGCCATAGTCTTCTTTCTCCTTTCAGCCCGGCCCTGCCTTCAAAGAAGCTCAGGAGCGGGAGGAAGGCCGGCCCATGCCAATAGATCGGGCCGGACATTCACATCGCGTAAAAATGGCCCGTCGCTGCCCGCGGTTCAACCCGTAGTATTGTCGCTCTTCAGGAAGTGGCGCAGCGGACACGGAAGTCCAGTAGAATCAGGCTTTCGCGGACGATTGTTCATCCGGCGTTGCCGCCGGCGGCACAAGCGGCTGTGCATGGACGGGGGGCAAGCCCCACGGATCGCATGCGGAATGTTGAGTCGGGTACTCGGACTCTACGGCTTACGACGCGCTGGCCGACTGACCCTCGGCAGAGTGGACATAGAGCGGGCGAGCCCGGCCTTCGACCACTTCGGCGCTGATCGCCACTTCTTCCACGCCGCGCAGGTTGGGCAGCTCGAACATGGTGTCGAGCAGGATGCCTTCCATGATCGAACGCAGGCCACGAGCGCCCGTCTTGCGCTGGATGGCGCGCTTCGCCACCGCCGCAAGCGCGTCGTTGGTGAAGGTGAGCGTGACATTCTCCATCTCGAAGAGCCGCTGATACTGCTTGAGCAGCGCGTTCTTCGGTTCGGTGAGAATCTCGATCAGGGCTTTCTCGTCGAGATCTTCCAGCGTGGCGATGACCGGCAGGCGGCCGATGAATTCCGGGATCAGGCCGAATTTCACCAGGTCTTCCGGCTCGCAGCCTTCCAGCACCTTGCCTGTACGGCGATCGTCCGGATCGATGACGTTGGCGCCGAAGCCGATGGACGAGCCGCGGCCGCGGTCCGAGATCAGCTTGTCGAGGCCCGAGAAAGCCCCGCCGCAGATGAACAGCATGTTCGTGGTGTCGACCTGCAGGAATTCCTGCTGCGGATGCTTGCGGCCGCCTTGCGGAGGCACGGAGGCGATCGTGCCTTCCATGATCTTCAGCAGGGCCTGCTGCACGCCCTCGCCCGACACGTCGCGGGTGATGGACGGGTTGTCCGACTTGCGGGAAATCTTGTCGATCTCGTCGATGTAGACGATGCCGCGCTGAGCCCGCTCGACGTTGTAGTCGGAGGCCTGCAGCAGCTTGAGGATGATGTTCTCGACGTCTTCGCCGACGTAACCGGCTTCGGTCAGCGTCGTGGCGTCGGCCATCGTGAACGGAACGTCGATGATGCGCGCCAGCGTCTGGGCCAGCAGCGTCTTGCCGCAGCCCGTGGGGCCGATCAGCAGAATGTTCGACTTGGACAGTTCGACGTCGGAATTCTTGGCGGCGTGGTTGAGCCGCTTGTAGTGGTTGTGCACCGCGACCGAGAGGACGCGCTTGGCCTTGGCCTGGCCGATGACGTAGTCATCGAGCACGTCGCAGATCTCGCGGGGCGTCGGAACGCCGTCGCGCGATTTCACGAGAGCCGTCTTCGACTCTTCACGGATGATGTCCATGCAGAGTTCGACGCACTCATCGCAGATGAATACGGTCGGTCCAGCAATGAGTTTTTTGACC
>DASYKO010000201.1:0-4843 GCA_035995285.1 Hyphomonadaceae bacterium | reverse complement strand
TATGGCTCCAACGCCAAGCTGATGGTGGGCACCAAGTCTCGCCCGTGGACACAATCGCTCCTCGGCATCAACAGCCCGCTCACCGGCACGATCTATTCCGACCGCGGCTTCCAGATCGTGTGGGACACCAGCGCGGGCCAGGAAGGAACGGGCGGCATCCTCACCAACTTCATGACCGGCGCGCTCGCCGTCGGCGAAGAAACCGGCGCACTCGCCAATCTCCAGGCCGGCCTCAAATCGCTCTCGCCCGAACTTGCCGACACGCTGAACCCGGCCGTGCGCGCCAGCTTCTTCTGGCCAGCCTATCCGCACATGAAGGCGAGCTATTCCGGCCCTCTCGCCGGCCAGTACTGCACCTTCTACGAAAACGCCGCCAAGCCCGAGCTCGACGGCAAGCTCATCTTCGCAGGCGAACATACCAGCATGGAATCTGCGGGCTTCATGAATGGCGCCGTGGAATCGGGCGAACGCGCCGCAAAAGAGCTTCTGGGAAAGCCTGCTGCTTAACCCGCAGACAGATACGGAACTCTCTTTTTTCTCATGGGTTAGGCCCCTGACAGGAATCGAGGGAGCATCCCATGAACGCCATTCTTCTCGCGCTTGCTTGCGGCGGCGCCCTTGCTGTTTTCATGACCACCGAGCCGCAGGAAATCTCCGCCGCCAAGGGCGAGGTGGAAGTCGGCTCCATGACGCACGACGAGACGGTTAATCCCAAAACCGGCGAGACCGAAGAACTCAACGTCATCGCCTTCCTCGACGAGTAGGGTCTCAGTCCCCACTCGCCACCCGCACAGTCACGACTTGCACCGCGCAGCACTCAGCGCGATGTTTGGTCCATGGCCGAGGTCGAACAGCGCTACCGCACCTTCGAGGATTTCTATCCTTTCTATTTGACCGAGCACGTGAACCCGGTCAGCCGCCGGCTCCACGTCATCGGCACCAGCCTCGTCGTGCTCTGCTTCATCCTCGCCATGATCTTCGCTGACGGCCGCTGGCTCATCGCCATGCCGGTCATCGGCTACGGCTTTGCCTGGGTGGGCCATTTCTTCTTCGAGAAGAACAAGCCGGCGACGTTCAAATATCCCGCCTTCAGCCTCATGGGCGATTTCCGCCTCTGGTTCGAGACGGTCACCGGCAAGCGGAAATTCTGAACCCTCAGACCCGCTCGATAATGATCGCCGGCGCCATCCCGCCGGCAGCGCACATCGTCACCAGCCCGCGCTTGAGATCGCGCCGCTCCAGTTCATCCAACAGTGTGCCGATGAGGATTGATCCCGTGGCCCCGATGGGATGGCCCAGGGCCATGGCGCCGCCATTCACATTGACCTTGTCGCGATCGAGTTTCAGGTCGCGGATGAATTTCTCTGCGACCACCGCGAACGCCTCGTTGATCTCGAACAGGTCGATATCGTCGATCGTGAGCCCCGCCTTCTCCAGCACCTTCCGCGCCGCCGGTACAGGCGCATTGAGCATCAGCGTCGGGCTGTCGCCCATGTTGGCCATCGCCAACACGCGTCCGCGTGGCTTCAGCCCATGCTTCCGCGCATAGTCCGGTGAGGCCAGCAGCACGGCGGCAGCCCCATCCACCACGCCCGACGAATTCCCTGCGTGATGCACGTGCTTGATCTTGAGGTCCGGATAGACCTGCCGGATCATCCCTCCATAGGTGTCGCCGCGCTCGTTCAGCGGCGCTTCCGCCATCGCCTCGAACGCGGGCTTGAGGCCGGCGAGTCCCTCCATCGTCGTCTGCGGCCGCGGAAACTCCTCGTGGTCGAGCGCCAGCGATCCGTCTTCCTTCATCACCGGCACGACGCCCTTGCTGAAGCGCCCTTCGCGGATCGCCCTGTCCGCCCGCACCTGGCTCTCCAGCGCCAGCGCATCGAGATCCGCGCGCGGAATATTCTCCAGCGTCGCAATGGCGTCAGCACACACGCCCTGATGGCTCTGCGGATGCCGCGCCCGCAGGCGCAGGTTTCCCGCATCCATCATCTGCGGGTTCTTGGGGTCGGCCTGCGATGTGGTGAAGCTCATCATCTCCGTGCCGCCCGCGATCACCAGATCCGACATGCCGGACATGATCGTGGAGGCCGCAAAATTCACGCTCGAAATCCCAGAGCCGCAGAACCGGTCGATCGTCACGCCGGAAGCACGCGTATCGAACCCCGCATCCAGCGCCGCCATCCGCCCGAGATCACGGCTCTGCTTTCCGACCTGGCTCGACGTTCCCCAGATCACATCGTCCACGTCCGCAGTGTTGATGTGGTTGCGCTCCGCGATCGCCTTGAGCACCGTCGCGCCCAGCTGCTGGGGATGGATATCCGCCAGCGCGCCCTTCCCGATCCGCCCAATCCCCCGCGGCGTGCGGCAGGCGTCGATGATCAAGGCGTCGGTCATGAGTGTTCTTCCCTGGAGATCGCCCGACGATAGCGGCTCCAGTCCCCCACACAATCTGCCGTACGGTCAGGTCGAAGATGCGGGGCCAAATGGCCTGCCACATGAAGCTCCGTCGGAGCGTAGTGTGGTACGGGAGGTGGGGGTCGAACCCACAAATCCTTACGGACGGAGGATTTTGAGTCCTCTGCGTCTGCCAATTCCGCCACTCCCGCGCGGGCAATTGCGCGGGTGTTAGCTCAACCTGTGATTAAGGCAAAGGGGCGGCAGAGCGGGTCGCGCCTAGAGGCCGACCGTCTGGACCAGCTGGAGCGAGAAATACGCGCCCAGGATCACGCACAGCCAGGGCGAAGCCCAGTGGGCCACGTTGTGGCGCAGGGTAGCGGCATGGATGCGGCGAAGCGTGGTCATCGGCGTATCGGGGGTCGTCCCCCGCCCTTTTCGCGCTCGGGCCATCCGGCGCGTGGCCCCATGTAGCGCCGAGATCGCAAACATCCGGTTCACGGATTGCATAAATTTCGATCGAATTTCCGGAAAGCCTGCGGCCGCCTGTCGCTAATGCAGCATGGTAGCCGCGATGAAGCCGCCGATCAGGACAACCACGGCGATCAGCGCAAACGTGTTGATGCGCTTTTCAATGACGGGGGCGATCTGCGGCCCGAACGTCTTGAACAGGAAGGCGCCAAGGAAGAACCGCGCCCCACGGGTGGCGATTGAGGCCATGATGAAAATGGGAAAGTTGAACAGAGCGAGGCCCGAAGCGATCGTAACCAGCTTGTACGGCACCGGCGTAAGACCCTTGATAAGGATCACCCAGAGACCCCAGACGGCAAATTGTGCTTCAAAGCTCTTGAGCTGGTTCTGGAACATCTCGAACGTCAGAAGCCATTCGCGCAGGAAGTAGCCGATCGCGTAGCCCAACATGCCACCCAGCACCGACGCGACCGTGCAAATCAGGGCATAGCGATAGGCCCGTTCCGGGCGCGCTAGGCACATTGGCAGCAGCATCACATCCGGCGGGATGGGGAAGAACGAGCTTTCTGCAAACGAGACGCCGAACAGTGCGACACCGGAATGCTTTGAGGCGGCCAGGCGCAGTACCCAATTGTAGAGCGCGCCGATCGGCCCCTTGGCTTTGCCCAGGCCCGGCTTTGCCTCGGCGGGCGCAGTGTCGGTCCCGACGGCGGCAGAGGGCGTGGCGTCTGTCATGGGCTAAACCTGCTCCCGCACTGCACAAATTCGCGGACTGTTTACGGCGTCTGGCTCTAGCACGGGGCGAACCGGCGGGAAGCCTCGTAACTGTCTTAGGGGAACACCCCTAAACAGAGCCTCCAACGGTTGCACTACCGGTAGGTAGCTCAACTTGCCGTCAGCGGCGCCTGCCGTTTGGTCGCATTGTCGCCCTCACCTTGGGGCATAACGTCAATGGGATGGAGAAACTGCCGATAGACCGGGTCAAATGGCCCTTCATCGCGCTCCTCGCCGCGGCTGCCGTGCTGGCGACCGCGCACGCGTTCGAGCGATTCGGCGGCTACATGCCTTGCGCCCTCTGCCTGCGCCAGCGCGAGGTCTACTGGGCCGCCGGCGCGCTGGCCTTTGCCGCGATCGTCATCAACTGGCGTGGCGCGCGTCCCTGGCTGATGATCAGCCTCTGCCTCGCCCTCGGCGGCGTCTTCCTCTACAGCTTCGGCCTCTCCGGTTATCACTCGCTGGTCGAGTGGAAGATCCTGCCCGCGCCGACCACATGCGCAGCGCTGCCGATCACCTTTAATCCAGACAACATCCTCGACATCCTCAACAAGCCGATGCACCCGCCCTCCTGTGGCGACGCGGCCTGGCGCGATCCCATCGTGAAGCTGTCCATGGCCGGATGGAATGCGATCGTCTCGATCATCCTCGCCGGCCTCAGCATCTTTGCAGCGACGCGCGCCCCCACCGGCACCGACACACAGAACGAAACCGAAATCCTCGAACCTGAACCCAAACAGGGCCAGGACGTGGCCGCATGAGTGCGACTACCGCTCGCCGCGAAGAGATGCTCCGCGTCGACCATGCCGGCGAATACGGCGCCGTCGCCATCTACAAGGGTCAACTTTCAGTCTTCAGGCGACAAGCAGGCCGCGAACGCATCACCGCCCAGCTTGAAGAGATGGCCGGACAGGAACAGGACCATCTCGACGCCTTCGACAAGCTGCTTGCCTCCGGCCATGTGCGCCCCACCGCTATGTCTCCGATCTGGAACGCCGCCGGCTTTGCGCTAGGCGCCGCTACCGCCCTGCTCGGAGAGAAGGCAGCCCACGCCTGCACCGAAGCGGTCGAAAGCGTGATCGAGGAACACTATGGCGACCAGGTCGCCGAACTCGAAGCCGCCGGCGAAAAAGACCTCGCGGCAAAACTTTCCAAATTCCGCGACGAGGAAATCGCCCACAAGGACCTCGCCACCGCCGAAGGC
>DASYKO010000200.1:0-7362 GCA_035995285.1 Hyphomonadaceae bacterium | reverse complement strand
CGCGGGCCGTGTTGATCCCAGCCGCAGCCGTGTTGCGCGTGGTGTTCACCGCGGCGCCAGCCGTCGCGCGGCCCTGGGCGGCGGCGTTCGAAGCCCTCGATTTAGCGCCGTCAGCCGTGGCCGAAGCAGTCGTCGAGGCCTACCCCGCAGCGGACTTCGCCGCGCCGGCAACGGCAGAGGTGTCCAGCGAACCAGGCACCCCTGCCTGCCCGCCAGCGTTCGCATTGGCATTGGGGGAAGAAGCCGAAAGATTGCTCGAGCCGTTCAACGCAGCGGAAGCGCCGTTCTGGCTGGCGGTGACGGAGGCAGCGCCGTTGCCGGAACCAGCAACCTGGGCCGCGGCGATGGGGGCGAAGCAGAGCGCAACACCTGCGATCAGTGCGGCCTTGAGAGGAAGACGGGTCATTCGAAGCTCCTTTATGTGGCCGAGGTGCTGGCCACTTCGGAGACACTGACGGCTCGCCCTGCGAGATATTCCGGAGACCGGACAGTTTCCTGCAGCGGATATTTTTGCAGTTCCCGCGGAACCAGCGGGATGTTCGCGCGCTTACGCCTGCTTCGCCGAATGCACCCCGCGCGCGATGGCGCGTGCCAGCGTCGAGGCGGCGAGTTCGCCGATCCGACCGATCACGAAGGGGCGACTCTCCGGCCGCTCGATCTTCGCCGTCGACAGCGCGAACACCACATCGCCATCGAATGGCGCGAACGCCGGCCGCACAGCACGCGCAATCCCGGAGAGCGCCATCTTCGCAACGCGCTGCGCTTCAGCCGGCGTCAACGCAACATTGGTCGCGACACACGCCAGAGTCGTGTTGGTGCGCCCCGCCATCGGTGGGAGCGGCTTCACACCCGGATTACTCTTGGCATCGCCCCAATCATCGGGATCGAGCGTGAAGTCTTTCTCCGGTCGCGCCCCGCCGAACTCGCCATTCTGCTCGAAGGGCCAGGCCCAGTAGACATCCGTGCCCGGCATCGTCACCGAGCCATGCGAATTCACGGCAGCCAGCGCGCCAACAATGATCCCGTCATGCGTCGTCACGCTCGCCGAGCCGACGCCGCCCGGTCCTGTTCCGGCTCGCGCGCCAAACCCTGCGCCGACGCGCCCGAGCGAGAAACTCTCCTTCGCCACTTTCAACGCCTGCATGCCGAGCGCGCGGTAAGGCGGTGTCTCGCCCCACGACTTGTTTCCGCCATTGGCAAGATCATAGAGGATCGCCGCCGGCACGATCGGCGAAGGCGGCACGAGTGAGGATGGGAATAGCGCGAAGCCTTCGCCCGCCGCGCCGAGTGCTGCGCACACGCCGTCGGCTGCGGCGAGGCCGTAGACGGAGCCTCCGGAAAAGACCAGCGCATCGATCGCATCGACCAGCGTGTCGGGGCCTAGCGCATCTGTCTCGCGTGTACCGGGCCCACCGCCCGCCACAGCCACCGCACCTACCACACGCCCCTCCGCACGGATCACTGTCACGCCCGTTGCAGCTGCCTGATCATGCGCCATGCCGACCTTCAGACCGCCCACATCTGTGATCAGGTTCAGCGGACCCGGCCGGGCTGGCATACGAAAGCCTCAACGATTGTTGCAGTTGCTCTATGTCACTGCCTGTATGATGGTCCGCCCAACCCCGCGCAAGCAAGGAGCGCCAATGCGCCTTCTACGACGCACATTTCTCGTCTCGGCCGCTGCAGCCGCCCTGCTCTCCTGCCAGGCCCAGCCGGAAGTTTCCGGCGTAAAGCCAGCCGCCGAGTGGCGCCTCTCCGGCCATGCGATGGTCGCCGCTGCAGACGAGCGCGCCGTGAACGCCGCTCTCGACGCGCTGAAGAACGGCGGCAGCGCGGTTGACGCCGCCATCGCCCTGCACGCCGTGCTCGGGCTGGTCGAACCGCAGAGCTCCGGTCTCGGCGGCGGCGGCTACATGGTCGTGTACGACCGTAAATCGAATACCACGACCGTCTTCGACGGGCGCGAGACGGCGCCTGCCACGGCGACCGCCGACTACTTTACGGTGAACGGACAGAATCTCGGCTTCGGCGCCGCCATACAGTCGGGCAAGTCGGTCGGCGTGCCCGGCGCGGTTGCGCTCTACAAGGCTGCGCACGACAAGTTCGGAAAGCGGCCATGGGCCGCCAACTTCGAAGCGGCGGAAAAACTCGCCGACACCGGCTTCATCGTCTCCCCGCGCCTTGCCGGCTCGCTCGGCGACCGCTTCAAGAACGGACCACTCGGCAAGAACCCGGACTCCGGCGCATACTTCTTCCCGAACGGCAAAGCGCTCGCCGTCGGCGACAAGCGCACCAACACGGACTACGCCAACACGCTGCGCGCCATCGCGAAAGACGGGCCTGCCGCCTTCTACTCCGGCAGAATCGCGCAGGACATCGTCGCCGCCGACCATGGCGGAGAGATCGCCGGCGATCTCTCGCTCAAGGATCTCTCCGACTACAAGGTGCTGGTGAAGCCAGCACTTTGCGGCCCTTATCGCGACTACCAGATCTGCTCGGCCCCGCCCGCTTCCTCCGGCGGTGTGGCTATGAATCAGATCATGTCGCTCTACAAAGCCATCAGCGAAAAATCCGGGGCCAAGACCGAAGGCGAAAAGCTGCGCGACTTCGTCATCGCCAACCAGCTCGGCTATGCCGACCGCGACCATTATGTCGCCGATCCCGCTGCCGTCACCG
Source organism: Hyphomonadaceae bacterium (assembly GCA_035995285.1). Taxonomy (GTDB): domain Bacteria; phylum Pseudomonadota; class Alphaproteobacteria; order Caulobacterales; family Hyphomonadaceae; genus UBA7672. Next base: position 4,686 of record DASYKO010000200.1, on the reverse strand, counting down.
TTCCCGTCGCCGATCTGCTCGACCCCGCCTACATCAAGGCGCGCGCCGATGCCGGCTTCAAGCCGGGCGACAATCCGCAGCCCGGCGATCCGGGCAAGGTGCTGCACAACAAGCCGATCATCGACATGTGGGGCCGGGATGCGAACGCCGCTGTCCCGAGCACCAGCCACTTCTCCATCATCGACGCGGAAGGCAACGCCGTCTCCGCCACCATGACGGTCGAAAGCCCGTTCGGCTCCTATCGCTGGACGCATGGCTTCGTCTTGAACAACCAGCTTACCGACTTCACCCGGCCGCCGACGCTCAACGGCAAGCCCGTCGCCAATGCGCCCGGCCCCGGCAAGCGCCCGCGCTCGTCGATGTCTCCCACCATCATCCTCGACAAGGACGGCGTGTTCATGGTGACAGGCTCGCCCGGCGGCAACTCCATTGTCGGCTATGTCTCGAAGACGATCTTCGGCGTGCTCGAACTCGGCATGACGGCGCAGCAAGCCTCCGCCGCACCCAACATCATCGCCCGCGGTCAGACTGTGCGCATCGAAACCTCGGATGCGAAGGCAGGCGTCAACCCGCTCGGCAAGCCCTGGCTCAAGACGCTCACCGACTACGGCTTCAAGACCCAGGAAGTCACCGGCGAAGTCTCCGGCCTCAACCTCATCGTCGTGCGCAAAGACAAGCTCGAAGGCGCTGCCGACCCGAGGCGTGAAGGCGTGGCGCTGGAGATCGTGAAGTAGCTACTCGAACGCCGTCTCCACACCGGGCGGCTTTCTTGCCAACAAGGTCAGGATCGCCAACCAGATGAGGGACGCTGCAAGCACGGCTGCGAACGCGATCGAGTTCACAGCCACGAAGGCGTGCTGGGCAGCAAACTGTGGAGTGTAGTCAACATACTTCAGCGGCATTCCCATGATGCCAAGTGCGCCGTCGGCCACCGACACAAGCAGGCCGGCAGCCACCGTGGCGATGCCGGCCACGAGGCTGTACCATGTGCGCTTCAGCCCCTCCCAGCGCATCGACCATACGCTCAGCGCGCCGAGGATGTTGAGCACAACCGCAACGCCCGCCTGATGCTCTGCGCCGAGCACATAGTAGGTGTCGTGCAGCGCATGATCGACACCTGAACCGAGCAGGACCACCTGCATCATCGCGGCCAGCAGGGTGGCGATCCCCGACAGGATCGCAAAGATGACCGCAGGCGCCCTTCGGCGCCGGGCCATCACCGCAACGAGCACGAGCGCTGCCAGCCCCGCTATCGCTTGCGCCAGCATGAGCAGATCCGGTGGTTTCATGGAGCGCATCAATGCATCCGACATGGACGTCGGATGAAGCGTCCACTCGCCCAGCGCAATGGTTCGCAGCGCCGCTCCGGCCAGCGCGGCAAGGGCGCCTATCCGCGCGATCCGCGACTCCCGCGCTTCGGCGATGACAGCAAGCGCCAGCGCAATCCCGATCAGCGGCATCGCGCCGGCAAACACCAGGGTGTGGATCGATATGGCGACGTTGTAGTCGCCCACCTCGCCCACCACCTGCAGGCCCGGCTGCGCCAGCTCCGCCTGCGCATAGAGCCCGGGCAAGAGCCCCACCACAAACACCGCCCCAAGCGCCGCCACGCATACTGAAGACAGACGCACCACATTCCCCCACGCGACTCTGACCCGCTGACTGTACCGCCGGTACACTTCGCCACAATACCGCCGTGCGCCGGACGCTCTGCGCCTTGTGCATTTTCGCTCCAAAGCCTGATTCACAAGCCCGATCACGCGATGTGCAGCAACTGCACCGCGCGTTCACTTAATCGCGCGCTGGCCCGCCCTTACCTCTTGAACACGACGGCGTGTAACCCCCCACCCAGCGCGCCGGCGGTCCGGCATGGCCCTGCCTCGCGGCACGTCACTCCGCCTGAGGCGGGGCCATGACCACGAAAAGAAGACACGCACACAGAAGGGAGAACCCCCGTGCAAAATAGTAATGGGCGCTTGAAGAAACCCACCGCCTCGATTCACCACATCGCCAGCCGGATGAATGGCAAGATCCGCTTGCCGAACGGCATCTCGCTCGACTGCCGCGAAAGCGGCGACCCACAGGGCGAGCCGGTGATCCTCCTCCACGGCGTAACGGACTCGCACCACGCTTGGCGCCCCTTCATCGGAGAGCTGCCGAAGGGCCTTCACGTCTACGCCCTTTCGATGCGCGGCCATGGCGACAGCGACAAGCCGCTTGAGAGCTATGACGCCTCCGCCTTTGCCGGAGACCTCGCCGCCTTCATGGATGCAGTGGACCTGAAACGCGTGCACATCTGCGCTCACTCGATGGGAACATGGATCGCGCAACGCTTTGCCACCGACTATCCGACACGCGTGATCAGCCTCTCGCTTATCGGCGGCTTCATCACGCTACGCGGCAATCCCACCGTGGCCTCGATGCCCGCCGAACTCCTCGACATGGGCCCGGTGATCGACCCGGGTTATGCCGGCGCCTTCCAGCGCGCCACGCTCGCGACCGAAGTCGAGCCCGACTTTCTTGAGCTGGTGGTCGGCGAAAGCCTGAAGGCGCCCGCCCATGTCTGGCGCGCCTGTTTCGATGCAATGCTCGCGAGCCCCGCCAAAGCCCCGCGCATCCCGCACCCGACGCTGCTCCTCGCCGGAGAGAAGGACGCCTTCTTCGGGAAGAAAGACCGCCGCGCACTGATGGCCCGCTTCAAGACGGCCGAGCAGATCGTCTACGAAGGCCTCGGCCACGCGCCGCACTGGGAAGCGCCGGAGTTCGTGGCGGGAGACATCGCGCGCTTTATCGTCGACGTAGCCGCCCTCAGGCTGCTGCCGGCACGCGCAGTGTGAAGGCTGCCCCGCCTTCGTTCGACTGCGAAAGCTCCAGCTCGCCCTTCATGCCCCGCGCAAGCTCGCGCGCGATGGCCAGCCCCAGCCCTGCGCCATCGCGCGAGGCGGACCCCGAGAAAGGCTGGAACAGCTTGGCCAGGACGTTGTTGGGAATGCCCGGCCCGTTGTCGGTAATCTCGACGATCACGTTCTCGCCCTGCTTGAACGCCTTGGCGCTGATCTTGCCGGGGCAGGTGCGGCCCGGCTGCTCCTTGATCGCCCGCGCCGCGTTGCGCACCAGGTTGGCGACGATGCGGTGGACATGCTCTGCATCCGCTGCTGCGGTGAGGGCCGCAGGCGCCTGAAGCTTCCATTCGATCTCAGGCGCCGCCGACAGCCCTTCGACCGCAGCCTCCTCCAGCGCGGGCACGATGTTCACCATCGACAGGTTCGGTCCCTGCGGCTCGGCGCGTCCGTATTTCAGTGTCGCTTCGGCAAGCCCGATCGCCCGCTCGATCGCCCGCTCCAGCCGCGGGGCTGCGCGCTTCACGCGCGGATCCTCGGATTGCCCGAGCCCCTCCGACACGATCTGCGCGGCGGCGAGCGAGTTGCGGAGGTCGTGGTTGATCTTGGCGACCGCCTCGCCGAGGTCGGCCAACCGCTTGCGCTGACGGAACGCGGCGGAGACGGTCTTCTGCATTGTCTGCAACGCCGTGTTCGCCTGGCGCATTTCTGCGGCCCCGCCGGGAACGTCACGGATCTCCGCCGTCTCGGGATGTTCGGAGAACTGCACGATTGACCGTGTCAGATGCTGCATCGGCCTCACCACCAGCCGATAGATCGCAAAGTAGACGACCACCCCCGCCATCAGCGAGGTCAGCACCGACACCAGCAACATGGTGCGCGAGAACGCAAAGAGCGCGTTCTTGAGCGCCAGCTCCGGCACGATGACTTCCATTTCCTTGTCGCGCGTCATCGAGGGTGTGATCATGATGCGCAGGAAGCGCCCCTCCGGCGCCAGCATGTGGCCGAACGTGCCGGTGATGCCGGACAGAAGCGTGTCCTTGCGCAGGTCCACCGTCAGCAGCGGCCCGATCTTGATCGACGGCGGCAGGATCAGCTCGCTGCGGTCTTCCACCAGGGCCGCGACGGAGACCACCTGCGCCTGGCTCAGCAGCTGGCGCGAGAGTTCATCGGAGACGCGCCCCTCGGGCGCAGCCTCCACGGCGAGCGAGGCGATCTGGGCGGCCTGCGCCCTCTGTTCGAGCCATGAATTCCGGTAGGCGCCTGCCAGCAGCGGAAAGATCAGCAATTCGATCACGAGCACGAAGCCGGCCGTGAGAATGAGCAGCCGCCCGCGCAGTCCGCCGAAGAAAGAGTGTCCCTGTGCCGCCGGCGCAGCCGCCGCGACCCGAACACCCTTTAACTGATGCGCCTCGCTCAGTTCTGCGCCCTCAAAGGCGTTGCCTACCTGGCGTGCCTACCTGTTTGGCGGACCTCCGCACGCCCCCATCAGATGGGGCCACCAGGCCCGAATGGGAACGTCTCGGGGCCGCTTCTCGTGCGACCGCTAAAAGGCTAGCGGCGGTCTGGCAAAACCAGTCCCCGTCGCACACCTGTCACTTATACGGTTCACCCTGGGGTAAACCGTCGGGTGCACGGTCCGGTTCTGGGAAGTTTTGGCCGCACCAGCACATCGCTTGACTTACCATGGGCCAACCGGTAGTTCCCCGCGCTTCTTAAGGAACTAAGGGGCGTGACCCGTGTCCACCAAGCGCACTTTCCAACCGAGCAACCTGAAGCGCAAGCGGCGCCACGGGTTCCGTTCGCGCATGGCGACCAAGAACGGCCAGAAGGTGCTGCAGCGCCG
>DASYKO010000199.1:0-1928 GCA_035995285.1 Hyphomonadaceae bacterium | reverse complement strand
CCGTCACACTCGGCAGCTGGAGTCTGGTTGCGGGAGGCAAACCGTCTCGCGACGAAAGACATCAGCATCGCAAAGGCGTGCAGCAGCGCATTGATCCAGCGATCAAGAGGCGAAGGGCTTGCGAGGCCAGTGTGCAGGGCTTTGTGCCGTGTCATGGGCAGCATTATCACCCAGGTTTTTCGACACACAGTTTGAAAACCCGAAGATTCTTCATTTTGTGGAATTTGCTGAGGAAACGATGGGGCGGACTCGCCATAACGGTGGTGAGTTTTCGAAAAGTCACCACCATTATGGCGCTCAACCGATGTCATTCCGGGCGGAGCAGCGTAGCTGCGTAGACCCGGAAACCAGGGGCCGCGTGCGTGGGTATTGCGGCGAGCGCTGTTGAGGCAGGCGTGCTTGTGGCTACTGGGTTCCGGGTCTTCCCCCGGACAGCGCTTCGCGCTTCCGGGTGCGCCCGGAATGACAGCGGTGGAGTGTGTGGGAGATAGAGCTATCGCGTCTGCGCGCGATTGGCGGGCTGTGCTTTGTCAAAGACGAAAGTGTGCTCGGCTACGCCGTAGTCCTTGAGGGTGATCAGCGCGACGGCGTCGGAGCGCATGTAGAGGCTGCCGGGGATGGCGATGCTGTGGCCGAGGGCCTGACAGTTCATGATCACGAAGCCGGGGTGCTTGCCCTTGTAGACCTTCGTGCGCGACGCGCCCTTGCGGACGGAGAGCTTGTCCCTGACGCCGTCGGCGAACTCCATCGTGCACGTCGCGTCGGCGAAGTCGTTCTTGACCGTGAGGCGGTGCGCGCCGGGGGGCGTGTAAAGAGCGGCGGCGACGAAATAGACCATGGCGAGGCCGCCTATGATCATGCCGGCGCCGATGTGGATGGGGCTCATGGGCGGCCCTCCTCTCGCCTGCCTATCATGCATCCACGAAGTGGAGGGCGAACATCAGGGTTTCGTGAGCGAGGCGGCCGCCGCCTTCGATCGGGATCGGCTCACTGTCCAGGTCAAGCATGACTTCGCGGGGAATGAACTTGGCCTCGACGCGCATTGACACGTAGGCGCGGGGAGAACGGAAAACGCTCATGGCGGACTGCACGTTTGTGCCCGAGTCATCCTTGAAGCCTTTTTCCGCTAGCTGCCGGCGGTAATGGCTGGCGCTGGCCTGGAGCCGGCCGGGCGCGGGGTACACGCAGACGACGTTGTTGCGGAACTCGGCAAGTTCGTTTGCGTCCATGTCAGGGAGGCGGTCGCTGAAATAGGCATCGCAGTCGGCGATGATGCGGTCGCCCGGAGCGAGGGCAAGATCGACGGCGCCGGGGAAAAGGTGGGACGGCGTCGGGGTGACGAATTTAGTGGGGGCCATTTGGCGGACGAGGTCATCCGCCGTAGGGGGATGGGAAGCGCAGGCGGATAGGGCGGCTGCGGCGAGCATTGCGAGAAGACGCGGTGTCATCTGCCCTCCCCTAATCGTGCTCTCGCGCGATCTGCCGGGCAGGCGCCCGGCGTTCCCAGATCGGCGCCGCTACCCGTTCGACAGCTCCGTGTAGCGGCGGAGGTGCCAGTCGGTGTTGCCGAACTGGCTTTCGATCATGGTGACGCGCTTGAAGAAGTGGCCGACGTTCAGCTCGTCGGTCATGCCCATGCCGCCGTGGATTTGCACCGCCTCTTGGGAAATGAGCTTGCCGGCCTTGCCGACCTGCACCTTGGCGCCGGAGGCGGCGAGCTTGCGCTGCTTGTCTGATTCATCGAGCTTGAGCGTGACCATGTAAGTCATCGAGATCGACTGTTCGGCGGCCATGAACATGTCGACCATGCGGTGCTGCAGGACCTGGAAGTTGGCGATGGGTTGGCCGAACTGCTTGCGCTGTTTCGCGTAGGAGATGGTGGCTTCGTTGAGGACCTTGAAGCAGCCGCAGGCTTCGGCGCAAAGCGA
>DASYKO010000198.1:0-30995 GCA_035995285.1 Hyphomonadaceae bacterium | reverse complement strand
TTCCTTCCACGCCGTGGCGACATCGAAGCCCAGCTCGACCTCGGCCTTGACGTTCTTCAGCGTGATCTTGATGTCGGCCCAGGGCACCTTGTAGCGCGAGTCGCCGGCGATCTCGTTGTCGTAGCTCCACTCGTGGATGCCCATCTTCTGCGAGATCATCCGCTGCCCGACCGGCGGGCGGACGCGCACGTCCTCGCCGTTGCACAACTTGTCGATCGAGATCGCGGCCTCGTGGCCGTGGGCGACCGCCCAGATGATGTTCTTCGGGCCGAAGGCGGAATCGCCGCCGAAGAACACGTTCGGGATGGTCGACTGCAAGGTGATCTTGTCGAGCACCGGCAGGCCCCACTCGTCGAATTCCAGGCCGATGTCGCGCTCGATCCAGGGGAAATGGTTTTCCTGGCCGACGGCGATCAGCACGTCGTCGCATTCGTAGTGCTGGTCAGGCTCGCCGGTGGGCTGGAGCGACTTCTTGCCCTTGGCGTCGGTCGTCCAGTGCATCTTCTGGAAAGTCACGCCGGTGAGCTTGCCGTTTTTGTGCGTGAATTCCTTGGGGTTGAGGAAGTTGATGATCGGGATGTCTTCCCCGATCGCGTCTTCCTTCTCCCAGGGCGAGGCCTTCATCTCGGTGAAGCCGGAGCGGACGATGACTTTCACATCTTCCCCGCCCAGCCGGCGCGAGGTGCGGCAGCAGTCCATGGCGGTGTTGCCGCCGCCGAGGACGATCACGCGCTTACCGATCTTGTTGATGTGCTCGAACGAGACGTTCGACAGCCAGTCGATGCCGATATGGATGTTGGCCGCTGCTTCCTGCCGCCCCGGGATGTCGAGGTTGCGGCCGCGCGGTGCGCCGGTGCCGACGAAGATGGCGTCGTAACCCTTGCTCAGCAGGTCCTTCAGGCTATCGACCTGTTCGGACATGTGCATCACGGGGCCGAGAGCGGTGATGTAGCCGACCTCCTCGTCGATGACTTCCTCGGGCAGGCGGAAGCGCGGGATCTGGCTGCGGATCATGCCGCCGGCTTTCTTGTCCCCGTCATAGACGTGGACCTCGTAGCCGAGCGGGGAGAGGTCTCTAGCGACTGTGAGGGAGGCGGGCCCGGCGCCGACGCAGGCAATCTTCTTGCCGTTCTTCGGGGCGACCTTGGGCAGGAGGGCGGTAAAGTCACTCTTGTTGTCGGCTGCGACCCTCTTCAGGCGGCAGATCGCCACCGGCTCCTCTTCGACTCGGCCTCGTCTGCAAGCCGGCTCGCACGGGCGATCGCAAGTGCGCCCCAGGATTCCCGGGAACACATTGCTCTGCCAGTTGATCATGTAGGCGTCGGTGTAGCGCCGGTCTGCGATCAGGCGGATGTACTCAGGGACCGGCGTGTGGGCCGGACACGCCCACTGGCAATCGACGACCTTGTGGAAGTAGTCCGGACTGCTGATGTCCGTAGGCTTCAATGCCGCTTCCCCTGCGATTTGCGCGGACTGATACGAGTCAGCCCGTCGCCGGTTACCCTCTTGGTTCCCGACTAAATACCCAGCCGCGCGCAACGTCCACTAGCTAAACGCGAACACAGGTTTGCTGCGCCGCATCATCGGTGGGCGTCACTTTGGCGCGAAGCCGGGGGTGTTGAGGAGCGGGCATTGGGCCTGAGCCGGCGCCAGTTGGTCGGCGCCTGCCGCTTCGACGTGGGCGAGGGCTTCCAGCGGGGTGACCCAGATCCGCTTTTCGACGGCGCAGCGCGAGGCATAATCGAAGATTGCAGCCATGCCGGGCTCGTCGAACGCCAAGGCGCCGCCAAAGGCGACGTCTGAGGGGATAGCGCTCAGCTTGAACGTCATGCCGTTGCGCTGGGCGAAGTCGGAGGTCTGGCCCAGCTGGGTGCGGGCCATATGGTTGAGGACGGTCGTAAAGCTGCGCGACATGACCTCGCCCATGTTGAACGGCGTGGTGCGGGGTGGGCTGGAGGCTTGGCCGTTGACGATGACGAACAGGTTGGCGCCGCGAAGGGCCGGGGGCGCGAAGTCGATGATCATGGCGATGTCGGGCGTGACGAAGAACGGCCTGGAGGCGCCGCCATCGACATGCATCTCGGTGTAGGTCTTGCCGTCGGGGGCGGTCACGTCGATCAGCACGGGCGGGAAGACGCCGGGAATGCTGGAGGATGCGAGCAGGACCTTGCGATAGAGGTTGTGTGCATCAGCCCCGCCCTTGGAGGCGATGGCCGTCATGTTCCAGAGCGTGGTTTCCTCGCGGTCGAGGTTGGTGGTCGCCACCAGCAGCATGCGGCCGGTGATGGATTCGGCCCCGACGCGGTCGATCATTTCATCAGTGATGAACTTGTCGATCAGGGCCTTGAGCGGCGCGCCGTCGTAGAAGCTGGTTGAGAACAGCGAGCCTAGCCCGCGGGACTTGAGGACGTTGGTGGTGGACTTGCCGCGGAAGGCCTCGGTCAGCTTGTCGTCATACTCCGGACCGAGGAAAGCGAAGGTGGCGATCAGCGCGCCGGTCGAGACGCCGGTGACGATCTCGTATTTCGGGCGCGTGCCGGCTTTGGTGAGGCCGGTGAGTACGCCCGCGCCATAGGCTCCCCCGGCGCCGCCGCCGGAAAGGGCGAGGATGTCGATCGAGCCATCGCTGGCAGCTTTCACCGCAAGCGTCGCCTCGGAAGCCCGGGTTTCGAAGAACTCGCGGTTGAGGGCGTCTGTCCGGATGGGCTGGAGATAGCCCGGGGGAGTGGCCGCCAGCGCTGAGGCTGGCGGGGTCTCTCCGCGCTGGACAGTGGCGCAGCCAGCCATTGCGAGTATTGGGGCAAGGCCAAGCAACGCGGTCTTTCCGGCAAGCCTGGTTGCTTTACGTGGCTTCAAGGAGGGCCTCTTCAGCTAGGGCCAAGTGGGCCGGGATTCGCTCGCCAGTATGCCATATGGCGGGCGCGTCGTCGAAACGGCGGTGTTCAGGCCGCGATCTGTTCGTGCAGGGCGTCCGGGAATGGCGCGTGGCTCGCGTGGCGAGGGCGCCGCGTCGTCGCATACGCAGCGTCAAGCGTACTGGAGCTATCGACACCCATCAGTGGGCGCTGCAAAAGTCTTGTCGGGGCGCGAGGTGGGATTGATGGTGGGGCGGCGGAAGGAGAATGCGGAGGTGCGCGGCTCGCATGCCGATCGCACGGCGTCGATGCGCAAGCGCGTGATCGATGCGGCGATCGAATGTCTCGGCAAGCTCGGATACAATGCGACGACATTCCAGGTGGTGACCGATGCGGCGGATGTGAGCCGCGGGGCGATGCTGCACCATTTTCCATCGCGCGTGGACCTGATGGTCGCGGTGGCGGAATATGCGGCCGAGCGGCAGAACCGCTATGTGCGGCGGCGGCTGGTGGATGTGAAGCCGGGGATGGACCGCTACCTCGCTATCACGCAGGCGACGTGGGACGCCATGGCTCGGCCGCCGGCGATTGCCCTGCTGGAAGTGCTGGCGGCGGCGCGGAGCGACAAAGAGCTGGGCGCGCGCATCGTGCCGGTGCTGGAGGCGCTGGAGAAGTCTTCCGCCGATGCGGTGTGGGAGCAGGCGCAGAGCGCGGGCATCACCGACAAGGCGTCGATCGACGCCATGACGCATCTGCATATCGCGGCGATGCGCGGGCTGGCGCTGACTGCGCCGTTCCTGCGGGGCCACGCGCGCAGCGAGGCGAGCATGGACCTGCTCCGGCGCTACAAGCGCGGGCTGACGAATGAGTTGCTGGGGCGGAAGGGTTAACGCTTGCGAGCGTGGCTCGCGGTGCAAGCCGGGTTTCTGGGATCCTCGGGCGCCGGAACAAGGTGCGGACCCCCACCTGTCGTTCGTCGCTCGAATGGGTCCCCCGGACCCATTCGCCCGCTGCGCGGACCGCTCCTCACCCTTGCAGGAGGGAGGGACCGCGGGGCTGCCAGCTTACAAACGGTCTGACTTCTGTGGCTGCAACTGCGATCTCAGTTCAGTGTCCAACTCCCACCACGCGTTCCCTCCCTCCTGCAAGGGGAAGGACAGGTGGGGTCCGCACCTTGTTCCATTGTAGTCGGACAAGGGAGACCATTTCTTCGCGCGTGAAATCGGACTCGCCGTGCGGTGTGGTCTAGTGCACAGCCTCGCGAACTATGGTCTTATCCCCATGGAGGGCGAGGGCATGGTCGTTCAGGTGACAAGCGCAAAGCCGGAGGCGCCGTGGCTGGAGCAGCTGCGCCACGAGCAGGTAGCCTCGCTCTATTCGACCGGCTTCATGACGATGGCGGTGACGTGGATCGCGGCGGCCGTGCTGGGCGCGCTGCTGGTCTATATCGAACAGGGCAGCAATGCGGTGGCGGTGCTGGTGTGGTTTGCGCTGGTGTCGCTGCAGGCCATCGCGCGGATGGTGATGACGCATGTTTATCGTGCGCGCCCGCGGGAGCCTTCGGAGTGGAAGGTCTGGGCGGACTGGTTCACCTGGGGCGCGATTGTCGGCGGCGTGGTGTGGGGGATCGGGACGATCTTCCTGATGCCGCCGGACCGGTTCGATTTGCAGATGCTGATCGTGGTGACGCTATCGGCGCTGGTCTATGGCGCTGTGGCGTCGATGGGGCTTTGGCTGCCGGCGTTCTATGGCTTCTGCCTGACGACGATGGTGCCGGTGTCGGTGTGGAGCCTGTTTCAGCCGACGGCGGAGCATATTGCGTACGGGCTGCTTGCGGCGATCTGGATTCCGGCCGTGTGCGTGCTGGCGCACCGGTTCAACCGGTCGAGTGTGAAGGCGCTGCGCGTGGGGTACGAGAACGCGGCGCTGGCGAAGGACCTGAATGCGCAGAAGGCGGCGGCGGAAGAGGCGAACGCGGCGAAGTCGCGGTTTCTTGCCTCGGCCAGCCACGACCTGCGCCAGCCAGTGCATGCGCTGGGGCTGTTTGCGGGGGCGCTGAAGCACGAGAAGCTGCCGGCGCGTGCGGCGGATATTGCCGAGCGGATCGACGGGGCGGTGGAGACGCTCGATAAATTGTTCGTGGCGCTGCTGGACGTGTCGAAGCTTGATGCCGGCGTGGTGCAGGCGGAGCCGCGGGCTCTGGATGCAGGCGCGATGCTGGCGCGGCTGGGCGAGGAGATGCGGCCGACGGCGGAGGAGAAAGGGCTGGTGCTCGAGATCCACGCGCCTACCGCTTGGGTGCGGAGCGATCCGATCCTGCTGGAGCGGATCGTGCGCAATCTGATGTCGAATGCGGTGCGCTATACTCGGGCGGGGCGCGTGCTGGCGGCTGTGCGCGTGGCGGGGCGGAAGCGGGCTTCGATCGAGGTGTGGGATACGGGGCCGGGGATTCCTGAGAGCCAGCGCCTGATGATCTTCGAGGAGTTCTATCGCGCGGAGCCGAAGGACCGGCGGAGCGAAGGGCTGGGACTGGGCCTCGCGATCGTGAAGCGGCTTTGCAATCTGATGGATCATCCGATCGAGCTCAAGTCGATCACCGGCTCGGGGTCGCTGTTCCGGATCAGCGTGCCGGTGGCGCAGGTTCCGGCTCTGAGCGCGCCGATGGCGGCGCCGGATATCGTGATGGATGGCGGGGCGCGGATCTGGGTGATCGATGATGACCCGACCATCCTCTCGGCGATGGAGGCGATCCTAGGCGCGTGGGGCCATGATGTGGTGGCGACGGCCTCGGGCGAGGAGATGATCGAGGCGTTCGCGCGCGATCCGCGGGCGCCGAATGCGATCCTGTGCGACTGGCAGCTCGGGGCGGAGAACGGGATACATGTGCTGCAGGAACTGCGCGCCAAGATCGGCCATGCGGCGCCGTCGGCGCTGATCACCGGGGAGACGGATCCGGAGAAGTTGCGGGAGGCGCAAGGCAGCGGCTTTCCGATCCTGCACAAGCCGCTGGGCAAGGCGCAGCTGCGTGCGCTGGTGGGCAATCTCGTGCGGAAGGGATTGGCGCCGGCTTAGGGCCTGGTCCAGGGGCGTCTGGCGTAGGACCGTTACGCGCTGCCCCCTTCGTGTCTTTGTGTGACCTTCGTGTCTTCGTGTTTAAAACTTCGCACGGCGCGCGCGGGACCAAAGATTCCAACACGAAGGCACAAAGGATTCACAAAGACACGAAGAAGAAGGCTTACGCTTCGGGCACGCCCTCGCGCGCGAGGTTCACCGCTTGCGTGCGGTTCTGGACGCCGAGCAACCTGAAGATCGTGGTGATGTGCGCCTTCACCGTCTTCTCGGACATGTTGAGATTGCGCGCGATGCCCTTGTTGGAGAGGCCCTCGCAGAGCGAGGCGAGGACTTCGGACTGGCGCTTGGTGAGGCGCGGCAGGTTCTTCGCGGTGGCGGCTGACGGCGGCTTGGCGGTGAGCATGAAGGGCGGGATGTAGAGCTCGCCCTGCAGGACGAAGCGGATAGCGGCGATCAGCGTGTCGGGGTTGGCGGATTTGGGGACGTAGCCGAGCGCGCCCAGCGCCATTGTCTGCCGCACGAATTCGGGATCCTCGGAGGCCGACAGCACCATCACAGGTAAACCCGGGCGGCGCGCGCCAAGCTCTTCGAGCACCTTCATCCCGTTCATGCCGGGCATGGCGAGGTCGAGGATCACGACGTCGAGATCGCTGTGAGCCTCGGCTGCGGCGAGCGCGTGCGGGCCATCTTCGGCGCCGATCACCTTGGTGTCGGGGCCAAAGGTGAGCAACAAGGCCGACAAGCCTTCGCGCACTACGGAGTGATCATCAACGACGAGCAGCTTCACGGTTGAAATCTAGCCTCTGCCCCGAGCGCGCACACCGGTCCTAGGACCTCAGTCGCGGTTCTGAGCGCCCATAAGCCATGAGAATTTCGCGTTGGGAAGCGGTCTTCGAAATGCTTCGGGACGGCTTCGCCCAATGCAGGGGGTTTTCATGAACGGCTCGCCCGAACGTAGTGCGAAGCTCGGTTCGAATCGCCGGCGCAGGCAGCTGGAAACCTCGCTGTCATCGGCGCTTTTGCGGGCGGCTGCCCTGGTGGGCGGAGCAGGCGCTCTGTTCTCGCCGATGACCGCAGAGGCGCAGGCGACCTGCACGCCGAATGCGACAACGCAGACGCTGACCTGCTCGGGCGCGGCGACGACGGGCGTGAAGGTGGAGCAGGAGACCGGCGCCTACAGGATCAACGAAAGCATCACCTCGATCCCCGGGACCATAACCAATCTCACGATCGGCAACGTGACCGGCGGGACGATCACCTCGACCTCAGCCAGCAATCCGAACGGCATTACGTTTACGCGCACGAATGATGCGCTGACGGACATGAACCTGACGTTGAATGCGAACGTCAATGTCAACGGACTGCGCACGGGCCAGCTGGGCGCAGTGACTGTGTCCGACGAGCGCGACGCCTTTACCAGCACCGTCGCGGGCGACACGGTGGTCGTCAACAACGCCAACATCACGCTGGAGACCCAGAACACGGCGCCGTCTCGCGAGGTCGCCCTCAACAATCCAGGCGAGGCGGCCCGCCTGCGCGCCGGGATCGCGAAGGTCGGGGCGGCGCTCAATGATCCGGCCGATGGCGGCCTGCTGGCGCCGGGCGTGCTCGATCACCTGATCGACACCGGCCAGCTGAAACAGTTCGGCGAGAAGACCTTCCTGATCGAGCCTGACCTGCCGAGCAAGACCTTCCCGGTGCTGAGCCCGGACCTGCTGGTTGCGCTGCAGGCCAACTGCGTGCTGCGTCCGGGCTTCACCGGCTTCTACGGCATCAAGCCGCCGGATCCGCCGCCGCCGGGAACGACCCCGCCGCCGCTGCCGCCATCGCCTCCGCCGTCGCCGCTGAAGTACAACCAGAACCTCTGCTGGATGGTCTCGCCCGACCAGGTGGCGCCGTATGACGTGGAAACCTTCCGGCGGGATGCGACGCAGTTCCTCGCTTACGCGCCGGGTCTTGCCACCTACTGGGAAACGCCGGTGTCGCCGGATGAGGCGCCGGATCTCTGGCGCGCGGCTCTGGTCGCGACCAGCCATGGCGTCAACGCCATCTCGGGCGATGTGTGGGTCACCAACAACGGAACGATCACGACGCGCGGAGATTTCGTGCACGGTATTCTCGCCCGCTCGTCCACCGACTGGAACGGATATAACGAGGCGTCGGGCCGTGTGTTTGTGGAAAACAACGGCTCGATCGACACGTACGGAAATTCCTCCATCGGCATCGCGGCGCTGAGCCTTGGATCCGTGTCGGGGGGAGACAGCGGCACGGGCGATGGCGGGGCGGTCGAGATCCGCGGCATCGGCAATATCCACACGCGTGGCGCCACGTCCTACGGCATCTACGCCGCATCGATCGGCGGACGTTCCTTCGCCGACCAGGATGTCCGTGCGGGCAATGGCGGCAATGTTTTCGTCAACTATGCCGGCGACATCGTAACGGACGAGATCGACGCCCACGGCATCTATGTCTACTCCAAGGGCGGGCTTGGCGGATGGGGCGAAAGCGCATCCGGGTTCGATGAGAGCTGGGCGGGCGGCGCTGGCGGCTGGGGCGGCGACGTCACCGTCATCGTCGGGAAGGATGGCAGCGTCACCACCAGCGGCGATCGCGCCTTTGCGATTTCGGCATCCTCCATCGGCTATGACGGCGGGGGAGGCGGCGGCGGCAATGACTGGCGCGATGCATCTCGCGGCGGTTCGGGCGGCAATGGCGGGAAGGTGGTCGTCACCAATAACGGCCTGCTCTGGACCAAGGGCGAGGACGCTTACGGCATCTTCGCCAACTCGTTCGCCGGCGCAGGCGGCCTGGGCGGGGAGGGAGATTCCATCTTCCGCGGCCGCGGCGGCAATGGCGGTGAAGCGGGCGACGCTGACAATGTGACGGTCACCAACACCGGCAGGATCGTAACCGAGGGCATCCGTTCGTTCGGCGTGCTGGCGCAGAGCGTGGGCGGCATTGCGGGCAATGGCGGCGGCTCGTCCGGCGCGTTCACGTCCAACGCAGGCGATGGCGGATCGCGCAATACGTTCCGCTGTGACGGCGACCCCTTCATCTGCGGCGATGGCGGGATTGTGACGGTGACCAACGACACGGGCGCCCAGGTGATCACCGCCGGCAAAGGCGCGCACGCGCTGTTCGTGCAGTCGATCGGCGGCGGCGGCGGCGTCGGCGGGGACGCCGGCGGCTGGTTCAGCGTCTCGGGCGGCGACGGCGGGGATGCGGGCTTCGGCGGGGAGGTGACAGTCACCAATCGCGGCCTGCTGCAGACCGATGGCGAGCGCGCCAACGGCATCTTTGCGCAGTCGGTCGGTGGCGGCGGCGGATCGGGGGGCGACGCGACCGGCAGGGGCCAGAACATCTCGATCTCTATCGGGGGCGATGGCGGCAAGGGCGGCGATGGCGGCAAGATCACCATCACCAACGACACTGGCGCGACCATCCGCACATCCGGCCAGCGCAGTGACGGCATCTTTGCGCAGTCGGTCGGCGGGGGCGGCGGCGCGGGCGGGGACGCCAACGTCATCGTGGCGGGCGGCTGGTCTCTGCCGATCTCCATCGGCGGCGATGGCGGGAAAGGCGGCGATGCGGGCACGGAAGTGAAGATCACCAACCGTGGCTCGATCGATGTCTCGGGCGATTTTTCCAATGGGATCTTCGCGCAATCAATCGGCGGCGGCGGCGGAGTGGGCGGCTCGGCCTATTCGTTCGGCGCGAGCATTCTCGATGGCGTGACGTTCTCTTCCGGCATTTCCATCGGCGGAGATGGCAACGCGGCCGGCAAGGGCCAGACCATCGACATCGACAATTTCGGCTCGATCGTGACCCGCGACTTCAACGCCAACGGCATCGTCGGCCAGTCGGTCGGCGGCGGCGGCGGGGCGGGCGGATCGGCCACGGCGCGGGCGCTGGCGGTCAATGTGAGCAAGGGGGCTGCGGTCGCCTTCACGCTGGCGATCGGCGGGGATGGCGGATCGGGTGGCGATGGCGGCCTGGTCGACATCGAGAACAATGGCGGGGTGTTCACCTTCGGCGACATGTCGACAGGGATCATCGCGCAATCCGTGGGCGGCGGCGGGGGCATCGGGGGCGATGCCTCGGCGGCGAGCGAGACGGTTGCGGGTGGGGAATCGAGCGAGGTGAAGGTTTCGATCTCGCTCGGCGGAGATGGCGGCGCTGCAGGCTCCGGCGGGGAGGTGAAGCTCGTCAACAAGGGCTCCATCGTGACGCTGGGCGATATCGCCAACGGGATCACGGCGCAGAGCGTAGGTGGCGGAGGCGGCGCCGGTGGGGCCGGCAAGGAGGGCGACCTGTTCGAGGATCTCGGCATCCCGGACATGCCCGGGCTGCCGGAGAACCTGATCGATGAGGACGAGACGGAAGCGGACCGCGACCGCGCGCGTGATCGCTATGAGAGCCTGCAGGGTACGGCGAAGCAGAACAATCCCGAGACCGAGGACAGCTACGGCCGCAAGAGCAAGACCGAAAGCAAGAAGGCGGCGGACGCCAAGAAGAAGGAAGGCAAGTCCATCAGCGTCGATGTCGGCATCTCGCTGGGCGGGATCGGCGGGTCGGGCGGCGATGGGAGGAAGGTCGACGTCACCAACCAGGGCGAGATCATTACCGGCGGGTTCATGTCGATGGGCGTGTTCGCGCAATCGGTGGGTGGAGGCGGTGGATTGGGCGCCGGGGGCGAGGCGAATGGGTCGGGCGATATAGGGCTCGGTGGGGGGCTAGGTGGTGACGGTGGATCGGGTGGGCATGGTGGCGAGGTGATTGTCACCAACAAGGGCGACATCACCACGATGGGCGACCTGGCGTTCGGTATATTCGCACAGTCGGTAGGCGGGGGCGGTGGTGCGGGCGCGCTTGGAACCGGGGAGGGCGAGGAGAAGTACAACGTCCAGCTCAACATGGGCGGGGATGGCGGTACGGGTGGGCGGGGCGACCATGTGTTCGTCGACCAGACCGGCAACATCGTCACGCTGGGCGATGGCGCGATCGGCGTGGTGGCGCAATCCATCGGCGGCGGCGGCGGCATTGCCGGATCGGCAGACCAGGGCTCGTTCGCCTCTATATCGATCGGTGGGAATGGCGGGGCGGGCGGCACGAGCTCTACCGACACCAGCAGTGATATGGACAATGGCGGCTTTGTCGAAGCGCATGTGCGTGGGCGCGTGACGACGGAGGGCGATGGCGCGCATGGCGTGCTGGCGCAATCCATCGGCGGCGGCGGCGGCATGGCGGTGGGCGTGCAGACGAGCACGTATGTGCACACCATCGACGCGTTCGGCGGCATCAGCATAGACACCGGCCTGACGATAGGCGTGGGCAACTACAGCGACGGTGGCGATGGCGGGGTCGGTGGGAATGGCGGCAATGTGCTGGTCGACACGTCGGGGCTGATCACCACGCTCGGCAAGGCGGCGCACGGCGTGATGGCACAGTCGATCGGCGGCGGCGGTGGCGCCGGCCGATCAGGTGGAGTGACTTTCCCGGTGGCCATCGGGGTTGCGGGATCCACGGGCGACAAGGGGACGGCGGGCACGATCACCGTGACGCACACCGGCTCGATCCGTACGTTCGGAAAGGATTCCGTCGGCATCTGGGCGCAGAGCATTGCGGGGGACAACAGCGATCCGGATCATCCGCTGGCGGGCGGCCAGTTCGACGGGCGCGGCCAGAACATCTCGATCACGCTCAACAATGGCGAGATCATCGGCGGGAGCGGTGACAGCGGGGCGGGCATCTTTGTCTCGGGCGGCCTCTCTAACGAAATTCGCAACCGCGGTGGGCGTATCTCGGCGCTGTCCGGCAACGCCATCATCGGCACGGACGGGGATGACGCGGTGTTCAACTCGGGCTTGATCACCGGGAATATCGGGATCGGCGGCGGGGCGAACAGCTTCACCAACGAGGCGGGCGGACGCTTCGATTCTGGCAAGGCCGTGTTCGTGGGGGCAGGGCGCCCGATCCAGAATTCGGGGATCATCTCGCCGTTCGGGGACACTGTGGGCGGCACATCGCAGTTCGTGGGAGCGTTCGTACAGAACGCCTCGGGTGAGCTGAAGATGAACTACAACCCGGGCGGGGTGTCGGACCGGATCGACGTGACGGGCGCTGCCAACCTGCGCGGCAAGCTGACGCCAATGTTCGGGCATGCCGACACGCTGCGGCCCGATCAGTGGGTCACCATGCTGACGGCGACGGGTGGGTTCGGGACGTCCAGCGTCAGCGTCGATCACATGGACACGCTGGTGATCGACTGGGGCACGCGCATTCAGGGCAATGCGCTGCAGGCGGGGATCACCAAGCTCGACTTCGATATCGCCGGGCTGGGGCAAGAGCAGTCGCAGCTGGCGGGGCATATCCAGGACATCTGGGCGGCGGGCGCGCCGGCGGAGCTGGATGCGGCGCTCGACAAGCTCGCCTACGGGACGGACGCCGGCGCCTACAAGGGCCTGCTCGATGCGATCCTCCCCTACGCGGCGTTCAGCCAGGGGCAGCATTCGATGTCGGCGGGGGCGGCGCATCTTGGCGCCTTGCAGAGCTGTCCGGAGGGTGCAGGCTGGGCCAATCCGCTGCATGAGACGGGCTGCACCTGGGTGAAGCAGAGCATCGCCAGTTCGCGGCAGGACGTTCGCGCAGGCGATCCGGGATACAAGGACAACGTCATGCGGCTGCAGGGCGGACAGCAGTTCGACCTCGGCGGCGACTTGTTCGCCGGTTATTCGGCCGGCTACGAGAAGGGCTCGTTCGATATCGGCAATGACGTCGCCGGCACGAACGAGGGCGGCTTCTTCGGCGGCGTCATGAAGTATGACAACGGGCCATGGCTGGGGTCGGTCTCGGCGGATCTTTCCTACTCGACGGCCGAGCGGCGGCGGAAGACGGGCTTCCCGGTCACGCTTATCGCGGAAAGCTCCAACGACACGCTGCAGCTGTCGGCGCGGCTGCGCGGGGCTTACCTGATGCAGTGGGGCGAGTGGTATGTGCGGCCCGCGCTGGATCTCGACGGCTACCATGTCCGCACCGGCGGCTTTGCCGAGACGGGCGCAGGCGCCTTCAACATGGTGATGGCCGACCACGAGGATACGTTCGGCGCCGCGACGCTCTCGGTCACGGGCGGGGTGACGGCGCGCTGGGCGAGGGCGCTGTGGCATCCCTATCTGGAGGCGAACGTCACCGGCAATTCGGCGGACTCATTCGATCTCACCGGCCGGTTGCAGGGCGCGCCCTCCAGCGTCTCGGACTTCACTCTTTCCAGCGCTCTGCCGGAAACGCTGGTCGGCGGCAAGCTGGGGCTGGAGGCGTTCTTCCCCTATGGCTCGCTGCGGGCGGAGCTGGAACAGCGCCAGGGCGATGATGGGTATGAGACGTACGCTGGTTCGCTGAAGGTGAGGTTCGGGTTCTAGGCAGTATCGTTTGCCTCGGGCGTGAGGCCTGAGGCGTGCGTTCTCCAATACTCAATTGTGCTGACAGCAGACGCTCGCCCGATTCCCTCGCGCGCATCCCGCAAGACATAACGCCGGCTTGATCCCGGGCGGCGAACGCTTGCCTGCGTGTCATGGAACCTCGGGTTCCGCCGGTCGTTTTGATCTTTCAGAAGCTAATTTCGACTGGAACGCCTCTCATTCCTTCAGGCGTCAAACACGTGGGCGGGTGCGTGGTTCAAACTCATGACTGATCTTGTTGCTACGGCAGAAGACGAGTCGCTGTCGCCAGACCGGCCTGGTCTGGGCGCGCACCCGGCTCAGTGCCCGGTAGTGGGTGTCGGCGCGTCCGCCGGCGGCCTTGAAGCTTTCCAGAACTTCCTTGCAGCAGCGCCTGTGGATGCGGGCCTGGCGTATGTTCTTGTCCAGCATCTCGATCCCAATCACGAAAGCATGCTGGCCGAGTTGCTTGGCCGCAAGACGCGGATGCCGGTGCGGCAGATCACCGATGGCATGTTCATCAAGGCCAACCACGTCTACCTCATTCCCCCGAACGCCAGCCTCGCGATCGAGCAAGCACAGCTCAAGCTCACCCGGTTTTCCGAACCGAGAGGGTTTCGCCGGCCGATCGATGATTTCTTCCGCAGCCTGGCCGTGGATCAGGGGCTGAACGCCGCCTGCGTCGTTCTCTCGGGAACGGGAGGCGACGGCAGCGAAGGACTTCGTGCGGTGAAGGAAGCCGGCGGGCTCACGCTGGCGCAGGATACGGAGACGGCCAAGTATGACGGGATGCCGAAGGCGGCGATCGCCACGGGGCTCGTCGACCGCGTGCTTCCGCCGGCGGACATGCCGGTGGAGATCCGCAACTATTTCGATCGCAAGGAAGCGGGCGGTATTTCGCTGCCGGATGCAGCGGACTTCCTGATCGCCGCGTGCCAGGAGCTGCGCAGGCGGCTCGGGCACGATTTCAGCCAGTACAAGCGCGGCACGATGCTGCGCCGCATCCGCCGGCGCATGCAGGTGGTGGGCACGGCGACGCCGGATGAATATCTCGATCTCCTGCGCACATCGGCGACCGAGTCCGAGCTTCTGTTTCGCGACCTGCTGATCAACGTCACCTGCTTTTTCCGCGATCCGGAGGCGTTCGATTTCCTGCGGCGGGAGACCATCCCCGAGCTTCTTCGCGGCAAGGGCGCCGCCGATACGGTGCGCATCTGGACGCCGGGATGCTCGAGCGGGGAGGAGGCGTTCAGCCTTGCCATCCTTATCGCCGAAGAACTCTCGCGCATGCCGCTCGGGCGACCCAGCGTGCAGATCCTGGCGACCGACATCGACGAACAGATGCTGCAGCGCGCGCGGGCCGGCAGCTATCCGCATACGGCCGTGAAGGAAGTGCCGCCGGAACTACTCGACCGGTACTTTCATGCGCAGGAAGACTGCTACGTCCTCAACCAGTCGGTGCGCGACATGGTGCGGTTCTCGAACCACAACCTGATCAAGGACCCGCCGTTCTCGCGGGTCGACATGGTCGCCTGCCGCAACCTGCTGATCTATTTCGACGCCAACCTGCAGCAGCGCGTCATCCCGGTGTTTCACTACGCCCTGCGTCCGCGCGGCTGGCTGTTTCTCGGGTCGGCCGAAAACCTCGCAGGGCGCGCCGACCTGTTCGACACCACGGACAACAGCAACAAGATCTACCGGCGCAGCGGAACGAAGCGTCACTCGATCTCGATGCCGACACTGATCGATCCTCTCGCGATGCTGCAGGGGCCGGACCCGGCGCAGCCTCGGGCCCAGCCAAATGAACTTGCCGACATGGCCTCGCGCCGGGTGATCGAGCGCTATGCGCCAGCGCATGTGATCGTGAATTCGAACAATCATATCGTCCGCTCTTCGACCCGCACCGGCCGATATCTCGAGCTGGCGCCGGGCGCGCCGACGACGAATGTGGCCGAACTTGCCAAGCGCGAATTGCGCTCGGCAGTGCGCTCCGTGCTTGAAGCGGCGCGGAAGCGCGGCAAGCGGTCGATCAAGCGCGAGACCGAAATCGACATCGAGGGCCAGGGCACTGTGCTTGTCGATGTCATTGCCGATCCGCTGAGCCAGGACGAAGCGCTGCTCGTCTTCCAGGACGTCACAACAATAAAGCGCGAGACGGACATCGACGATGACGCCGATGTCTTCGTCGACCCGCATTCGGACGAAGAACGCGCGCGCCTGCTGGAGGAAGAGCTCGACGAGACCCGCTCGCGGCTTCGGACGACGGTCGAGGAACTGGAGACATCGAACGAGGAGCTGAAGAGCTCCAACGAAGAAATGATGTCGATGAACGAGGAGCTTCAGTCGACCAACGAAGAGCTTGCCACCGTCAACGAGGAGCTGAAATCGAAAGTCGACCAGCTCGGGCGCGCCAACAGCGACCTGCAGAACTTCATCGAGAGCACGCAGATCCCCACGATCTTCCTTGATCGGGATATGCGCATACGAACCTTCACGCCGGCGACGACATTGCTGTTCCGCTTCCAGACCCAGGATCGTGGACGGCTGCTGGCGGACGTCTCTTCGCGGGTCGACCATGGCGACATGGAAGCCCTGGGCCGCGAGGTGCTCCGCACGGGCGAGGCGGCCGAGAAGGAGTTCGCCCTCGATAGCGGCAAGGAATGCTATGTTCTGCGCGTACTGCCCTATCGCGATCTGGTCGGGGATATCGACGGCGTCGTGATGGTGTTTTCGGATGTCACCAAGATCCGCCAGACGCAGGCCGATCTTGTGCGCAACGAGACGCTGGCGCGCCAGCGGACCAGCGAGATCGAGACGCTGTACAAGACGGCCCCTGTCGGCATGGCGCTGTTCGACCGCAATCAACGCTTCCTGAAGGTGAACGAACAATTTGCGCACCTCACCGGCCAAACGATGGAGTCGCTCCCTGGCGCAGCCCTCGCGGAGGGATCGCCGGAACTCGCCGAGCGCATGGAACGGCCTATCGCCGAAGTGTTCGAGAAGGTGCGCGAGGTCAGCAATTTCGAGGCGAGCATTCGCACGAACGGGTCGTCCAAGCGCGACTTCCTGATCGACTTCTATCCCTACCAGGAAGAGGACCGCGTGATCGCTGTCGGCGTCGTGCTGAAGGATGTAACCGAGCTGCGCCACCTGGAGCGCGAACTTCGCCGGCTCATGGATGAGCTGCAGCATCGGGTGAAGAACACGCTGGCGACTGTTTCATCCATCGTCAGCCAGACGATGAACGATCAGATCGGCCGCACGGATCTTGTCGACAAGCTGAAGAGCAGGATCGGCGCGCTGGCGAGCACGCATACGCTGCTCACGCTGCAGGACTGGCGCGCTGCATCGCTTCGCGAGATCCTTGATACCGAGCTGGCGCCGTTCGATCATGTCGAGCGCATTTCGGTCGACGGGCCGGCCGTATTGGTCCCGCCGAAACACGCGCTCTGCCTCACGCTTACCCTGCACGAGCTTGCAACCAACGCTTCGAAGTACGGCGCGCTGTCGCCCGCGGGCGGCAAGCTCAAGATCAGCTGGAACGTCAGCGTCGACAGCGGCGGACAGCATCTTCAGCTGAGCTGGACGGAATCGGGTGTCTCCGGGATCGATCCGTCTTCGGCAAAACCGAGCTTCGGATCACGCCTTATCCGCAACGCCATCGTGCACGACCTTCAGGGCAGCTGTGATTACGACCTCACACCCTCGGGTCTCCATTGCACGCTGTCGTGCCCGTTCTGAGAGGTATCGGCATGGGTGTGCTCAGCGGCCGGACCATCGTCATTCTGGAAGACGAGTATCTCATCGCGCTCGACGCCGAGGGCATCCTCGTGGACATGGGCGCCGAGGTGCACATCGCCACCAACCTGCCGGAGGCAGAAAAGCTTGCGCAGATGGACAAGGTCGATCTCGCGTTGCTGGACGTGAACATCAACGGGGAGTTCAGCTTCCCGGTCGCGCAGAAGTTTCACGAGCGCAAGATTCCGATCGTCTTTGCCAGCGGGTACGAGCTGAAGGCGCGGGCGTTTCCGGGCGCCGATCTCGGGGCCTGCATCGCCAAGCCCTATACGCCGGAGCGGCTCCGCAAGGCCGTTGTCGGGGCGCTGGACCCCGATGGGGCGGGCGAGCAAACCTGAAAGGCAGGTCCGTCATCAACTCAGTGTTTCGCAGCGTTCCTCGCCGTTTGCGCGGCCAGCCTGCCAACGACACGCATAGAACCTAGATCGCGATGCTGCCCATGATGATGATCGGCATGGCGAGAGAGGGCGTGTCGCGGAACATTTCAAAGCCGCCGCGGGCAAAGATCCAGACCGCCAGTGCGATGAACCAATCAAGATGCCCGTGGCCAATGCCATACGTGGAAGCGGTGTGTTCCGCGCCGTCATGATCACTCGCTCTCCGCCGTCAGCTCAAGTTTCTCCCCGCGCTTCTCGCGCTGCCTTGCGCCTTCGAGGATGCCGATGAGGCCGTAATTGCCTTCGTGGCAGGCGTATTCCCACAGGCCGCCCTTGCCGGCGTTGAAGGCCATCTCGCCTTTCCAGACCTGGGCATATTGGTCGGGGTCATCTACCTCGAAGCCATAGAGGATCTGGCCGTCGGCGATGCGGGTGAAGCGCTCGGTGAGCTTGCCGTTGGGGCCGATATAGCCGCGCTGGACCGGATTCACATTCTTGGTCTCAACTACGAGCGTGTCGCCTTCGTACCAGCCGACGCTGTCGCCCAGCCACTGCTTCATGACGGCGGGCCGGTGGGCCTTGGTCGCCTCTGCTGGGCTCGTGAAGATCGGGATGATGCGGGCGTCGTGGTTCATTTCGACCTGGATCATCACGGCGTTGGGCGCCTGAACGATCTGGTACATGTTGTTATATAGCACATTTGTCATCACCGGGCCGCCGGTGTTGCCGAAGCCGATGAGGCAGCGCTCCCCCAGGCTGCGGGATTCAGGGCCCATGTACGAGGCCGCAGCCTCCACGCGGCCGACGCCGACATTCCCATAGGACGGACCAGGCTCGACAAAGGCTTTGGGTTCAGGCTTGGCAGGCGCGATGGTCTTGGCGGGGGGCTTGGGAGCAGCAGCGGGATTGGCCGCGGGAGCGGCGGGGCGTGCGGCGGGAGCGGGAGCCGCGGCCGCGCGGGGAGGCGGCGAGCCATCCTCGCTGTTGGCAGCGGCGGCAGCGCGCGCCGCCCCGGCGCGGCCGGCCTTATAGGGGATGCGGCCGTTGGCGGGCTCGACGATCCAGGAAGAGCGGTACTCGCCGTTGATCTTCGCGACCGTCTTGCCCGGATCCCACCAGAAGGCGTTGTAGTTGCCGTTGTTCTGCAGGCCGCCCACCGCAGGCGCGCCTACGGTCTGGTCGGTCGGCTTCTGGTCGGCGGCGAGGCGCTGGTTGTTGAGGTCCTTGTCCTCGAGGCCTTTTGCCTGCTCGGGCGTGATGATCAGCGTGGTGAGGCCGGCAGGGCGGGACATCTTGGTGATGGAGGCGTTGCTCCAGTAGCCCTGCAGATCCGGCGCGCCCCATGAGGTGTGCGGCTTCTGGTAGGCGGTGTTGCTTGGTGTCTGGGCGAAGGCCGCGGGCGAGGCCGCGAGGATCAGCGCAATAGCAGTCGCGAGCTGGCGTTTCATGAAAGTCTCCCCGTTCCTGTGACCGCACTTTTGGCGGCTAGTCCTGCCGGTCTTGCGCCGGCCGATTGTGGGGAGAGTAGTACAGGCCGGGCGGACTGCAATCAGATTGGGGGTATGGGCGCGCCAACGCTGGCAGGCGCAGTCTTGTCCGGGCGCGGCGGCCCTGCCACAAGACTCCGCCGCGCGACTGGCGCTTCAAAGGTGGCAAACCACCGGGGAACGCGGCCTTCGTTCGCCGCGCGCCTGGGCTTTCTCTTTGAGGAGCGAGCCCATGTCTCAAACATTGTCATTCATCGATCGCATTGGCGCCGATGGCGTCGCCATGCCCCTTGCCGATACTGATGCCGCACTGCGGGAGGGAGAGGCGCTGCATCGCAATTTTCGCCCGCATATTGAAGGCGACTACGCCTCCTACATGCAGCGGATGGCGGCGGAGGGTGCGGGCCTAACGCAGCTGTTCGACGCAGGCGAGGTGCGGGCGATTGCGGTCTGGCGCAGCTATCTCACGACGTATTGCGGGCGGCGGTTCGAGATCGACGACCTGGTGACGGCCGAAGGCCAGCGCTCGAAAGGCTATGGGGCGATCATGATGAGGGCGCTCGAAGCGAGGGCGAAGGCGCTCTCGTGCGACGCCGTCCTGCTCTCGTCGGCGACAAGCCGGACGGGGGCGCACCGGTTCTATCACCGGGAGCGGTTTGCGATCGTCTCGTTCCTGTTCGCAAAGCCTGTGCGTTAGCGCCGCTATCTTGGCAGCGTGGTTGCGCCCATCAGGAATTCGTCCACGGCGCGTGCGCACTGGCGGCCTTCGCGGATGGCCCAGACGACGAGGGACTGGCCGCGGCGCATGTCTCCGCAGGCGAAGATGCGGTCCGACGACGTCTTGTAGTCCATCGTGTTGGCCGCGACGTTGCCGCGCGGATCGAGGTTGGCTTTCGTCTGCGTGACGAGGCCGGGGACGACCGGGCCGGTGAAGCCCATGGCGAGCAGCACGAGATCGGCCTTGAGCTCGAACTCGGAGCCCTCGATCTCCTTCATCTGCATGCGGCCATTGCCGTCCTTCACCCATTCGGTGCGGGCGCAGACGATGGCTTTGATTTTTCCGCCAACAGCGATGGCGCGCTTGGTGACGACGGACCAGTCGCGGTCGCAGCCTTCCTCGTGCGAGGAGGACGTGCGCAGGCGCAGCGGCCAGTCGGGCCAGGTCATCGCCTTGTTCTCGAGGACCGGCGGTTTGGGCATGATTTCAAGTTGCGTGACGGAGGCTGCGCCGTGGCGGTTGGATGTGCCGATGCAGTCCGAGCCCGTATCGCCGCCGCCGATGACGACGACATGCTTGCCCTTGGCCGAGATCGTGCCGCCGGGCGCTGCGGCCTTCTCTTCGTCGCCCGCGACGCGCTTGTTCTGTTGCGTGAGGAAATCCATCGCGAAGTGGATGCCGTCGAACTCGCGGCCCCGGATCGGCAGGTCGCGCGGCTGTTCGGCGCCGCCTGCCAGCACGAGCACCTGATAGTCATCAAGCAGGCGCTGCACGGTCACGTCGATGCCGACATACATGCGCGGACGGAAGATCACGCCCTCGGCCTCCATCTGGCGGATGCGGAGGTCGATGTGCTTCTTTTCCATCTTGAAGTCGGGGATGCCATAGCGGAGCAGGCCGCCGATGCGGTCGCTCTTCTCGAACACGGTGGGTGCGTGACCGGCGCGGGCGAGTTGTTGTGCGCAGGCCAGGCCCGCGGGGCCGGAGCCGACGATGGCGACACGCTTGCCGGTGCCGCGGGGCGCCTGTTGCGGCTTGATCCAGCCTTCATCCCAGCCGCGATCGACGATCTCGCACTCGATGGTTTTGATCGAAACGGGGTTCTCGTTGATGTTGAGAACGCAGGCGGCTTCGCATGGCGCGGGGCAGACGCGGCCGGTGAATTCCGGAAAGTTGTTGGTGGAGTGCAGGTTCTCGAGCGCGGCCTTCCACTGGTCGCGATGGACCAGGTTGTTCCAGTCGGGGATCTGGTTGTTGACCGGGCAGCCATTATGGCAGAACGGAATTCCGCAATCCATGCAGCGCGCAGCCTGCTCGCGCACTTCCGGCTGCGGCATACGTTTCAGGAATTCCTGATAATTCTTCAGGCGAGCGTCCGGCTTTTCGTAGCCGCGCTCTTTCTTGTCGAACTCGAGGAAGCCGGTCGGCTTGCCCATCTGCCAATCCTTTTAAGGGGATGTCCCCAAATCTACTCTGCCGCCACGACTTTTGCGCGCGCCGCTCTCATGTCGTTGAGCGCACGGGCGTAGTCGGTCGGCGTGACTTTGACGAATTTCGGCGCGGCGTCGGCCCAATTGTCCAGGATCTCGCGGGCGCGGGCGCTGCCGGTGTGGAGCAGGTGGCGCTCGATCAGGATTTTGAGTCGCTCGGCGTCGAACTTCAGCATGTCACCCATGCCGGAATCCTCGGCTGAGACGGCGCGCTGCTTGGGCGCTTCGGCTTCATCGCCGCCTTCGGCGGGTTTCACATTCTCCAGCGCGACCATCGAGGGGTTGCACAGGATCTTGAAGACATTGTCTGGGTCGTAGACATAGGCGACGCCGCCGGACATGCCCGCCGCAAAGTTGCGCCCTGTCTGCCCCAGCACGACGACGACGCCGCCCGTCATGTATTCGCAGCCATGATCGCCCACGCCTTCGACGACGGCGACGGCGCCCGAGTTGCGCACGGCGAAGCGTTCACCGGCGACACCGCAGAAGTAAGCCTCGCCCGAGATGGCGCCGTAGAGCACGGTGTTGCCGACGATGATGTTCTCGGTCGGCTCGCGCTTGGAGTCCTTCGGCGGCTTGACGATGACGCGGCCGCCGGAGAGGCCTTTGCCGACATAGTCATTGCCATCGCCCGTGAGGTCCAAGGTGACGCCGCGGGCGAGGAAGGCGCCGAAGCTCTGCCCTGCCTGGCCCGTAAGGGCGATCTGGATCGTCTCGTCGGGCAGGCCCGCATGGCCGTACTTCTTGGCGACTTCGCCTGAGAGCATGGCGCCCGCCGTGCGGTTCACGTTGCGGATCGTCTCGGTGATCTGGACCGGCTTCTTCGAGGCGAGCGCGGCCTTCGCAGCCTTGATCAGCTTGTGGTCGAGCGCGCCTTCCAGGCCGTGGTTCTGGGTCTCGTTCTGGTGGATGGCGACGCCGGGCTTGGGCTTGGGCTGGTAGAGGATCTTGGAGAGATCGACGCCCTTGGCTTTCCAGTGATCGACGGCAGAGCGCATGTCGAGCTTGTCGACGCGGCCGACCATTTCCTCGACCGAGCGGAAGCCGAGCTTCGCCATGATGACGCGCAGCTCTTCGGCGACGAAGAAGAAGTAGTTGATGACGCTCTCCGGCGCGCCGGTGAAACGGGCGCGGAGGACCGGGTCCTGCGTGGCGACGCCGACGGGGCAGGTGTTGAGATGGCATTTGCGCATCATGATGCAGCCGAGGCTGATCAGGGGCGCCGTGGAGAAGCCGAACTCGTCTGCGCCGAGCAGGGCGCCAATGGCGACATCGCGGCCCGTGCGCAGGCCGCCGTCGACCTGCACGGCGATGCGGCCGCGCAGTTCGTTGAGGACGAGCGTCTGCTGGGTCTCGGCAAGGCCGATCTCCCAGGGCGAGCCGGCGTGGGTGAGCGAGGTGAGGGGCGAAGCACCCGTGCCGCCTTCGAAGCCGGAAATGGTGACGTGATCGGCGCGCGCCTTCGAGACGCCCGCCGCGACGGTGCCGACGCCGACTTCCGAGACGAGCTTCACCGAGATACGCGCAACCGGGTTAACATTTTTCAGGTCGTGGATCAGCTGGGCGAGGTCTTCGATCGAATAGATATCGTGGTGCGGCGGGGGCGAGATGAGGCCCACGCCCGGCGTCGAATGGCGCACCTTGGCGATGTTCTTGTCGACCTTGTGGCCCGGCAGCTGTCCGCCTTCGCCGGGCTTGGCGCCCTGGGCCATCTTGATCTGGATGTCGTCGGAGTTGACGAGATACTCGGCAGTGACTCCAAAGCGGCCGGAGGCGACCTGCTTGATCTTCGAGCGCATCGAGTCGCCGTTCTTCATCGGCTTGAAGCGGTCCGGCTCTTCCCCGCCTTCGCCCGTGTTGGAGCGGCCGCCGATGCGGTTCATGGCGATGGCGAGCGTCGTGTGCGCCTCGCGGCTGATCGAGCCGAAGCTCATCGCGCCGGTGGCGAAGCGCTTCACGATGTCTGCGGCGGGCTCGACCTGTTCGAGCGGGATCGGCTCGTCGGCGAACTTGAACTGCATCAGCCCGCGAATGGTGAGCAGGCGCTCGCTCTGATCGTTGATGGTGCGCGCGAAGGCTTCGTATTCCTCCGGCAAGTTGCCGCGAACAGCGTGCTGGAGCCTAGAGACGCTCTCGGGTGTCCACGCATGATCCTCGCCGCGGAGGCGGTAGGCATAGTCGCCGCCGACATCGAGAAGGTCGCGATAGACCGGGCTGTCGCCGAAGGCGTTGCGATGGCGGCGGACGGCCTCTTCCGCGATCTCGAGCAGGCCTGAACCCTCGATGGTCGTGGCGGTGCCGGTGAAGTATTCGTCGATCAGCGATGACGACAGGCCGACAGCGTCGAAGATCTGCGCGCCGCAATAGGACTGGTAGGTCGAGATGCCCATCTTGGACATCACCTTGAGCACGCCCTTGCCGATGGCCTTGATGTAGTTCTTCTGCACGTCCTTCGCGGAGATCTTCATCTTCTCCGTGACGCGGATCTGCTCCAGCGTCTCGAACGCGAGATAGGGGTTCACCGCCTCGGCGCCGTAGCCGGCGAGCGTGCAGAAATGGTGGACCTCACGGGCCTCGCCGGTCTCGACGACGAGCCCGACCTGCATGCGCAGGCCCTGCTTCACCAGCTTGTGGTGGACGGCGGAGAGCGCCAGCAGAGCCGGGATCGGGATGCGGTCTTCGCTGACAGCGCGGTCGGACAGGATCAGAATGTTGGAGTCCTGCAGCACGTGCTCGGTCGCTTCCGTGCGGATGCGCTCGACAGCGGCGCGTATGCCGGCGGCGCCTTCCTTGGCATCCCAGGTCACGTCGATCGTGGCGGTGCGGAACGTGCCGTCGACCAGTTCGTGGATGGAGCGGATCTTTTCGAGGTCGCCGTTGGTGAGGACGGGCTGCTTCACCTCCAGACGCTTGTGCGTGCCGGCGGCAAGGCCGAGCAGGTTCGGGCGCGGGCCGATCATCGAGACCAGCGACATCACCAGCTCTTCGCGGATCGGATCGATCGGTGGGTTGGTGACCTGTGCGAAGTTCTGCTTGAAGTAATTGTAGAGCAGCTTCGGTTTGCTCGACAGGACAGCAATGGGAGTGTCTGCGCCCATTGAGCCGATCGGATCATCGCCCACGGCGGCCATGGGCTCGAGGAAGAACTGCAGGTCTTCCTGTGTGTAGCCGAACGCCTGCTGGCGATCGAGGCGTGTGGTCTGGTTGTTGTCGCCGAGATAGGGCGGCGGCTCGGCCGGCTCGGGCAGTTCGTCGAGCTTGAACTGAAGCTCGTGCAGCCACTCTTCGTAGGGGTGCTTGCCCGCGATGGCGGATTTGACTTCCTCGTCCTCGATGATGCGGCCTTCGTCGAGATCGATGAGCAGCATTTTGCCGGGCTGCAGGCGCCATTTGCGGACGATCTTGGAATCCGGGATCGGCAGCACGCCGGCTTCGGACGCGAGGATCACCAGATCATCGTCCGTCACGATGAAGCGGGCAGGGCGCAGTCCGTTGCGGTCGAGCGTGGCGCCGATCTGGCGGCCGTCGGTGAAGGCGATGGCGGCGGGGCCATCCCACGGCTCCATCAGGGCGGCGTGGTATTCATAGAAGGCGCGGCGCTTGGGCTCCATCAGCGGATTGCCGGCCCAGGCTTCCGGGATCAGCATCATCATCGCGTGGGCGAGCGGATAGCCGCCGGCCACCAGCAGTTCGAGCGCGTTGTCGAGGCAGGCCGTGTCCGATTGTCCGTGCGGGATCAGCGGCCACATCTTGTCGAGGTCGGCGCCGAGCAGTGTGCTCTCCATCGAGCGGCGGCGGGCGTACATCCAGTTCACGTTGCCGCGGACGGTGTTGATCTCGCCATTGTGCGCGATGAAGCGGTAGGGGTGCGCCAACTTCCACGAAGGGAAGGTGTTGGTCGAGAAACGCTGGTGGACGAGCGCCAGCGCTGACTCACACAGCGGATCGGTGAGGTCCTTGTAGAACGTGCCCACCTGGTGGGCCAGAAGCAGGCCCTTGTAGACGACGGTGCGCGTCGAGAGGGACGGCATGTAGAATTCGGAGAGGCCGGGAAGGTTCTTCTTCTTCGCGACTTCGGCGAGCGGGTTCTGCGTCTCCTTGCGGATGGCGAGCAGCTTCCGCTCGAACGCATCCTGCGTCATCGCCTCTGAGCCTTTGGCGATGATGGCCTGCTTGATCACCGGCATGGCTTCGAGCACGGCCTTGCCGATGCCCTTGATGTCGGTCGGCACGTCGCGCCAGCCGAGCAGTTTCTGCTTCGACTTCTCGAGATAGTTCTCGAACTGCTTCATCGCGAAGTCGCGCGCCGCTTCATCGCGCGGCAGGAAGCACATGGCGACGGCGTAGGAGCCGGGCTTGGGAAGTTCGAGGCTGTTCTTCGTGGCCCAGTCGCGAATGAGCGCGTCGGGGATCTGGATCAGGATGCCGGCGCCGTCACCGAGCAATGGGTCTGCGCCCACGGCGCCGCGATGGTCGAGGTTCAGCAGGATCTCAAGGCCCTGGGCGACGATGCGGTTCGACTTCCTGTTCTTGAAGTTGACCACGAAGCCGACGCCGCAGGCGTCGTGCTCGTTGCGCGGGTCATAGAGACCCTGGGCGGGCGGGAGGCCAAAATCCATACGCGCTAGTTCCGTCCTGCTCATGGCTTCGCAAGGCGCTGGCTGACATTTCAGGCGCCCGAAATCAGCGCGTAGCAGGATATCGCCGGATGACAAGCGGTTGCCCACGACTATGCCCTCTTCCGCTCCGTTTCGCCCGCCAAGAGAGCGCGTTAACGGCTGGTGCGGGCATGCTCGTTCTGTCACGGAATCGCGGTCTGGTTTTTCGAGTCTGCCGCGCGAGCCAAAGCCTTGCCTCGGATCGCCCATGTCGAGACAAAATTTTCCAGCGCTGCGGACGGCTCTCAGCCGGGTTCGCAGTTGAGTTCCATGGTGCGGCATCCACAGATTGCGCTTGGCGATGCGCCTCGGCCGCGCCTCACTTGCTTAGGGTTTGCCCCGAGCGTCTCTCGACCTTGTGCGCTGTGCGGAAAGGTAAACCTGCACTAGATCATGGGTACTGGGACAGGAGTCTTCATGGGCGCGCCGCTGCGGATCGATTTTGTCTCGGATGTCGCCTGTCCGTGGTGCGTTGTGGGGCTGCGATCGCTGCTCAAGGCCATCGATGCGGTGGGCGACAAGGTGGACGTGCAAATCCACTTCCAGCCCTTCGAGCTGAACCCTGACATGGCGGCCGAAGGCGAGAACACGACGGAGCACGTGCAGAAGAAGTATGGTTCGACGCCGGAGCGTTCGGCGGCCGCCCGGCAGGCGTTGAAGGACAGCGGCGCGGCGCTGGGCTTCGACTTCAACTATTCGCCGCAAAGCCGCATCTGGAACACGTTCGATGCCCATCGCCTGCTGCACTGGGCGGGGATCGAGGGCAAGCAGCTTGAGCTGAAGGAAGCGCTGTTCAGGGTGAACTTCACTGAACAGCAGTCCACCAGCGATCATGAAGTGCTGGCGAAAGCGGCGGAATCTGCCGGGCTTGATGGCAAGCGGGCTCGGGAGATCCTCAAGTCGGGCGAGTTCACCAAGGAAGTGCGCAGCGAGGAGATGGTCTGGCGCAACCGCGGGATCAGCGCGGTGCCGTCGGTCATCTTCAACCAGCGCTGGATGATCCAGGGCGGCCAGCCGCCACAAGTGTTCGAACAGGCGATCAGGCAGATCGTCGAGGGCACGGCGCAGGAAGAGCGGGCCTAGCCGCCGGGGCGGCCCCAACGCGGGTAGTTGAAGGGCTTGTTCTCGGTCTTGCCGTCCCAGTGGCGGCCAATGGCTTCCGCGATGCCTTCCATCGTTGCGCCTTTGACATAAGGCACTTGTATCGAGATCGGCGGCAGGCCCTGCATCCGCGCCACAAGGCGGCTGATGCTGCGTCCCAGGCCGGATGGATAGGGCTTGAGGTCTCGCACCGCGAAATTGATCATGTCGGAGCTTGGCTGCGGATAGTAGACGACCCTACCGGGGAAATCGACGCGCCGGCCTTCATACCTGACGAGCACAACGGCGGAGAGATCGGTCCACGGCACGGGCTTGTGCGAGAAAGGCATGTAGGTGAGTCCCTCGGGGCCGATGATCAGAAATGGGCCGCGGCGTAGGAACGAGCCTGCGAGCGTGACCCCCGCGAGGACAAGAATAGGGGCCGCGAGCACCACTGCGAGCGGCTGGGATGCGAAAGCAAGAAAAGTCAGGATGAGTATGCCGAACGCCGCAACGAAGAGCCCTGCCAGCAGGTAGCGGCCGGTGTTGCATTCAAAGGTGACGGTGTCGGACGCTGGCACGCCTTCAGGAAAGCATGCGCTACGGCAAAAGCAAACGGCCCGCTCTTTCGGGCGGGCCGCTGTTGATCGTGTGAGAAGAAATCAGCCTTCGGCCAGCTTCTTCATGTTGGCGAGCGCGCCTTCGAACTGCTTCTTGCGGCTGGCGACATCCTTGTCCTTGGCGGCCTGGTCGGCCTTGTCGGCTTCATCGACCATCAGCGTGTAGACAAGCTTGGACGACTTGGCGTCGATCGGGCGGACTTCCAGGAAGCCGTGATAGAGGTTGTACCACTTACCTTCGACCGCGGGCTGGGTGTAGCCGTAGCCGAGCTCGGACTTGGCGGTCATCACTTCAGTGATGCGGCCGGCGATCACGCGCACCGTGCCGACTTCACCTGTGCCCGACTTGAGCTCGCAGGGAACCGGCGCCGCGCCGATCCACTTCGAGATGTCGCAATAGCCGCCGACCTTGGCCCAGACGTCTTTTGCCGGCTTGTTGACGACGAGTTCCATCGGGATGGCGACGTATTGCGGTGCAGGCCAGGTTCCGGCCGGAGCGGCGGGTGCGCCCTGCTGGGCCGATGCTGCGCCGGCGCCGATGGCGATCGCGGCGGCTGCTACAAGAAGTGTTCTCATGGTGCTCTCTCCCTATCGACCGTGTCTTGTTGCTGACGGCCCTATTGACGCTTGCGTAACACGGCGGCGGCCTGTTGGAAGGGGGCATCCGCACTGCGCCGCTCTGCGGCAATGTCAAAAAGCCTTGAGAAGCGGGCGCGGGTTTCGGCCCAGGTCTGGAAGGTCGCCATCAGGTTGGAGCCTTCGAGTGTGTCGTTCTCGACACGGAAGGGCTGCGAAGCCAGCTTTTCCGCGACGTCAGGGCGCTTGGGCTGGAACTCGTCGTGGAAGGTGATGAGGGCGGCGCCCCCTGGTTTCAGCACGCGGTGCAATTCGGCGAGCCAGTCATCCTGCGTCTCGCGGCGCAGGTGGGTGAACACCGACAGGGCGTAGATCGCATCGAAATGCGCATCCGGAAAATCCAGCGGCGGGTGCAGGCGGTTGCGGGTGAATGTGCCGGCCAGGTTCTGCGCGCACCAGCGGACGAGAGCCGGATTGATGTCGACGCCGAAGAGCTGCGCTTTGGTGTGGCGCGGCATCTGGCGTGCGACGCGGCCGGCGCCGCAGCCGAAGTCGAGCACGCGCTGGGCGTTGGCAAAGTCGATCCCGGCTTCGTTGAAGAGAGCGGTGAACGCGGTTGCGACCATCGCGCCGGAGTCGGCATACCATTGTGCGTGGGTATAGCCGACGATGACCTGGATCAGGTAAGGCGGCGGCACGGGCAGGCCGTCTGGTGAAGGCTCAGGTTTCGCGCTGCGCGCCTGCATCCATTCGCGGAGGCGGAAGGCCGGCCCGGCAAGGCCCGTCGCGACAAGCGCGGATTTGAGCGCGGCGCGCCAGGTCATTCGAGGCGCTCCTTAGCTAGCGAGCGCGCGGAATAGCTCAGGGTCGCACGGTTTGGCTAGAGCCCCCAATACTCGAGCCCCAGGACGAGCGGAGTGTCAGGCTGCCTTTTCGGCGCGCTTGGCGTCGCGGTTGGCCTTGAGTTGGTCTGGGCTGAACGAGCGGACGCGGGTGATCTCGGTGATGAGGTCACGTTCCGCGATCGGCTTGGAGAGGTAGCCGTCCATTCCCATGCCGAGATAGCGCTCCTTGTCCCCGCTCATGGCGTCGGCCGTGAGGGCGATGACGGGAATGTTGGCGTAAGGTTGGCCCGAGGCGCGGATGGCGGCGATGGCCTGCGTGCCGTCCATCACCGGCATATGCACGTCGAGGCAGACGAGGTCGAACGCCTCGCGCTCGAGGGCGGCGAGGGCTTCCTTGCCGTTGGTGGCTTCGACCACGCGCATGTTGAACGGCCGCAGGAAGAGAGAGGCGACCTGGCGGTTGATGGGGTGGTCGTCGACCAGGAGGATGCGCAGTTGCTGGGTCTTGAGCGTGGCGCGCGCCTCGTCCTCGGTGAAGGAGTGGCCTTCGCTGACGACGCGGTGCTGGACCTGGGCTTCGCCGGCAAGGAAGGTGAAGGTGAATTCGGAGCCGCGGCCGGGTTCGGATTTGACCGAAGCTTCCCCGCCCATGAGTTCGGCAAGGCGGCGGCAGATCGAAAGGCCAAGACCCGTGCCGCCGAACTTGCGCTGGATGGAGTCATCTGCCTGGACGAACGGGCTGAACAGCCGCTCCATCGTCGCATCGTCCATGCCGACCCCGGTGTCGGAGACGCGGACCTTCACGATGTACTGGCCATCGCCTCGCTTCTTGGCGGTGACGAACACCTCGACGCGGCCCTCGGCCGTGAACTTGATGGCGTTGGAGACGAGGTTGGAGACGCACTGGCGCACGCGCACCGCGTCGAAATTGAGGATCTGCGGCAGGTCTGCATCGATCGAGAGATAGAATTCGAGGCCGGCTTCCTCTGCCTTCGGCTTCCACAGGCGATGCAGGCGGCGCAACGTATGGGTGAGATCGGTATCCGCCTTCACGATGGCGATCTTGCCGGCTTCGATCTTGGAGAGGTCGAGCACATCGTTGAGCAGGGCCATCAGATTGCGGCCGCTGTCGAGGATGGTCGAGACCTGGTCTTTCTGCTCAGGCGTGAGGTTGCCCATCTCCAGCACCTGGGCCATCCCGAGGATGCCGTTGAGCGGCGTCCTGATCTCGTGGCTCATGTTGGCGAGGAAGGCCGACTTGGCGTTGGAGGCCTGCACGGCCTGCGCCTGGGCCTTCTTGAGTTCCTTCTCGCGCTGGCGCAGCTCGGTCACGTCAACGGAGATGGCGACCTTCCGGCCGTCGGACATGGGTCGGTAAGTGATCTGGACGATGCGGCCGTCGGGCGTGCGCGTCTCGTAGGTCTCGCCAGTTTCGGACTGGCGCACGATGCGGGCGACATGTTCCTCGCGCTCGGCATCCGAGAGGTCGGGGGCGAGCTTGCCGACGGAATGGCGGACGGCTTCGGTGTAGGACTGGGCGCCCTGGGCGAAGGCTTCGGAGAGGTGGGGGAAGCGCTTGGTCGACACGTCGTTGTAGAGGATGGGCTTGCCGTCCCTGTCGAGCACGGAGAGCCCGTCGGGCAGCTTCTCGATGGCCTCGAGGAAAATCGGATCGATGTCGAGCTTGCTCGGCGGCGCCATGACGTTTCCTGTCCTTCCCCCAAAGGACGGCTTGTCGCCGGTCCCGCAGACAGTCCTGTCCGCCATCGCCTTCTGACGATGGTCGCAGGCCCGTGTCCGGGATGAATAATCGCCCATTATCCCTAAAAAAGACTGAGCGGGCGGTCGGGCGAACGCGCGAAAACCCTTACGCGACAGGGGTCTGCGTTTACCTGTGTTGCAGGAGCGAGCCGCCGGAATGGGTTTTCGGGAAGGCGACTGGAGCGGGTAGAGGGAATCGAACCCTCGTATTCAGCTTGGAAGGCT
>DASYKO010000197.1:0-9732 GCA_035995285.1 Hyphomonadaceae bacterium | reverse complement strand
CGGAGCGGGTTTGCGCGGGCCTGTCGGGGCGTGGGCCGGCAGGGCGACGGGCGAGCCGGGGATGCCGTCCGGCCGGGCCTTGGCCAGCATCGCCTGGTAGGCCGGGCGCTGCTCGATCTTGGCTTTCCACGCATTGATGTTCGGGAACTTCGTCTTGTCGACGATGTTGAGCTGCATCGCGAAGTTGAGCGGGAAGACCATCATGATGTCGGCGGCAGTGAACTCGGCGCCGCCGAACCAGGGGTGCTTGCCGAGATAGTCTTCGGCGAACTGCACTTCGTCTTCGGAATCGACCAGCCTTGAACGCGCCTTGGGCGGGGCGCTCATCCAGACGCGGTAGTCGGCGATGACGCGGGAGGCCAGCGAGCCTTCGGCGTGGTGCATCCAGATCAGGTGGTTGGGATAATCCACGCTGTCGAGCGGCGGGGTGAGCTTGCCCGGGGCGTAGCGGTTGATGATCGTCTCGATGATGGCCCCGCTCTCGGTGAGCACCTGATCGCCGATGGTGACCGTCGGCGCCACGGCCATGCCGGGGTTGATGGCGCGGATCTTGGCCATCGAGGCGGCGAGGTCTCCGCGCACGAATTCCAGCTTGTAGGGAAGGCCGAGTTCTTCCATCAGCCAGACGATCCGCTCGGAGCGGCGGCCTTCGAGGTGGTAGATGGTGACTTCGGGCATCGTCATGGCGACGGGGCCAGCGGGGGCGGCAGGAGCCGCGGCCACGGGCGCAGCGGGGCTGCAGGCGGCGGCGAGCGCGGCGCAGGCCGCAATCAGGCCATATGCGAATTGGCGTTTCATGTTGTTTCCCACCAGGCTTGTTGCTGGACTCGTCACAGTCCCACGTTGTGAGTGAGCCGTATCACGGTATGCTCGCGGGACAAGACTGACGTCGCGCCAACCCCTGGCTGCAGACACGCCAGCAAAGGAGGGACGCCCATGACGTTTCGAGACAATCTGCTCGCCGGAAAGACCGCGTTCGTGGCCGGCGCATCGAGCGGCATCAACCTGCAGATCGCGACACGGCTGGCGCAGGCGGGCGCGGCGGTGACGGTGCTGTCGCGATCGCCCGAGAAGATCGAGGCTGCTGCCGCAGGCATCCGGGCGACGGGCGCAAAGTGCATCGGCATTGCGCAGGATGTGCGCGATCATGACGGCGTGGGCGCGGCGTTCGCGAAGTCGGTCGCCGAGCATGGCGAGATCGACATCATCGTGTCGGGCGCGGCGGGGAATTTCGTCGCGCCGTTCAATGGCATTTCCTACAACGGCTTTCGCGCGGTGATCGATATCGATCTGATCGGCGCGTACAATGTGATGAAGCAGGGCTTCCCTCACCTGCGCAAACCCGGCGCGTCGTGCATCACCATCTCGGCGCCGCAGGCTCTGCACCCTTATCCGATGCAGGCGCATGTGAATGCGGCCAAGGCGGGTGCGGACATGATGATCCGCACGCTGGCTGTCGAGTGGGGGCCGCTGGGCGTGCGGGTGAACTCGATCATCCCCGGCCCGATTGCAGACACCGAAGGCATGGCGCGGCTGGCGCCGACGCCAGAGGCTACGGCGAGAAGCGCGAAGAACACGCCGTTGCAGCGGCTCGGCACCAAGGACGAGGTGGCGGATCTGGCGCTGTTTCTCTGTTCGGACGCGGCCGCTTACATCACGGGCGGCGTCATCCCGTGCGACGGCGGGATGTCGCTGCTGGGCGTGGGGCGTGTGGGGCAGAGCTAGCGCGCGAGGGCTTCCTGCATGGCGGCCCGGGTGATCGGCGCCATCACGGCATAGCCCGCCTTGTTGGGGTGGACGCCGTCGAGCGTGAGTTCCGGCTTCATGGCGCCATCAGGAGTTGCCATCGCGGGGAAGTAGTTGGCGACGACGAGGTTCTGTTCGGCGGCGTAGGCGTGGATCCAGGCGTTGAGCTTGGCGACGGACGGCGCGGGCTTGAATTGCGGGGCCCAGGTGAAGGTCGCAGCCGGCAGGACCGTGGCGAGGATGACTGTGACGTTGTGGGCTTTCGCCAGCTCGACCATCGAGGCGATGTTGCTCTCGATATCCTCGATCGTGGTGGGGCCGGTATTGCCGGCGATGTCATTGACGCCGGCCATGATATGGACGGCGCGGGGCTTGAGGCCGAGCACGTCGGCGCGGAAGCGCAGCAGCATCTGCGGCGTGGTCTGGCCGCTGATGCCGCGGTTCACGGTGGCGGGGCCGAACAGGGCCGAGTCGCCGAACAGCCAGCTCTGGGTGATCGAATCTCCCATGAAGACGACGCGGTTCGGTTCGGCTGATCCGACCGCGAGCTTGGCGTTGTCAGCGCGGAAATAGCAGAGATTGGCCCAGTCATTTTTGCTCTGGGCGATTCCCATGGAGGTGTAGGCGGCCCGGTCGGCTTCGGTGATGGCCGGTGGCGTCGCGCCCTCCTCGAACCGGGAGCGGACGGAGGCGATGATGCTGGCGGGAACGGCAAGCGGCGGATCGCAGGGCGTGCCGGCTAGGGCGGAAACGGGTGGCAGCACCGTGGCGGGCGGCGTGGCCGTGGAACAGGCGGCGAGCGAAAGGGTGAGCACGGCGGCAAGGTGTTTCATGGCCCGCAAGGTTGCACGACCTGCCCTGCCCGCCAAATCCCGCTCCGGCCTGGCGCGCCAATACAGAACCGCTTGACGCAGGGCGCTGGACAGGAAGGGTCCACAATCCCTACTTACAGCGCATGCCCGGCAAACGACTCACCGAAACCCAGCATGAGCGCATCGCCCGCGCCCTGGCGGAGCCGCGGCGGTTCCAGATGCTGAAGCAGATCGGCGCAGCGGATGGGCCGATCGCCTGCCATGTCATCAAGGACACGCAGAAGATCAGCGCGGCGACCATGTCTCACCACGTGAAGGAGCTGGAGACCGCCGGCCTCATCGAAACCGAGCGGGACGGCAAGTTCATGAACATCACGCTCGTGAGAGATGTGCTGCGGGCCTATATGGACCGGCTGGCGAAGCTGTAGCGCCGGAAAAACGCGCTGACATACATATTTCGAGGCTTATTCGGGCCAGCATAGCCGGCGGCCTTGAACTCCTCAATTCGATACTCATCTAACTGTCCGCTGAGGGCGATCCTCGCCTTGTCAGTTCGACATTCATCGAAGTGTCGAAACGAGTTTCAACGAATTTCGCAGGAAAGCGAGTTGGGAATATGAGCGACCTCAAGGGTAAAGTGGCGATCGTGACAGGCGCCTCAAAAGGCATCGGCGCCGGGATTGCGCGATCGCTGGGCAAAGCGGGCGCATCCGTGGTGGTGAATTATGCGGCAAGCCGCGATGGCGCGGACAAGGTGGTGACGGAGATCCAGGCCGCGGGCGGCAAGGCGATTGCCGTGCAGGGCGATGTGGCGAATGCTGCCGACGTGAAGCGCATTTTCGCGGTCTCGAAGGAGACGTTCGGACTGGTCGACATCTTGGTCAACAATGCGGGCATCTATGGCTTCGCGCCGATCGACCAGGTGAACGAGCAGGATTTCCACCGGCAGTTCGACACCAACGTGCTGGGCATCGTGCTGACGACGCGCGAGGCGGTGGCGCAGTTCAACGGCAAGGGCGGCAGCGTGATCAACGTCTCGTCCGTCGTTTCCGAAAAAGGCATTCCCGGCGCCTCAGTTTATTCCGCGACAAAGGGCGCGGTGGATGCGCTGACGCGCGCTCTGGCAGTCGAGCTGGGCCCGCGCGGCATCCGGGTCAACACGATCGCGCCGGGACCGGTTGAGACCGAGGGCACGCACGCCAACGGCATGGTGGGCTCGGACTTCCTCAACGGGATTGTCAGCTCAACGCCGCTGGGCCGCATCGGACAGCCGGATGATGTGGCGAAGGTAGCGGTGTTCCTCGCCTCGGATGACAGCGCGTGGCTGACGGGCGAACGGCTCAGCGCTTCAGGTGGGTTCTAGATGTATTCCGGATCGGCGACGGTGCGGGCACTGGCCTGACCGTCGCCGGTGTTCACGGTTTCGGACTTTTCGACCAGCATGATCTTGGTCTCGGGCGTGAGAGCCTCGGGTTTGTGCTCCGTGCCCTTGGGCACGATGATCAGCGAGCCGGCGGGTACATCCTCGTACCGATCCCGGAAGTGCATGCGCAGGACGCCTTCGACCACGAAGAAGAACTCGTCGGCGTCCGCGTGGGAGTGCCAGACGAATTCGCCCTGCAGCCTGGCGACGCGGACGTCATAGCCGTCGATCGCGCCGATCCGCTTCGGTTGCCATGGCTCGCTGAACAGCGCGAACTTTTCGGCGAGGGAGACGGGCTTGGGCGTCATGGCTGGTGCTTCCGTTCAGGACGCCAGCGTCACTGGCCCGGGAACGCGAGGCAAGAGAGATTTGCTGCACGATTCCCCTGCCCGCCCTGAAGGCGGGCATTCCAGCGCGATCATTTCTTCGTCTTGAGGACTTCGACCCAGTTGCGGACGTTGGCGGACTGGTTGGCGAAGGCGCCGATTGCCATCTCGGCCATGGCCGTCAGGGTTTCGTCCTTCAGGCCGTGTGACCTGATCGCGGCCTGGAGTTTGGCGACCATTGCGGCGTCCTTCAGCCATGAGCCGTCCGCGAATTTCGCGCTCTCGGTGTCTGAGAGCGATTCCTGTATCTCGACGATGTCGTCATAGTTGATGCCGGCAGGCTCGGTGCGGTCGAGGGTGTAGTTGATCAAGGACTGCGTGGTGTTGACGAGCACGGCATAGCGGCCTTCCGCTTCCAGCCAGTCATAGTCGTCCGCGCAGCCTTCTCGTGCGGCCTGGAATTCGCGCTCGACCTCGGCCGGCCAGGCGCCCGTCGCCAGTGCGGCGCCCGCGGCCTTGGCGACATCTTCGTCGATCGTGTCGATGATGCAGAACATCTCGTTGGTGAACTCATCGGTCACGACGATCGTGCCGGCCGAGTCGATGGTGAACTTGTCGTTTTTCACGACCTCGTAGGCTGCCGTTCCGGTCTTGTGGAACACGGCGACACCGGCGACGCACATGTTCGAAGGGCCGTGGCATTTGTCGACGTTGATGACGATCGAATAGTTTGTCGTCTTGGCCGCGGTCATCGTGAAGGAGGGATGCACGATGTTGTCGAAGGCCGTGTGGGCGACGATCGCGCCATCTTCCGTGTACGACACGCCCGACGAGTTGGCGTCGGTCATCAGGAGAGCCATCGAGGTGCAGTTGTCATCGCACCCGCCGACGACGAAATAGCTCTCGCCCGCCTTGAGCGCGAAGGCGTAGCGGACGGACTTGCCCTCTGGCACGCCGGCGTCGAGGCCGAACTGCGAGCCTTCGGTTCCATAGCCGCTGGAGGCGGCGGCTGCGATCAGGCGCTGTTGCAGCGCCGGCCGAGTGTCGGCGACCTGCGCGAAAGCCGCGCCGGAGAAGGCGGCGGCCATGGCCGCTGCAAGCAATGTCCGCATGTGATCCCGCCCCGCGCTGATTCCCCGTCTCCGCCTACCCGATTGCACGAGGCCGCGCCAATCCGTTTGATAGCGTCATGGAGCAACCCGGCGACGCGGGCGTTAGACTGGGATGACACCCGATCCCGCCCCGCCCCCTCCCCCACCGGCTCCGCACGAGCCGCCGACCCGGCCGCCTGCCCCAGAGCGGCCGGAGATACCCCCGCCCGTTCCGGGCGAACCGCCTGCGCCGGACCTGCCGCCGCCCATCACCGCCTGAGGCGCGTCAGTTCCACTGCGACGACGGCGAATGCGCCCGCCGCGTAGGCCACAAGATCCAGCCAGTCGAACGAGCCGCCGAGCACCGTCGCGGCGATGCGGTTGCTGCGCAGGCCGAGGGCGTCGAGGAGGTTGAGCAACTGGGCGAGTTCGATCGCGAGAGCGATGGAGAGCGTCACCGCGATGGCCGGCCAGAGCGGCATCGGCGTTACGGCGCGCAGAGCGCAATAGACGAGGACGACCGCGAGCACATCGCCGATATAGGGCCGGATGAGGCCATCGTGCACGAAGAGCGCGATGCAGACTTCGACGGCGAAAACGACGAGAGCAGCGAGACCATAGCCCGGGCGGAATTTCATGCCGTATTGAATCCCGCGTGTTGAATCGCATCGGGGGCCAATCTCCACTGTCGTGGCTTGAAGGTGGAAAGCCAATGCCGCCAGTCCTGAAATGTCCGCATTGCTCGGGCGTCGTATCGCCGGAGGCCAAGGTTTGCCCGGGTTGCGGGGCCACAAAGAAGATGGTGGGCGGCGGCCGCAGCAAGTTCGAGGGCAAGCTGCTTGTTGTGGGCGCGGGCGTTCTGGGCGCCGGCGTGGCGGCGGCGATCAAATGGTACGCCTTCCCGGAAAACAGCGGCGCCGGCGACTGGGTGAGCGCGATG
Organism: Hyphomonadaceae bacterium; assembly: GCA_035995285.1. Classification (GTDB taxonomy): domain Bacteria; phylum Pseudomonadota; class Alphaproteobacteria; order Caulobacterales; family Hyphomonadaceae; genus UBA7672. The sequence goes on along the minus strand of DASYKO010000197.1, from coordinate 3,394 downwards.
GTGCTTGGCGCGGCCGCAGGCGGGCTGGTCGTGCGCTACACCGCGCTGTCTGAATCCGACAACGAGGCCAAGCCCCTGGCGGTGTGGGAAAAGCCGAAGGTCTGAGCGCGATTTCGGGGCCTCGCCGAGCCGGGCGCGCGGCGCATTAGGCCTTTGGTCATCTCCTCGGGCGAATCTTGGCTCTGAGTGGCGCATTGCGCCTGCCCGCCGGATCTGGACCTAGGGATTTCGCATGAAGGCCTTTCTTGCCGCCGGCGTTGCCGCCGCAGCCCTTGCCTGCCTTGCCGGTTGTGACGGCCCGGCGGATGCGTCGACTCCGGTGAACCCGATGATGGCTTCGCTGCCGGTGAACATGCCGGTCGCGCCAGCCGGGCTCTGGTCCTATATGCATGAGATCAACGGCGCGCCGGCTTATAGCGAAGAGCGCTGCCGGATGAGCGAGGATACGCTGGCAGAGATCGCGATGATCAATACGCCGCCCGCGCTGGGCTGCGCCCGCTCGTTCATCGAAAAGGGCGAAGGCTGGGAAATGCACATGGCCTGCGGCGGCGGAGAGAAGTCGATTGCGGTCGACACGGTCGTCACCGGCGATTTCGCCAAGGGCTATGACGTGGACGCCACGCGCGTGTCTGGCCCCGGCGTGGACGTGTTCACCAGCCAGAAGATGACGCTGCACGCAAAGCGGCTTGGGGACTGCTGAGGGGCTGCCCTCCGGCCCGCTACGGTTTTTCCCACACGTCTGATCCTCGCGAGGTCATACACTCGTTGCGCGATGATACTCTGGCGTTCGGCAAGACGTCGCCAAGCCGGAACGATTTTTCCAGATTACTTTGAAGCGTCCGTTCAGTGGACAGTCGCGTCGACTCTTCCCATCCATGACTGATGGTTGGAGGGTTTCATGATCGTAAATGTCCAGAGCTATGGCGCCGTTGGCAACGGTGTGACTGACGACACTTCGGCGATCCATGCCGCACGAACGGCCGCAGGTGTAGGCGGTATCGTGGAATTTCCGCCCGGAACATATCTGGTTACAGGCCTTGTCGCCAACATCGCCAAGCAAACCTGGCGCGGCCAAGGCTCGCTCGGAGCGGCTGTAATCAAGCTCGCAGCAAATACGAACGCCAACACCGTACTCATCGACGCGAATGACATCACACTCGATACGCTTGAGATCGATGCAAATGGAACAGCGGGCAATTCGGGCTCCGCAGGGATTGCAGCGTATGGCTATACCGGAGTTCGCATACGCACCTGCAAGATTCGAGATGCCGGCGGCTACAACGCATTCATCGCCGATTGCCCGCGCGCCGAAATCACCAAAAGCATCTTTCGCAACGCTGGAAACATCAGCTTATTCTATAACATCAACGCGGCGACAACCGACATTGACGGCCCCCACATCGAAGGAAACGTCATCGACCAATCAATGACTAGCCCGACACTCTTCAGTGGTTGCCTCGTTGTTTTTGGAACGACATCTCATACCATTCTTGATCCTGTCATCACCGGCAACAGTCTTCTGGGCCCTTCGTCCACGACCTCCGCTCAAGGCTGCATCTGTTTTCGCTACGTGAAGAACGGAACCGTGGTCGGCAATACCACGCGCGGCGGTTCGATGGGATACACAGCAGACAGCGCTCGCAATGTCAGCGTGACAGGCAACGCGTTTTTGCTCTGGAGCTATTATGGCGTTGAGCTCGGTGACGGCACTGACTACTCGACCGTAAGTGGCAACACGATCGATGGTGGAAATTTTGGAGTTTGGTGCATCTCGCTGGTGGGCGGCGAAGAGACCCCGAAGCAGGTGGGAATCTCCATCACCGGCAACACGCTCTCAGGTTTCAAGGGCCGGGTAATCGACGGCAGCAACGTGGCTGGAGTCGGCATACTGATATTTTCGGCGTCCAACCTCACGGTTACCGGCAACACGATCAACGGCAATCAGGGCGATTTCGGTGTTTATGTGCGAGGCCAATCGGAAATCTACTTCGGCAACAACAATTTCTTCGGCGGCATGAAGAAGGCGCTCTACCTACGCGATACTCCGGGCAACATCACGATCACCGGCGGCGCGATCGTCTCCTGCTCCGAACACGACATCATGATCGAGCAGGCTGCACCGATATCCTGCGACTACCTCAACGTCACCGGTATCGTGTTCAAAGGTGGAGCTGTTCCCGGCGTTACCATTTTGACGTCATCGGGCGGTTCTGTCGGAGCATACTGCAGTGTGCGCGGCTGCCCTGGAGTATTCTTCGGGCCGAGCGCCTGGGGCGACATTATGGACCTCGGATCCAATATCATCGACGCGATGGGGAATGCCTCGCCCGAGGGCAATGTGACGGCCGCGCCTGGATCAATCTACAGGAACCGTTATGGCGGCAACGACACCACGCTGTACACGAAGGCCACCGGAACGGGAAACACGGGCTGGCTTGCGGTCGACAATGTTTGAGTCTGACAACCGCTAACCCTGCGACTTCTCCCACGCTTCCGCTGAGCCCTTCGCGAGATCGCGCACTCTGCCGATGAAGCTCTGGCGTTCGGTGGGGGAGATCACGCCGCGCGCGTCCAGCAGGTTGAAGATGTGGCTCGCCTTCAGCGCCTGTTCGTAGGCGGGGAGCGGGAGGGGCTTCGGAAGCCCCAAGAGTTTCTTGCAGACTTTCTCGCAGTCGCTGAACCAGCGCTGCAGGACTTCGGTGTCGGCGTGTTCGAAGTTGTAGGCGGACTGCTGCTTTTCGTTCTCGAGGAAGACGTCGCCATAGGTGAGCGGATACTGACTCTGCGGGTCGTTGAACGGCAGGTCGTAGACGCGGTCGAGGCCGAACACGTACATGGCGAGGCGCTCGAGGCCGTAGGTGAGTTCGCCCGAGACGGGGCGCACGTCGAGGCCGCCGACCTGCTGGAAGTAGGTGAACTGCGAGACTTCCATCCCGTCGCACCAGACTTCCCAGCCGAGGCCCCAGGCGCCGACGGTGGGGTTCTCCCAGTCGTCCTCGACAAAGCGGATGTCGTGAACCGTGGGATCGATGCCGATCTGGTAGAGGCTCTCGAGATAGAGATCCTGGATGTCGGGCGGGTTCGGCTTCAGGATGACCTGGTACTGGTAATAGTGCTGAAGCCGGTTGGGGTTCTCGCCATAGCGGCCGTCCTTCGGACGGCGGCTGGGCTGCGGATAGGCCGCGTACCACGGCTTGGGCCCGAGGGCGCGCAGGGTGGTGGCGGGGTGGAGCGTGCCTGCCCCGACTTCCATGTCGTAGGGCTGGAGGATCGCGCAGCCCTTGGACGACCAATAGGCTGACAGCTTCAGGATGACCTCCTGAAAGCTCTTCGGCTTTTCGATCGTGCGTTGGGGGGCGGCAGGCTTGGCGGGCATCAGGGTCTCCGGTCGGGA
>DASYKO010000196.1:0-3607 GCA_035995285.1 Hyphomonadaceae bacterium | reverse complement strand
CCGCGTGATGCGGTTGCCGAAGGCGGAGAGGGCTTGTGCGCCCCAGAGACGATTGAAGGACGCGTGCCGCCACAAGGGCGAGGAGCGCCTGAGAAATTCGAGCATTTGGATGGTTCCGGTAGATTTTCAGAAGAGTTTCGCGAGGCGACCGGCGGCGCAAACGCGAACCGACACGGATCAGCAGGCCGGGCTGAAACCCGGCGCGGAGGTGACGCTAAAAACCTGCATGGCCTACTCCGACAGAGGTGAACCCTCTGGCGGGCGAGCTTCTGCTCTTCCTCGCATCACAAGTCAAGCCGACAGGAACGGGGCCGCTCCCTGCCCGTTCGTCCTTCGACACCCTCACCAGCAGGAGCGATATTTCATGAGCAAGGTCAGCAAAGCCGAACGGCAACCCGAAGAGCAATTGTGGGACGAGCTTTCACACGTCCGCGCGGGCATGCTTGGCATCGAAGGATCGCACAGTCATATGCAGCCGATGGGGCACATGGCGGAGAAGGAAAACGAGCGGCTGTATTTCTTCACGACGCGCTCGGGCGATCTGTTCCGTGAGCTGGGCGGCGGAAGCCACGCGCATTTCTGCGTCATCGGCAAGAGCCAGGCCTATCACGCGTGCATCATGGGCGACCTGCATGAGAGCCGCGATCGGGCCAAGATCGATGAGCTCTGGAACGACATGACCGGCGCATGGTTCAAGGGCAAGGACGATCCGGATCTTGCTCTGCTTGAGTTCAATCTGCTGGACGCGGCGATCTGGGCCTCGACGCAGAACCCGGTGAAGCTGGCCTTCGAAGTGCAGAAGGCGAAGAATTCGGAGCACGAGCCCGATGTCGGCGCGCGGGCGCATGTGGATTTCAAGGCGGCGCCGGGCGTCAGCTCACGTGAGCAATCGGGCAAGCGAGTCTAACTCGCACGGGCGACCACATCGCGGATGGCAGCAATCGCGATCTGCGGATCGGAAGAGAAGATCGTCGCGTGCTGGCTGTTGGGCGCGACGATCTTCTGCCCATTCGAAATGAGATCGGCGAGACGCTGGTGGCGCTGTTCCAGAATGTCTGCGTATTTGGCCATTGAGGCTTCATCGCGCTTGCCGGCGACTATGATGCTGGCGGGGACTTTCGGCAGGCCAGGCTCGGCGGCGCGCGCCTCTTCGCAGCTCTCGCGCATGCGGAGAAGTTCATATTTCACGGCGGCCTGCATCTTCGGATTTGCGGCGAGCGCATCGAGATTGGGCGGTGGCGGCGGCTCCACGCCGATGCGCTCTTCGAAGCTGTCCGAAGGCGTAGGATCGAACAGGACAAGACCTGCCACGCGAGCCGGATGGCGTGCGGCGAAAACCTGCATGATGAGGGCGGACAGCGAATAGCCGACGAGCACGGCCTTGCCGTCGAGTTTTAGAGCATCGAGAAGCGCCAGGAGATCATCAGCCATGTCGCTGACCGTGCGCGGCCCTGCCGGTGGATCACTGGCGCCCAGGCCGGCGCGGTCGTAGCTCAGCACCGTTGCGAATTTTGCGAGAACAGGAACGAGGCGCGGGCCATACATCGTGCCCGGCATCATGCCGCCGCCTTCAAGCACGAGGAGCGGGCCTTCGCCTCTCACCATAGCGTTGAGACGGCGGCCGCCGATGTCGATGAGATCAGGCCCGAATTCCATTTTTGGGACCTTCAGCTTCAGCTCAGGGGAGACTTCGACCGCAGGTTGGCGATGGTGGATTCGCAGGCGCGTTCTGTCGTGCGCTTCAAAACTTCGGCGCGGAGGTCGGGCGAGACCCAGGGTAGCACCATCGCGTTGAAGCCGAAGGTGGCGTCGAGAGAGCAGCGGGCCCAGGCCAGGCCGTAGGCGTGCCAGAAGGGGCTGCCAAAGGAAGTTTGAGCAGCGCGCTTGACCTCGAAGGCTTCGGCCATGCGCTCCATCATCTGGTGGTCGACCTGGAACATGGCGAGCGAGGCGCCGGGAATGGCGGCCCAGCGCTGGCCCTCCGCCACCCACTCATCCGCAATCTCGCGGGCTTTGGTTTCGGCTTCGTCCAGCGCCCTGGTCATTTACGTCTCCTCTAGGCGAGGCCCTCGCGGCCGATGGCGTAGAAGCGTTCCTTGCGTTGATCGCGCAGTTGATCGGGTGACAGGCCGTTGAGGCCATCGAGCGCCTTCTCGATCGCATCGCCGACTTTCTGCATCGCGTCTTTCGGATCGCGATGCGCGCCGCCCATGGGCTCCGGCACGATGGCGTCGACGATGCGGAACTTCGAGAGATCCTGCGCGGTGATCTTCATCGCCTCGGCCGTGTCCTTGGCGCGCTTGGCGTCGTGGAACAGGATGGAGGCTGCGCCTTCGGGCGAGATGACCGAATAGACGGCGTGCTCCATCATGAGCACTTTATTTCCTGACGCGAGCGCAACCGCGCCGCCTGAACCGCCCTCACCGACGATCACCGAGATCATCGGCGTATCCAGCATGAGGCACGCTTCGATGGCGCGGGCGAGCGCTTCGGCCTGGCCGCGCTCCTCCCCGCCCTTGCCCGGAAAGGCGCCGGAGGTATCGACCAGCGCGATGACCGGCAGGCCGAAGCGGCCTGCCAGTTCAATGAGGCGCACGGCCTTGCGGTAGCCTTCCGGCTTGCCCATGCCGAAATTGTGCTTGAGGCGCGTTTGCGTGTCGCGGCCTTTTTCGTGGCCGATGACGACGACCGGGCGCCCACGAAAGCGCGCGAGGCCGCCGAGGATGGCGTCGTCGTTCATGAACTTGCGGTCGCCGGCGAGTTCGACGAATTCCTCGAACAGCTCTCCGACGTAGTCGAGGAAGTGCGGGCGATCCGGATGGCGGGCGACCTGGGTTTTCTGCCAGGCGTTGAGGTGGGAGTAGATGTGCTCGAGCTGCTTGGCGGCTTTCTCGCGCAGCTTGACGACTTCATCGCCTACGGCCTCGCCGCCGGCGGTTTCCAGCTCGGCGATCTTCTTTTCGAGATCGGCGAGGGGCTTTTCGAAATCGAGATAGGTGGCGGGCATGGGAGGTCCTAGGGGCGTCCTGCGGGGAAATAGAGGGACAGGAAATCGGTTGGCCGGAGAGGTATATTGCGCCGGGATATGGGTCAAATTGTGGGGGTTTACAGGGGGATTTGGCTCGCCTGACACGGGTGCGGCTCCGGAAGCGGGCGCTTCGGAGTGGGCAAAGGGTGGATGTGGCCGCGCTTAGAGAGGTGCGCGGGCCGTTGGTTGTTCCGCGCAAGCCCAACCGCAGGTCATTCTCGGGCCTGACCCGAGAATCTTTGGGCGGCGAGAGGCGGGGCTGGCGTTGGTGCGCGTGGCCCAGAGATTCTCGGGTCGCGCTTCGCTTGCCCGAGAATGACTCGTTGAGGGGGCGGTGAGCCCGCCCTCGTGGTTCGACGGGCGCGAGCTTCGCTCGCTGCTCACCATGAGGGCTTCGATAGGCTGGCTGCTTGCAGCAGCGGGTTGAGGTTCCTGATTTTGGTCGAGGACAGAACTCGCTTCACGCACCGGCTCGCAGTCGCCGTCACACTCGGCAGCTGAAGTCTGGTTGCGGGAGGCAAATCGTCTCGCGACGAAAGACACGAGCATCGCAAGGCCGCACAGCAGCGCATTGATCCA
>DASYKO010000195.1:0-1913 GCA_035995285.1 Hyphomonadaceae bacterium | reverse complement strand
AATTCACGCTAAGCATGGCAGTCTCCATTCTGGGTCACAAAGCCGATCATTTTGATCAGCCCGTCGGCGCTTTTTGCGCTGACATGCCCGGGACAATGCCTGAGAGAACTTAATTAGAGGTGCAGCGCGCTTTAGGGATTCCGGAAAGCAATTCTAACCATGCGTGCATCGCAGCGAGGGGAGTCCACGCGGCGTCTCAGGGATCTTGGTGAAGATGCTGGAAAGGCCTGTGGCGCAGGCGTGCGCGAGTGTCGCAGATTTCCGCGACGTGCATGTTGCGTGAGGTTCGAATTTGCGATGCAGCGCAAGATTGCATTCACCACGCTGCGCTGCAGCGGGCGAGATTATGGGCAGCGTTGAGAGAGTTGAGCGGCGCTGGGCTGCGCGTTACGGGCGCGCGGCCATGGCCTGCTGGGCGGGCACGGGCGAGAGGCCCTGCATGATCGTGCGGTTGATATCGATGAGCACGTCGAAGTCGGCCCCTTCCCTCATCACGGCGCGGGTGTGGCGGTCGACGAAGATGGAGAGCGAGATGATCTGCGCGCGCAGGGACTGCGAGAGCGTATTGCCTTCGGCCGCGCAGTCGGAGGCGAGCAGCGACCACAGCTGCTTGTTCTTGGCCAGCGCCTCGCCGCGGCGGCCGATTTCGGTCAACGGCAATGCCGCGGCGTCAATCAGGCCGCGGGTCGCCTGTGCAAAGGCGCGGTATTCCGTCTGACGCGGGCTTTCAGTCTTCTGCGCCGTCGTCTGGTACGCCTGAATGGACATTGCCGAGTAGCCTCTCTTCGTATGCGAGCAGTCTGCGGCACCTGGTGAGCGCCTTGTAGTAGTCCTGCGCCATCACTTCCCTCGAGAGGGAGACGCATTCCTTGAGAATGTCGGGCGAGCGGATCGCGTTCATGAACTCGTTCAGACGGACCACGAAATCATCGTAGTAGCGGTTGGCCTCGACCGGCTCGAGATACATCATCATGATCGGGAAATAGATGCGGCGGCCGGGGGTGTTGGCGTCGTCCGGCTGGATGATGTCCTTCTCGCGAAGGATGGAGGCCTTGTTCTGCAGGAGGAGCACGGCGCGGCGGTCGCCGTTCTGGAGCACGGCGCCGTTCACGACAAAGCGTTCGCCCGGTTTGAGCGAAAGTTTGAGCGGCATGAAGTCCTCCCGGCCGGTCTTTCCCGATAACGCCGGGACTCTGGACGGGGCCGCCCATGGGGTCTAGCCCACACTTCTTAAGGGTTGCTTGCCTGATGGTAACGTTGGGGGACGGGGCGCTAGGGCAGTAGGCAATAGGCAGTAGGCCCCCCGCCGCCAGATCCGCCCCTTTTTCCTACTGCCTATTGCCGACTGCCTACTGCCTCTCTTGCCGGCGCGACGGACTGACGCTTCCCCTTGGCCGCCAAATCCGCTCTAACCACTCGGTAACGATTGTTAGCGGGACCTGCCCATGACCGACGTCAAGCGCTTCGAGGGAAGCGATACCTATGTTGCGACCGACGATCTCCGGATTGCGGTGAACGCGTCTGTGGCGCTGGAGCGGCCGCTGCTGGTGAAGGGCGAGCCGGGCACGGGCAAGACCATGCTGGCGCTGGAGGTTGCCCGGTCGCTGGGCATGCCGATCATCGAGTGGCACATCAAGTCGACCACCAAGGCGCACCAGGGGCTCTATGAATACGACGCGGTGGCCCGCCTGCGCGACGGACAGCTGGGCGAGGAGCGTTCGCGCGACATCCGCAACTACATCAAGAAGGGCAAGCTGTGGGAGGCGTTCACCGCCCCCAAGCGGCCGGTGCTGCTGATCGACGAGATCGACAAGGCGGACATCGAATTCCCGAACGACCTTCTGCAGGAACTCGATCGGATGGAGTTCTACTGCTACGAGCTCGACGAGACGATCAAGGCGAAGGTGCGCCCG
>DASYKO010000194.1:0-4801 GCA_035995285.1 Hyphomonadaceae bacterium | reverse complement strand
CACGCCCTCGCGCAGATGGTAGGTGAGCGCAAGCGCAATGCAGTGGCGAAGGGCCAAGTCGGGCGCAACTTCGCCGAGCGTGAAGACCAGCGAGCGATTGTCCACGATCCGGAACATGCCCGGATAGAGCTGCTCGAAATCATCGCCGAGCGTCGTCTGGCAGTGGAAGAACAGCGCATATTCGCTCGCCGAGCCGGTGACGGCGCCGACACGCAACGTCGTGCCGGTCTGCGGAGACACGGGACGGTAGGCAGGCTGGCCCCACTTCAGCGACTCTTCGATTTTCCCTACACCCTTCACCGCGTCGGCGACGTTGAGGATGGTTTCGCGAAGGTCTTCAAGGGCGTAGCGCATCTCCTGTGGATAGGAGGCGAAGGCCGCTTTCACTGCGGGGTCCGAGACGCGATGCACTGACATGCCCTACCCCACGCTCTGGCTTTTTCCTCGCCATCAGGGGCACACTAGAATCCTGTCTGCGGGAGAGTCGAGTCAGTGAGCGCCGTCGCAATCCGTGTCACACCCCTGTTACATTTCGAAGGCCTTGCCCTTCCCGCCTATGAAACCGCTGATGCCGCGGGCATGGATTTGCGCGCCGCTGTAAAAGACATCGAGCCGGTGACGCTCAGCCCCGGCGCGCGCGCAATGATACCGACGGGCCTCACGATCGCGCTACCGCCTGGGTACGAGGCGCAGGTGCGCCCGCGCTCGGGCCTTGCCGCCAAGCATGGCGTCACCTGCCTCAACTCGCCGGGCACGATCGATGCGGATTATCGCGGCGAGGTGAAAGTCATCCTGATCAATCTCGGGCAGGAAGCGTTCGTCATCAAACGCGGCGAGCGCATCGCGCAGATGGTGATCGCGCCGGTCACGCGCGCCGAGCTGAAAGTCGTCGCTGAGCTGGACGAGACCAAGCGCGGGACGGGCGGCTTCGGCTCGACCGGGCGCTAGCCTGCGTCGCTTTCTGGCCTGACCGCCTGGGCGAAATCCCCTGAAACGCGCGCGGTTTTGACCTCGCCCTCCCCGCGGGTATGATCGCCTCCAGGATCAGAGGCGCGCCCATGGATTTCTCCCCCTTCTCGATGGTTGTCGCGATCGTCGCCATCAGCGTCGGCGCCGGCGTCCTGAACAACTATTTCAAGATGAAGCAGATGACCCGCGGCAATGCCGACCAGGACCGTGAGATGGCCGACGTGAAGGCCGAAGTCGCCAAGCTGCAGGATCGCGTGCGCGTGCTGGAGCGCCTGGCCGTGGACGAGGACCGCAGCCTTTCGGCAGAGATCGCGAAGCTGCGCTAAACCGGAAACGTAGGGTGCATGTAGCGGAGCGAAATGCACCGCGGCGGCGCGGGTGGCGCGATGGTGCATTCCGGGCTTCGCCCTTCATGCACCCTACCCCTTCAGCTCCAGCTTCGGCCCTTCCATCTCGGCCAGCAGGTAGTGGTCGGTGTCGGACACCGTCTCCAGCGCACCGAAGTCGAACGCCGACCGGTCGATGATGATGTCGCGCGGGCGCAAGGGCCGCGACAGCTCCAGCCCTTCCAGCGTGCGGCAGCGCGAGAAGGCGACATAGGCCTGGCCGTGCGCGAACATTCCGTTGTCAAAATCGATATAAACCTTGTCGAGCGTCATCCCCTGGCTCTTGTGGATCGTCACCGCATAAGCCAGGCGCAGCGGCAGCTGCTTGAACGAGCCCACCACGGAGCGTGAGACGGCTTTCGAGGCAGCATCGAACTCGTAGCGGAATTTCTCCCAGGCCTGCTGGGCCACGCGGTGCGTCTCCCGGCCGATCTTCACGAACGCGTCTGTCTCGCCCAGGTGTTCCACCTTGCCGAGCGAGCCGTTGACCCACCGGCCCGACGGATCGTTGCGGATCATCATCACCCGCGCGCCGGGCTTGAGCTCCAGCACTTCTTCAGTGGGGAACGCCTTGGCGTCGAAATTTCCTTCCAGCGCGGCGGAGTAGGCCTTCGCCTCCCCCGGCAGTTCGCCCAGGCGCAGCTGGTTGATGCGCCATGCGGCGGCGTTGTTGGGCGTCAGCACCACATGCGTCGTGCTCGCCTCGGCGGACGAGCGCTCCGACACGCGTGTCTTGAGCACGGCCTCGTTCTCAACGCTCATTCGGCCATTGCGCATGTCGTTGAGGATGCGCAGGAAGCCGGCCTCTTCCTGCCGGAAGACTCTCTTCAAGGCCGCCAGCCGGAACTGCGCTGCGGCAAACACCGGCGCCTTGAAGAACCATGGGCCGCCATAGGTGGTTTCCAGAATGTGCTCCACATCGTTGCCGACGACAGGCGGCAGTTGCGAGAGATCGCCCGAGAGGATCATGCGTACGCCGCCGAAGGGTTGGCGGTTGCCGCGGTTGAGGCGCAGCGAGTTGTCGATCGCCTGCATCATGTCGGCGCGCACCATCGAGACTTCGTCGATCACCATGGTCTCGAGCGCCTTCACCAGCCGCTGGTTGCGCATCTTGCGTGCGTCCCCCGCATCGAGAAGCCGCGGTGGGAAGTTGAAGAAGGAATGGATCGTCTGCCCGCCCACATTCACCGCCGCCAGCCCCGTCGGCGCCAGCACCACGGCTTTCTCCAGCGAATCGTAGATCAGCTGCCGCAGCAGCGTCGTCTTCCCCGTGCCGGCCCGCCCGGTGAGAAAGATGTTGCGCCCGCCGCCGATAATCTCGCCGATCAGCGGGGCATAGACGTCCGAGTTGGTGGCTGCGGTTGCGCTCACCGGCCAGCCTTCTCCCACGTCATTGGGGGCTTCATTCGGGGCTGCATTTCAAGTTTGCTCGCGAGGATGTAGACCACCTGGAACCCTTCTCCTGCCGCAAGCACACCATGAGTCTAACCCCCCTGCAGCTTGAACGCTACGCCCGCCACATCATGCTGCGGGAACTCGGCGGCGTGGGGCAGCAGAAGCTGTTGAAAGCGCACGTCGCGCTGGTGGGGCTGGGCGCGCTGGGCGGGCCGGCGGCGCTTTATCTTGCAGCAGCGGGCGTGGGCAAACTCTCCGTCATCGACGATGACGCCGTCTCGCTCTCCAACCTCCAGCGGCAAGTGCTGTTCTCGACCGGCGAGATCGGCGAGCCCAAGACGGCGGCGGGCGCAGCGCGCCTGATCTCGATCAATCCGGATACGCAGATCATCCAGAAACGCGCGCGCCTCTCCGCCGCGAACGCGCGCGAGCTGCTGACAGGCGCTGACATTGTCGTCGATGGCTCGGACAGCTTCACCACGCGGTTCGATGTGAACGCCGCCTGCTACGATCTCGGCCTGCCACTCGTCTCCGGCGCCGTCGGCCGCTGGAGCGCGCAGGTGTCGGTGTTCAAGGCAGGCCTCACCCGGGGCAAGCCGATCGAGTCACGCCTGCCCTGCTATCGCTGTCTCGTCGCCGAGATGCCCGAGACAGAAGAGACCTGTGCCGCCGTCGGCGTCGCCGGCCCGCTCACCGGCATGATCGGCGCGCGCCTCGCGCTTGAAGCCATCAAGGAGATTGCCGGCGCCGGCACATCGCTCGCAGGCAAGCTCTGGCTGTTCGATGGGCTGTCGGGCGATTCACGCCAGGTCGGCCTGCACGCGGACCCGGCGTGCGTGGTCTGCGGCGGCTGATCTACTTCTTGAGCTCCCTACTTCTTGAGCTCATTGTAGATCACCGTGACGTAGGCGTCGTCGGTGATGAATGCGCCTGGGCCGCCGAAGCGGGCGTTCCATTGCTGCAGCGGCTTGGCGGCGATGGCCTGCTGCAGCGTGGCGCCTCCCTTGACCAGCCCTTCGACCGCCGCGCGCGCACCCTCGTGCATCGACAGGGCAGCCTCGATATCCTTGCGGTTGGCGAGATCGCCGTGGCCGGGGATGACCTTGGTGTTGGGGCCGATGATCTCGAGCGCGCGGTTGAGCGTCGCTATGAACCCCGCCTGCGTGCCGCCCGAGCCGGTGTCGACGAAGGGATAGCGGTCCTTCATGTAGGTATCGCCCATGTGGATCACGTCGGCCTCGACGAAATAGATCAGCATGTCGCCATCGGTGTGCGTGGGCAGCGGCGACTTGAACACGCGGATCGTCTGGCCATTGAGATGGAAGTCGATACCTTCAACGAACGTGACCACGGGCCATGCCGTCTTCGGCGAAGCGGGCGTGACCTGTCCGTCGCGGGCGACGGATTTGACCTGGCCGGTGAGGCGCCTGCGCGCATTCTCGCTGGCGAAGATGGTCGCGCCCTCCTTGGCGAACACTTCGTTGCCGCCGGCGTGGTCGCTGTGCCAGTGCGTGTTGACGAGGAATTTCGGCTTGGCCTTGGCGATCTCCTCGATCTTCGCGAGGTTGGCCTCCGCGTTGGTGGCGTACTGGTCGTCGATCACGAAGAGCCCGTCCGACCCGTTGAGCAGCGCCATGTTGCCGCCCTGGCCCATCAGCATGGTGACGCCTTGGCCTAAGTCGATCACGCGGCTCACGGCCAGCGTGTTGGCGGTCGCTGCAGCCGCAGGCGCGGCAGGCGCAGGCGCTGCGGGCGCAGCAGGCTGGACCACAGGCGCATCCGGCTCGACCGGCTGGAACAGCGTGCAGCCTGAGATGCTCAGCGCAGCGGCAACCGCTAGCAATGACGTTGCCAAAGAGGGGGCAAGCCGCATGAAAGTCCTCCCGCGATTCTTGAGAGGCAGATGACGCTGCCGGCCCCCGGCTTTCAAGCAAATTCCGCTTCTGCGCGGATCAGGGCGCAGCAGGAGCTGCGCTCGCGCCCAGATGCTTGCCAAAGAAGCCTTCGAGCTCGGTCAGGAACCGCTTCATGTCGCGTCCAACCATGCCGTG
>DASYKO010000193.1:0-7171 GCA_035995285.1 Hyphomonadaceae bacterium | reverse complement strand
CGGATTGCAAGCGGCGATCGAGACGCGCTGGAACGCGCTCGATGGCAACGGGGACGCGTCATGATCCACACGCATATGATCAGCACTCAGGGATTGCGAAAGACATTCGGGAAGCTGGACGCCGTTCAGGGCCTCGACCTCGCCGTGAGGGAAGGATCGGCAACCGCGCTGGTCGGCGCCAACGGCGCGGGCAAGAGCACGGCCATCCGGCTGATCATGAACCTGCTGCAGCCGGATTCGGGTTCGGCCGAAGTGCTGGGGGTGGATTCACGCAAGCTGGGTCCAGCGCAGATGCAGCGCATCGGCTATGTGGCGGAATCGCAGAAGCTGCCGGAGGCTCTCAAGCTCGGCGATTATCTGACCTTTCTCTCGGCGCTCTATCCGACATGGGACAATGAGCTGGCGGCGGAGCTCTTGAGGAAGCTGCAGCTCGACACCGAGCAGAAGGTCGGGCGGCTGTCGCATGGGCAGAGGCTGAAGGCGGCGCTGACGGGCGCCCTCGCCTACCGGCCTGAACTGCTGGTGCTGGACGAGCCGCTGACGGGGCTTGATCCACTGGTGCGCGACCAGCTGCTGGAGAACCTGCTCGGCCATGCGGAGGGGACGACGATCCTGATCTCCTCGCATGAACTCTTCGAGCTCGAGGGTGCGATCACGGACATCGCCTTCATCGAGAGCGGCAAGATCAGGTTCCAGCAGCCGCTGGACGAAATGGGCGGGCGGTTCCGCGATGTTGTGGTGGTGATGGATGAGCCGCGCGCGATGCCGGAGCTGCCCAAGGCGTGGATCGCGCCGAAACTGGTGGGGCGCACGCTGGCCTTCACCACGACGGATTTCGACACGGAAGCGAACCTCAAGCACCGGATCGCCGAGAAGGTCGGCGCGGTGCAGTCGGTGGAAGTGAGCGGCATGTCGCTGCGCGCCGTCGCCAAGGCGCTGATGCTGAATGCGGTAGAGGTGCAGCCATGACTGCGATGAGCGAGCCGGCCTATCTGGGCGAGAAGACGCCTTTTCTGAACTTCGCGACGGTGAAGGCGATCATCCGCAAGGACATGCGCACGCTGTGGCCGCTGGCGGCGGCGGTTGCGGTGATGACGTTCCTGATGTCGGCGTTCTTCCACGAGACCTCTGACTTTCCCGACCTCACGATCAAGTACGGACGCAGCTCGCTTCAGGTCGGGTTTTTGCTTTTTTTCCTGTTCGTTTCCATCGGTATGGTTTGCAGCGCCCTGTTTGTGGTGATGTTGGCGCAGCAGGACCGGGCGACCGACGTGCGCAATGACTGGATGGCGCGCCCGATCAAGGCGAGCGAACTTGTGCTGGCGAAAGCGACGATGCTTGCCGCTGTTATCGTGGCGCCAATGGCGCTGGGCAGTGCCATCGCCGTCATGGCCGGGAAACTCGAAGGCGATGTCGCCTTCTTCAACTGGGTTTTCGTCATGATCGCGTGCGCCTTGCTCCTGACGCTGGGCTGGCTGTGCTCGGGAATAATCCAGGCGATCCTCGCGACGGTCGGCGTGATCATCCTCACCTTGCTGATGACATCCGTGAGCATCGGATTTTCGGAAGTGCGCCAGTCCATGGCGACTGAACGGGCCGTGCCTGCGCCGGCCGAGTTTACGGTGCGCAGGCTTCCGCTGCCGCCCACTATTCCCGAACCGCCTAGGGCCGCGCCCGCCCAGCCGGATGTCTTTCTGGCCGTCCCCAGGGAACGGCCGGCCAATGTTCGCAGCACGAACGACGAATGGATGGAAGGTCTTCCGATCATTGCGGGGCTCTTCATCGTGGCCATGGGCGGCGTGGGCGTGACGCTGTGGCTGCTGCTTGGGCGGCGGCAGGTGCTGCCGGCCAGGCTGACCTTCGTGTCGCTCTACGCGCTTGGCGTACTGGGGCTGACGCAATCCATCGACGTGATGGTCGATCACACCGCAACCATGAGCATAATACCGGCGGCGACGCTGGAGCAGCGCATGGCGGCGTTCCGGAAGGAAGACGCCAATGGCGACCTGAAGCTGAACAAGGCCGAGTACGACAAGGTGCTGACCGATCTCGGTTTCGGCGGACAGCTGGATACGTATTGGCCGCAGCGCGACGTGAACGATGACGGCTTCATCGACGCCCAGGAGATGCAGCGCGACCTTGGCGTGCTGGCGCCGGCCGCAACGCTGGAGCAGCGCATGACGGCCTTCACGCAGAACGACGCAGACAAGGACGGCAAGCTGACCAAGGACGAATACGCCGCTGCCCTGAAGGTATTGGGCTATTCGAACCAACTCGAGGAATACTGGCTGGAGCGCGACGTGAACAAGGACGGCTTCATTTCAGTCGAGGAATACGTGCCGGCAATCCAGGGCGGGCCGGCGATCCAGCCCATGCAGTTTTGAGACATGCAGTTTTTGGACAGGCCATTCAGTTTAAGACGGGGACGGGCCAGCAGATGAGGCGAGCATGACACCACGCCTGACAGTCTAGGGAACGACAGGCTCCGCGAGGCAAGACCTCGTAGACCAGTGAGTTGAGCCCCCGCGCTCTGCGCGGCGGCAAGGAAGACCAGACCACAAGCCACAAGCGCGAAGCATCGCTTCGCAAACGCCGGCGTCCGTCATGGCGCCGAACGGGATCGCTTTGCCTAAAACGGCCGGCGTTCCCCTGGAAAATGGAGACGGATATGAAGAACGCCATAGCGGCGATTGCGAGCGGCTGCGCGATTCTCGTCGCATCCCCGGCCTTTGCCGACGCCAGCGCCATCTCGCTCTCGAAGGGCGTGAAGCTGTGCAAGACGGAGTTCGCCCGCCTGCAGCCTGCACTCAAGAGCTACATCGCCGACCTGGATGATTCGACCTCGACCAGCGAGCAATTCGCGATCCAGTTCAAGGTGACCGACGCGGAGGGCCGGCTCGACAAGTTCATCTGCACCGTCGACCGCAAGGCGCAGACGGCGGGGGTTGCACAGAAGAAGCGCCGCGCCAGCGATTTTTCGCCGCCCGAATACGCCGGGCCTAAAAACACTGGGATCGAGAAAATGGCGCGGGCCGACTAGCGCGCATGACCGGCTGAAGCAGCCGCAATCGAGATGGGCGCCTTTTCTCTCCCCGAGCGAAGCGCCCTACCCTGGGGTCTCGCCTGGGGGACGCCCGCTGGCCCGCAAGCCGGCGGGCGTTTTCGCGTTCAGTTCGCTGCGGGTGAATCGAACAGCGAGAGCTGGGCGAAGCGTGCACGCAGAGCCACGTTCTTGAGCGGCTCGTAGGTGTAGGTGACCTTGCCGGCCTTGGCTTTGTCGCGGACCTCGATGCGGTAGGGCTGGCCGAGCTTGTCCATCTGGCGCCAGGCGACGGTTTCGGGGAGGTCCTCGATCACGAGACGCGTGGCGTAGATCGAGACGGCCGGCGTGCGGCCGAGGGCTTCGTAGAGGGACTTTGCTTCCGATATTGGGATCTTCTTCGTGTCCGGCTCGAAACTCGCGCGCCGGAAAATGGGGTCTTCATAGGGCGCGGCAAGCTGCCCGCCGGTTTTCCAGATACCGCGCGAGAAATCGGTCTGGTCCTTCTCTGCGATCTCCATCGAGGGCAAGCCCTGCGGCGTGAGGCGCAGCCTTTGATCGACCAGATGGGTCGTCTCGTGAAGCATGACGTAGACGATGGCGTCGAGCTTGCCGCCATCGGCAGCGAGCTCCAGCGTCGAGCCGGACGCGTCGAACAGCTGACGCTCCTTGCGGGTGAGGAAGTCGGACACGGTCTCCGACAGAATCCTGCGGTTGAAGATGATGTCGATGGCGAAGTCGTCGCCCTGGCCGGAGCGGAGCGTCTGGCCGTTGAAGTCTGAGGCATCGGTGAAGGTGAACGAGCGGAGGTGTTTCTGGGCGATGCTTTTCTGCAGCGGCGTAAGCAGGGCAAGCGCGGCTTCGGCCTTCTTCATCTCGTCCGGTGTGGGCGTGTAGGTCTTGAGCAGAGGACGCCCGCCACTTTTGTACATGTCGTTGACGCGAGCGGGGATCTCTCCGCCGATGCGGGAGACTAGCGATGTAGAGGCGTCGAAGGAAGGCGGGGCAGACGGCTGCTGGGCGGAAGCGATGGGGCACGTGAGGATCAGCGTGGCGAGAGCGGCGATGGCAAGGTGCATGAATTTCCCCCTGGAGCTGGCGGGAAGGTTCAGCGGATTTGCGGCGGGATTTGGGCTGGCGCAAGCTGGGACCGCCGGGCGCTGCCCGGCAGTCGCTGCGCAGCAGCGAACATTAGTCATGCCGTTTCAAATCGCGCCGCTACGCGTCGCGCTGCCGGGCAGGCGCCCGGCGCTCCCGGATTACTTCTCGAACGCCTGCTCCAGGAACCCGGCGAGTTCCTTGGTATGGAGCGCCATGGTGCCGGCGGCCGTGGAGGCGGAGGCCGGGCGGCCGACATAGCGGGCGCGCTTGTTTTTCACGTCCAGCTTTTCGAGCGTGCGCTCGATGTTCCAGTCGGCGAAATCCCATGCGCCCATGTTCTTGGGTTCTTCCTGGCACCAGACCATGTCGGCCTGCGGGAAGCGGGCGAGTTCCTTCATCAGGGACGCGACCGGGAACGGATAGAGCTGCTCGACACGCATGAGGTAGACGTCGTCGATCTTGCGTTTCTCGCGCTCCTCGAAGAGGTCGAAATAGACCTTGCCCGAGCACATCACGACACGGCGGATGTCCTTGTCCGCCTTCAGCGTGACCTCGGCCTTGCACTCTGGCACTTCCGCGCCGTCGTGCAGGATGCGGTGGAAGGAGGTGTTGGGCAGCATGTCCTTGTAGAAGGACACGGCGCGCTTGTGGCGCAGCAGCGACTTGGGGGTCATCACGATGAGCGGCTTGCGGTAGTCGCGGTGGATCTGGCGGCGCAGGGCGTGGAAATAGTTCGCCGGCGTCGTGCAGTTGACCACCTGCATATTGTCCTGCGCGCACATCTGCAGGAAGCGCTCGAGGCGGGCGGAGGAGTGTTCCGGTCCCTGCCCCTCATAGCCGTGCGGCAGGAGGCAGACGAGGCCACACATGCGGAGCCATTTGCGCTCGCCGGATGAGATGAACTGGTCGAACAGCACCTGGGCGCCGTTGGCGAAGTCGCCGAACTGCGCTTCCCAGAGGGTGAGCGTGTTCGGCGCCGTCAGGGCGTAGCCGTACTCGTAGCCGAGGACCGCTTCTTCCGAGAGCAGACTGTCGATGACTTCGTAATTGGCCTGCTTGTCCGAGACGTGGTTGAGCGGGGTGTAGCGCTCTTCGGTCACCTGATCGACGAGGTGCGAGTGGCGCTGGGTGAAGGTGCCGCGGCACGAGTCCTGGCCGGAGAGGCGCACGGGGAAGCCTTCGTCCAGCAACGTCGCGAAGGCCATGTGCTCGGCCATGCCCCAGTCGAGGCCCTCGCCGGTTTCCGCTGCCTTGCGGCGCGCGTCGATCGTGCGGGCGACGGTCTTGTGGATGTTGAAGCCGGGCGGAACATCGGTGATGCGCTTGCCGACTTCCTTGAGCTTGGCGGCGGAGACGCCGGTCTTGCCGCGGCCTTCATCGTCCTTGGGCAGGCCGAGGCCGGCCCATTTGCCATCGAGCCAGTCGGCGGCGCCGGGCTTGAAGGTCTTGGACTTCTCGAATTCGTCGTTGAGATGGGCGTCCATCTCCGCGATCATGTTCTCGAGCGCCTGTTCGGTGAGGACGCCTTCCTCGATCAGGCGGCGGGAATAGAGTTCGCGCGTCGACAGCTGGTCGCGGATCTTCGCGTACATGATCGGCTGCGTCATCGTCGGATCGTCGCCCTCGTTGTGGCCGAAGCGGCGATAGCAGAACATGTCGATGACCACGTCCTTGCCGAATTTCTGGCGGTATTCGGTCGCGACTTTCGCGGCGTGGACGGTGGCTTCCGGATCATCGCCGTTGACGTGGAAGATCGGCGCCTGGACCATCAGGGCGACATCCGACGGATAGGGAGACGAGCGCGAGAAGCTCGGCGCCGTGGTGAAGCCGATCTGGTTGTTGACGATGAAGTGGATGGCGCCGCCGGTGCGGTAGCCGGCAAGGCCGGAGAGCGCGAAGCACTCGGCGACGACGCCCTGCCCTGCGAAGGCTGCGTCGCCATGGAGGAGAAGCGGCAGCACCTTGGTGCGGCGCGCATCGCGGACTTTTGGATCGGTGGCGCGGGTGGCGCCGGCCTCGACCTCGTCGAAGAACTGCTTGGCGCGAGCTTTGCCGAGGACCACCGGGTTGACGATTTCGAGGTGGCTGGGGTTCGCCGTCAGGGACAGGTGGACCTTGTGTCCGTCGAACTCGCGGTCGGACGAGGCGCCGAGGTGATACTTCACGTCGCCCGAGCCGTAGGCGTCGCCTTGCGTGTTGCCTCCGCCGAATTCGAAGAAGATCTTGTGGTAGGGCTTGCCCATCACGGCGGCGAGCACGTTGAGGCGGCCGCGGTGGGGCATGCCGACGATGATCTCGTCGATGCCGAGCGCGCCGCCGCGCTTGATGATCTGTTCGAGCGCGGGCACGCAGGCCTCGCCGCCATCGAGACCGAAACGCTTGGTGCCGGGATAGCGCTTGTGCAGGAAGCGCTCGAAGGCTTCGGCCTCGACCAGCTTTTTAAGGATGGCGCGCTTGCCCTGGGGCGTGAACGCGATTTCCTTGTCCTTTCCTTCAATGCGCTGCTGGATCCAGGATTTCTCCTCCGGATCCGAGATGTGCATGAACTCGACGGCGAAGTTGCCGCAATAGGTGCGCTTCAGGATGTCGATCATCTGGCGCGGGGTCGCGTATTCAAGACCCATCACGTTGTCGATGTAGATCTTGCGGTCCATGTCCTTGGCCTGGAAGCCATAGGTCTTGGGATCGAGCTCGGGCTGCTCCTCGCGCTTGAGGAGGTTGAGCGGATCGAGGTGGGCGGCGAGGTGGCCGCGGATCCGGTAGGCGCGGATCATCATCAGCGCGCGGATGGAATCCTGGACCTGCTGGGCCAATTCCTGCGGAGAGAGCGCCGGACCGACCTGCGGGGATTTCTTGGCGGGCTTGGCGGCCTCGGTCGACCAGTTGCCGTCCATGGCGGAGACGAGTTCGCCGTTCTGCGTGCGCAGCGGGCCGGGCTCGCGCCATTCGGGACCGCGGGCGGCCTTGGTGGCGCTCTCGGCTGAATCTGCGATGCCCTTGAAGAAGTTCTGCCAGCTTTCGGGGACCGAC
>DASYKO010000192.1:0-3357 GCA_035995285.1 Hyphomonadaceae bacterium | reverse complement strand
GACCTCGATCCGGAAGGGGTCGTTCTGGAACTGCTTGGCCAGCCGGGTGATCTCCGGCGGCATGGTGGCGGAGAACAGCAGCGTCTGGCGCGTCTTGGGCAGGAGGCTGCAGATCTTCTCGATGTCGGGGATGAAGCCCATGTCGAGCATTCGGTCGGCTTCATCGATCACCAGCATCTGAACGCCGGTCATCAGGAGGCCGCCGCGGCCAAAGTGGTCCATCAGGCGGCCGGGCGTGGCGATCAGAACATCGGCGCCGGCGTTGAGTTTCTTTTCCTGGTCGCCGAAGGAGACGCCGCCGATCAGGAGGGCCATGTTGAGCTTGTAGCCCGCGCCGTATTTCTCGAACTGTTCGGCCACCTGGGCTGCCAGTTCACGCGTAGGCTCGAGGATAAGCGAGCGCGGCATGCGCGCCTTGGCGCGGCCCTGGCCCAGCTTGTGGATCATCGGAAGGACGAAGGCGGCGGTCTTGCCCGTGCCGGTCTGCGCGATGCCGGTGATGTCCCTGCCGCCGAGAACGGCGGGGATGCCCTGTTCCTGGATGGGGGTTGGCGTCGTGTATCCAGCCGCCTTCACCGCGGCCAGAATTCGAGGGTCGAGGCTCAGCTCGTCAAACGTCATCAGGGTGTCTTCAAGTGCTCACGGGTGTTGGCCTTGGGAGGCCGGGCCGCGAGCGGAACGGGTTACGTGCGCCATACGGGGGAACTGGCGCGAGCAATAGGCTTAGCAGGTTCCAAGTCAATCCCGCAGCGTGTCACGAGGGCGATAACCCGATTCTGCGACGGGTTTGTGGGCGTGGAAAATGGCCCGGGACCGGAGGTTGGCGGCGTTTCCAGCCGTTAGGCATGGTGGGGCGGGCGCCCCGGGCCGGATTATCGCTTCAGTTGAGCGTGGCGGAGGCTTCGTCGATCTTCTGCCAGTCGGCCATTTTTGCGTCGCCGATCGAGAGGCCGATCATCTTGCGGTAGATGTCGATCTGCATCTTCTTGCCGGCGCCGTCCGTCAGGTAGACCGACCAGTCGTCGCGCATGGTTTCGGTGAAGCGGCCCATTTCGAAGCCATTGTCCGATCCGTATTCCGTCCACTGCTTATCGCCGGTCTGGGCGAGGCGCGCCTTGGCTCCGTTGAAGCGGACGAGCTTGACGTTCTGGCCGTTGACGGCGGGCGCCGCCGGAGCAGTGACGGCGGGTGGCGTCACTGTTGTCGTGGAGACGGGCGCGGGCATTCCTTTTGCCGGCGAGGGCGGGATCATCTGCGAGGGATCGATGGGCGGTGGCCCGGCTGCAGGATTGCTCTGCACGGGACTGGCCGGGGGCGGGCCGATCTGGGCGACGTTTGGCCCGGGTCCGGTGGGCAAGGTCGATGCGGCCGGCTCTGCGGAGAGCTCCGCTGTGACCGGCGCCTTGTTGAGCAGGTGGAGCGGATCGCCCATGGCGAAGTATCCGCCGATGCCGCCGCCCAGCAGCACTACCAGGACGGCCACGGCGACGATCCCGCCGGCGCCGGATTTTGTCTGGGTTTGTCGGGCCCTGGGTGCGGCTGTCCTGGGAGCTGGCGTCGCGGTGAGGTTGAGGCCGGAGATCAGGCGCTGGGCGTCGGCGTTGAAGGTGGCGTGGCGCACCTGCGTGGCGTTGCGCATGGCGAGATCGCGCAGGTCGTCGGGCAGTTCGCCGGGCGTGGGCATGCGCGCGTCGTCGAGGAGGACGGGCACGACGGGGATGCCGCGTTTCAGGGCGTGGGCGATTTCGAGGCGTACGAAATCCGACGGGTCGTCGAGGCGGCGCTTGCCTTGTGCATCCGTGGCGCCTGACCATTTTGGACCGATCAGCGCCAGCACGAGATCGCACTTTGCGACCTGCTGGTCGATGTGGCTGGCGAAGTTGACGCCCAGCGGGATGTTGTCGATGTCCATGAAGATGTCGGTGTCGGGATTGGCGACATACCGGGCCAGCGCATCGCGCAGTGTGCGCGCAGGCCACTGACTATCCTCGCGCCGATAGCTGATGAAGATCTTTGACATCCCACGCCCCTCTTGGACTCAAGGTTAGCCCAGCGATGGCACGGGCGGCAATGGGAGGGCTGCGAGGCTTACTGCGCGGGGGCGTAGGCCTTGGCTGTCTCGGGCGCGTCGTTGAGGGATTTGAGGTAGGTGGGCGGTTTGCGGCGGTGGGTGGCCTGTTCGTAGGCGTAGCCGAGGGCGAGGAGGTCTCCATCGCTCCAGGCTGTGCCGATGAAGCTGAGGCCTACGGGTAAGCCGCGGGCGAGGCCCATGGGGACGGTGAGGTGGGGATAGCCTGCTGCGGCGGCGATGCCGGTGGCGCTGTTGACAGCCGCGCCGCGGCTGGCGCCGGCGGGGTCGCTGGGCCAGGCGGGGGCGGCGGTGATGAAGACGATGGCGTTGAGGTTGTCGGCCTTGAGCATCTTGTCGATGCCGTCCGGGCCAGCGCTCTGCTTGCCCTTTGCGAGCTGGGCGAGATAGGCGGCGTCATCGAGGCCGGGCTGCTTGTCAGAGGTCTCGAAGATCTGCTGGCCGAAGAGGGGAAGCTCTTTATCCGCGTTGGCGGTGTTGAAGGCGATTAGATCGGAGAGCGTCTTGGATTTCACGGTTGGGGCGGCCTGGGAGAGGTACTTCGCGACGTCGGCTTTGAATTCGACCTGGGTGATGGAGATGGCGCCGGGGCCGCCGCCTTGGGCGAGGCCATCGGGGAGTTTGACTTCGACGAGGGTGGCGCCGGCTGCGGTGAGGTCCCTCTGCGCTTGTTCGAAGAGTTCATCGGTTTCGATGGTGCCGCCGAGGCCGATCTTGAGGATGCCGAGGCGTTTGCCCTGGAGCGCGTTCACGTTGAGCATGTCGGCGTAGTTGAGCTTGCGGTGGTCGGCTTCCGCCGTGGCGAGATCATCGCCGTCGCTGCCGGCGATGGCGGTGATGACGAGAGCGGCATCCATCACGCTGCGCGCCATCGGGCCGGGCGTGTCCTGCGTGTGGGAGATCGGCACCACGTGCGTGCGCGAGACGAGGCCGACGGTGGGCTTGAAGCCGACGAGGCCGTTGACGTTGGACGGGCAGACGATGGAGCCGGAGGTTTCGGTGCCGATGCCGGCCGCCGCAAGGCTTGCCGCGATGCCTGCGCCGGTGCCGGCGCTGGAGCCGCAGGCGTTGCGGTCGAGTGCGTAGGGGTTCTTCACGAGGCCGCCCACGGCGCTCCAGCCGCTGATCGAGCGGGTGGAGCGGAAATTGGCCCATTCTGAGAGGTTGGTCTTGCCGAGCAGGATCGCGCCGGCCTTGCGCAGGTTGGCAGACATGGGCGCGTCGCGGCCGGTCATGTTGTCCTTGAGGGCGAGGGAGCCGGCGGTGGT
>DASYKO010000191.1:0-26011 GCA_035995285.1 Hyphomonadaceae bacterium | reverse complement strand
AAGGGCTTTATTAACCGTTCTCACGTGAGATGGCCGGAGTGTCATCTTTCATCGGCGCCAGTGCATGACGTCCGCTCCTCTTCCCATGGGTTCTGCATCGCCTCCCGAGGTGATCGAGCAGAGCTTCAATCAGGCGCTGGAGCATTTCCTCAACTCGGTCACCGAAGCGTTCGCGCTGATCGACCAGGATGGCCGCGTCGTTCGCGCCAACATCGCCTATCGCCGCCTGACGGGCCCCGCGGGCGGGGCGCATGACGCCTCGATCATCAACTATATCGACCAGGACCGCCGCGAGGTCGTGCGCGATGCGCTGCGCAATCTCAACGATGGCTCGCCGCTGCGCTCGATGCAGATGCGCTTCAAGATCGGCCACGACATCCGCCTGATCGATGCGGAGCTTTCCTGGCTCGGGCCGCAGGGGCTTATCTCATTCGTCGGCCGCGATGTGACGCGGCAGGATACGCTTGAGCGCGAGCGGCTGGAGACGGCGACCGCGCGCGATGCGGTGGAGCAGGTGGGCGATATCGGCCACTGGCGCGCCGGGCGCGACTTCAAGCTGCAATGCTCGGCCGGCGCCTCGCGCATTCTGGGGCTGGATCCTGCGGCGCCGCCGCTGGTGATGACCGATTTTGTCGAGATGATCGATCCGGCCGAGCGGGCCGCCGCTACAGCCGCTGCGCGCGAGGCGTTCGAGAAGCGCCGTCCGATCAAGCAGACGATCCGCATTCGCCGCCCTGACGGCACGACGCGCATGCTTCAGGTCGCGGGCGCCCCGTCTATCGATGCGCGTGGGCAGGTTGAGGCGATGCACGGCGTCGTCGTCGACAAGACGGAAAGCCATGCCGCGTTGCAAGCGGCGATGAACGCCGATTCCACCGTGCGGCGCTTCGTGCAGGCGGCGCCTATGCCGATCGCGATGTACGACAAGGAAATGCGCCTCCTCATGGCCTCGAAAGGCTGGATCGAGGAACGCAATATTCCCGAGGACCAGCTGCTTGGTCGCACCATCTACGACATCATGCCGTGGATGCCGGAGAAGTGGCGCTCGGTTCACCGCCAGGTTCTTCGCGGCGACACGCTGCGCAATGACCGCGACGCGTTCGAAGATCACGACGGCAAGCCCGGCTATCTGAAATGGGTCTGCGCGCCGTGGCGCTATGGCGATGGCGAGATCGGCGGCGTGGTGATCATGCACGAGGCCGTGACGGCGATCGTCAACGCCCAGCACGAGGTCGAAAGCTCGAAAGAGCGGATGGCCTTCGGCATGAACATAACCCAGCTGATGATCTGGGAAATCGATTTCGAACTGCGGCAGATCTTCCTCGAAGGCGACTGGAAGCATTTCTTCCCGCACAAGCCGACATTCGATTCGCTCACCGGTTCGGATACGCACGTCCACCCCGGCGACCGGGAGATGCTGGCCAACAAGTGGCGCTCGCACCTTGCCGGCGGCCCGGCCTATACGATCGAATACCGCGTGCAGCTCGCCGACGGGCGCGAGATCTGGCACTGCGCCTCGATCCGCATCCTCAAGACGGTGAAGGGCTCGCCCGCGCGCGCGTTTGCCGTGATCCAGGACGTCACCCAGCGCAAGCTGATGGAACTGAAGACGATGGAGGCCGAGCAGCGCGCGCTGGTCGCGGCCGCCGCCAAGTCGGACTTCCTCTCCAACATGAGCCACGAGATCCGCACGCCGCTCAATGGCGTGCTGGCCGTTTCCGAAGTGCTTGCCCGCACGCAGCTGGATGAGCGCCAGTCGGAGATGGTGCGCCTCATCGGGACGTCGGGCCGCACGCTGCTGCGCGTGATGGATGACCTTGTCGAATTCTCGCGCCTTGAGGGCGACGAGATCCAGTTCGATGTCCGGCCGTTTGAACTCGAAGAACCGATCCGTTCGACCTGCGAGGCTGCGCGTACGCGCGCCGAGGCGAAGGGGTTACGTTTCGAGATGTTCATCTCGGCGACCTGCGATGGCGTCTACCGCGGCGATCCGGTGCGGATTGGGCAGGTTTTGGGCAACCTGCTCAACAACGCCGTCAAGTTCACCGAGGAAGGCAGCATCAGCGTCTCGGCCATGATCGAGGATGCAGAAGGCGGCAAGGCCACTCTGGTGCTCTCCGTCTCCGACACAGGCGTCGGCTTCTCGCAGGAAGTGGCCGAGCGGATTTTCGAGCGGTTCGAGCAGGCGGATATCTCGTCGTCCTCGCGCAAGTTCGGCGGGCTGGGACTGGGCTTGTCCATCGTGAAGCGCCTTGTCGAACTGATGAGCGGCGGGGTAAAGGCGACGTCCAAGGAAGGCGAGGGCTCGACCTTCGAAGTGCGTGTGCCTCTCGCGCGGGATCGCATTGCGGCGCTGGGCGCGATCACCGCCGTGGCGGTCGAGGATTTCGACGCCGAGACGCAGATCAACAACCTCAAACTGCTGGTCGCCGAAGACAATCCGATGAACCGCCGCGTGGTGGAGCTGCTGCTCGCATCTAGCGGATTGACCATCACCTTCGCCGAGAACGGCAAGGAAGCAGTCGAGAAGTTCTCGACCGGCCGTTACGACCTCGTGCTGATGGACCTGCAGATGCCGATCATGGGCGGCCTCGCCGCCACGCGCGCCATCCGCGAATGGGAAATCACCAACGGCCGCCCGCGCACGCCTATCCTCGCCGTTTCCGCCAACGCCACGGACGAGCACGTGCACGAAGCCAAGGAAGCCGGCGCCGACGACCACGTCGCCAAGCCGATCGTGCGCGAGACGCTGTTCGAGGCGATCGCCCGCCACGCCCGGCCCGGCGCCTCCGCCGCCGACGACCACAGCGACGACGACTTCAATCTCGACGATCTGGATATTGCTGTCTGATTGGGCGGCCTGATTAGGCTGTCTGGTTGCGCTGCTTAGGAAGTCCGAGGCGGCGTGACGAAGTAGTAGACGGCCAGCAGCACCCCCACCGCGATCACGAAACCGCGCACCACGTTTTGCGGCAGGCGCCGCGCGACCCACACGCCCATCCAGCCACCCAGCGCGACGGCCGGGATCATGACGATCGCCTGCGGCCAGGCCACCACGCCGCCCCAGACGAACACCACGATCGCAACGGCCGCGATCACGATGGCCAGCATGTTCTTCAGCGCATTGAGGCGATGGTAGTCGCCAGGTTGTGAGAGCCCAAGAGAAGCCAGCATCATCACGCCCATGCCCGCGCCAAAGAAGCCGCCATAAACCGCGGTGATGAACTGCATGACGGCGCCGAACACTGTGCCGACCGCGGCCTCCTGCCCTGGCTTCGGCTTGGGCTTGAGCCACGGGCCGGCCGCAAATAGCGCCGTTGCGGCGAGCAGCAGCCAGGGCACCAGGGCGCGGAATTGGGGGTTATCCAGCGAGAGCAGCAACAGCGCTCCGCCCAACGAGCCAAGCGCCGAGACCGCGGCAAGCACGATGGCCCCGCGCCAGAACGTCCTGATGTCGCTCCAGTAGGCGAGGGTCGAGGTGACGTAGCCGGGGAACTGGGTGATCGAGGAAGTCGCATTGGCGACAACAGGCGGCACGCCCGACAGGGTCAGTGCTCCGAAAGACAGGAAGGTGCCGCCACCGGCCACGGCATTGACCATGCCGGTGGCGACGCCAGCGGCGAAGAGCATCGCAATGTTGAAAGGCGTCATGCGGAAGGCCTCGTCAGCCCGGCACGCTCATCTGCCGGAAGAACTCGCCGACCGATCCGGGGGCGTAGACGCCGAAAAGGATCAAACCCAGCAGCAGCACGTGAAGCGCCGTGATCAGGGCGGTCACGGTAATGAAGTCCTGCTTGCGCGTCTTGTGGCGGAAGACGTGCTGGGCGAAGAGGCCGCCGACGATCCCGAAGGTGAGGTCCATCAGGTGCAGGCGGATTTCCGGTTTGCGCCAGCCGCCTTCGCGCGAGGCCTGCTTGTCCATGCCGTAGAGCAGGAAGGAGCCGACGCCGGCGATGAGATAGAGCACGGCGACCCACACCGGCAGGCGGTTGGCAAAGATGTTGGCCGACAGGAGGCCGAGGATCACCGCGGCGCCGAAGACGCGCGTGGCGATGCCGCCGACCGTGTACGGCGCGTTCGAATGCTTCTCGATCAGCGGCGGAGGAGGCGGGGGCGCTGGCGCATGGATGAACTCCACATCGACCGCGACGGGCCGGCCGTCCTTTCCGGGCTGGACGGTGTATTCGAGCCAGTCGCCGGCCTTGGGCCGCTCGATGCTCTTGCCGATCGACTTCATGTGGACATAGAGCTTGCCCGCGCCGTGCGGGCGCCGGATGAATCCGAAGCCGCGCTGGTCGAGCCAGTCTTCCAGTTGCCCACGTTCGCGTGTCACGGCTCCCCCCAACGGGTCACTTGTTTGCGCGGTTGTTCACCAGATCCTGCACGACGGCAGGATCGGCGAGCGTTGACGTGTCCCCTAGGTTGGCAAAGTCGTTTTCAGCAATCTTGCGCAGGATGCGCCGCATGATCTTGCCCGAGCGCGTCTTGGGAAGACCCGGAGCAAACTGGATCAGGTCCGGCGAGGCGATCGGGCCGATCTCCTTGCGGACGTGGTTGACCAGTTCCTTCTTCAGATCGTCCGTCGGCGCCTCCCCCGCCATGAGAGAGACGTAGGCGTAGATGCCCTGTCCCTTGATCGGATGCGGATAGCCCACCACGGCTGACTCGGCCACCTTGGGGTGGGACACGAGTGCACTCTCCACTTCCGCCGTGCCGAGCCGGTGGCCCGACACGTTGATCACATCGTCCACCCGGCCGGTGATCCAGTAGTATCCGTCTGCGTCCCGACGGCATCCGTCTCCGGTGAAGTACTTGCCGGGATAGGTTCTGAAATATGTGTCCACGAAGCGCGCATGGTCGCCATAGACGGTGCGCATCTGGCCGGGCCATGAGTCGAGGATGCAGAGATTGCCGGCGGTGGCGCCTTCGAGAACCGTGCCCTTGTCGTCCACCAGCTGCGGCAGAATCGAGAAGAACGGTTTGGCGGCCGAGCCGGGTTTCAGGGCGTGAGCGCCGGGCAGGGGCGTCATCAGCGTGGCGCCGGTTTCGGTTTGCCACCATGTGTCAACAATGGGGCAGCGCTGTTCGCCGACGGTGCGGTAATACCATTCCCACGCTTCCGGGTTGATCGGCTCGCCGACCGAGCCCATCAGGCGCAGGGATTTTCGCGAGGTGCCCGTGACGAACTGATCGCCCGCGCCCATGAGAGCGCGCAGGGCGGTCGGGGCGGTGTAGAAGATGTTGACCTTGTGCTTGTCGATCGTCTTCCAGAAGCGTGAGGCGTCCGGCCAGGTGGGGATGCCTTCGAACATCAGGCTGGTGGCGCCGTTCGCAAGGGGACCGTAGACGACGTAGGAGTGGCCGGTGACCCAGCCAACATCGGCGGTGCACCAGAAGACTTCGCCGTCGCGATAGTCGAACACGATCTCATGCGTCATCGACGCCCAGACGAGATAGCCGCCGGTGGTGTGGAGGACGCCTTTCGGCTTTCCGGTCGAACCTGACGTGTAAAGGATGAACAGCGGATCTTCCGCGTTCATCTCCTCGGCCTCGCAATCGTCGGAGACGGTCCTGGCGAGGGCTTCGTACCAGTGGTCGCGGCCTGCGCTCATGTCGATCCTGCCGCCGGTGCGTTTCACCACGATGACCGATTTCACCGTCGACTTGGCCCCAAGCTTGTTAAGCGCAGCGTCGACATTGGCCTTCAGCGGGATCGGCTTGCCGCCGCGCACGCCTTCATCGGCGGTGATCACGCAGTTGGACTGGCAATCCTCGATCCGGCCGGCGACGGAATCCGGAGAGAAGCCGCCGAAGATCACGGAGTGGATCGCGCCGATGCGGGCGCAGGCGAGCATGGCGTAGGCCGCTTCCGGGATCATCGGCATGTAGATGGTGACGCGGTCGCCCTTTGTGACGCCTTGGCCCTTCAGCACGTTGGCGAAGCGGCAGACTTCCGAATAGAGCTCGGCATAGGTGATGCGCTTCGAGACGCTCGGATCATCGCCTTCGAACAGGATGGCCGTGGTGTCCGCCTTGGCGGGCAGGTGGCGGTCAATGCAGTTGGCCGAGACGTTGAGCGTTCCGTCCTCGAACCATTTGACGAACAGGTCTTCGGGCTTTCCGGTTTTGGAAATGTCCCAGTTGACGTTCTTGACCTTCGAATAGGGCCGCATCCATTGCAGCCGCTTGCCGTGCTCACGCCAGAAGGTTTCCGGGTTCTCGGTCGAGGCCTTGTACATCGAGGCATAGGTTTCAGCGTTCACCCGCGCCTTGGCGGCGAATTCCGGCGGGACGGGATAGACGCGATCCTCGGACATGGGGAACCTCAGTTATAAAGGCTTCTTGGCAGGCGATGCTTCTTGAACGGGTGTTCTGGCCCAATTTGGCGGGAAGATGAAGCGCCAAGGCAAAGACCGCCCGTCACAGGAATTTCTGTGAGCCGCCCGTGATTTACGGCCCGCGGGGGCCTTCTGACGGAGAGCGTACACAAGGGTGTCGCAGGCCGCTGATACGCCGCGGTAATTCGACGGGAGTGGACGTGATGCGAAGCCTTTTCAGGGGTCTTGTCTGGGCGTTGGCCGCCATTCTGATGGCCGGGCCCGCCCTGGCGCATGACGGGCCCGATCCGGGCCTTCCGCCCTGGCAGCAGGCCTCGGCCTGGCCGGACCGGATCATTGTCACCTTCGCGGACGATCCCGCCCGCACCATCGCCGTGAGCTGGCGCACCGACGCCACTGTCGCAACCGCCAAGGCCGAGATCGCCAAGGCAACGCCGGATGCGCGCTTCGACGTGGGGGCCAAGAGCATGACGGCAAAGACCGAGGCGCTGGATCTGGCGGAGGTTCCCGGCGCCAAGGCGGTGCTGAAGGTTGCCGAAAATGACGGCCTGCCCAAGGTGAACTATCACTCCGTCGTGTTCACGGGGCTCGAGCCCGATACGCTCTACGCCTACCGGGTGGAGGGGGCAGAGGGCAAATGGAGCGAATGGTTCCAGGTGCGCACAGCGCCGCTCTCCGGGCCGGTCACCTTCCTCTATGTCGGGGACGCACAGAACGGGATCCTCTCGCACTGGGCGCGCACCATCCGCGGGGCGTTCATGAAGGCGCCGGATGCGCGCTTCATCATCCATGCCGGCGATCTTGTGAATGTGGGCTCGCGCGATTTCGAATGGGCGCAGTGGTTCGAGGCGGTGGGCTTCATCCACGGCATGATCCCGGCGGTGCCTGTCGCCGGCAACCACGAATACGCCCGCGTCGGGGCCGATCCGGCGACGGCGGAAAGCATGCTGTCGATCCTCTGGCGCCCGCAGTTCACGCTGCCGGTGGATGATACGCTGCCGGCCAACCTGAAGGAGACGGTCTACTCCGTCCGCTACAGCAACGACCTCGAAGTCTTCGTGCTCGACACCAATGCGCGCGATCTCGCCGTGCAGGCCGACTGGCTGGACAAGAAGCTCAAGGCCT
Organism: Hyphomonadaceae bacterium; assembly: GCA_035995285.1. Taxonomy (GTDB): domain Bacteria; phylum Pseudomonadota; class Alphaproteobacteria; order Caulobacterales; family Hyphomonadaceae; genus UBA7672. The sequence goes on along the minus strand of DASYKO010000191.1, from coordinate 18,548 downwards.
CGACCGCGCGCTGGCGCGTGGCGACGTTCCACCATCCGATCTTTTCCTCCGCCAATGACCGCGACAACCCGCGCCAGCGCGAGGCGATCCTTCCTGTGCTGAAGAAGTACAGCGTGGACCTGGTGCTGCAGGGGCATGACCATACCTATGCGCGCGGGACGATGCCGCAGACGCCGGAGCGGTTCAAATCTGGCAAGGACAAGACGGTCGAGACGATGTTCGTGAACTCGGTGAGCGGCGGCAAGCAGTATGAGTGGGACGAGCACAACTGGGCCAACTACGAGACGGACGGCGTCAAGCTCGACCGCAAGGCCGAGAACACGCAGTTCTTCCAGGTGATCAAGATCGACGGGCTGAAGCTCGTCTACGAGGCCTGGACCGCCGACGGCCAGCTCTATGACGGCTTCAGCCTGCAGAAAGACGCCAAGGGCAAGAAGCAGATCACGAAGGGCCAACCCAGCACGATGGACCCGCGGATGTTCGCCAACACCCGTCCATATCCCGGGTCTGCGTCCAACGATGGCGGCCAGGACAAGGACTAGCCCCCAAGCTAGCCCACGAACGCCTTCTCGATGACGAACTCCGCCGGCGTTGCGTTGGAGCCTTCCTTGAGGCCCGCCTTCTCGCACAGCGCCTTGGTGTCGTTGATCATGTCCATCGAGCCGCAGATCATCACGCGGTCGACAGCGGGATCGAAGGGCGGCACTTCGAGATCGGCAAAGAGAGCGCCCGTCTCGATGCAGGTCGTGATGCGCTCCTGGTTCGGCCACGGCTCGCGCGTGACGGTGGTGTAGTGGACCAGGCGGCCGAAATGCTCGCCGACCAGCGGATCGTCGCGCAGGCTCTCGACCAGATCGAGGCCGTATTTCAGTTCGCCGACTTCGCGGCAGGTGTGGGTGAGGATCACCTGCTCGAAGCGCTCATAGGTTTCCGGATCGCGGATCACGGAGGCGAAGGGGGCGATGCCGGTGCCGGTGGAGAAGCAATAGAGCCGCTTGCCGGGGGTGAGGGCGTCGTGGACTAGCGTACCCGTCGATTTGCGGCCGAGCAGGACCTTGTCGCCGGGCTTGATCGCCTGGAGCCGGGACGTCAGCGGGCCGTCGGCCACCTTGATGGAGAAGAATTCCAGCTCCTCATCCCAGCTTGGGCTGGCGATGGAGTAGGCGCGCAGCAGCGGTTTGCCGTTGGCGCCTTCGAGGCCGATCATCACGAACTCGCCGGAGCGGAAGCGGAAGGCGGAGGGCCGCGTGATGCGGAAGGCGAACATCCGGTCGGTATAGTGTTTCACCGACAGAACGGTCTCCTCGGTCGGCGCGTTGGGCGACCGGGCAGGCTTTTCCTGAGGCTTGTCGGCAGCTTCGGTCATCGAAGAAGGCGTCCAGCGCCAGATCGCCCAACCACGTCCGGAGGGCCCGTCAGCGCCGGACGGACCTAAGGGGCAGAGCCCGCAAATGCAACTAAATCGAGCCTTTAGCAGCCGGTTCGGGGGCGATTCGGCCCGTCTGAGGCTATTTTAAACCCGCGTCATATTCCCGCCCCGTCAGGTCTTTGGCACGCCATTTTGATACCTTTGGCTAACCTTGGGCCGTATGCTGGTCCTGTTAACGCGAACGCCCTTATCCGGCGGGCGCAATACGGAGGATGCGGTTGCCCCGCTTCGTCACGATCCTTCTGGGCGCCATCGCCCTGGTCGGCGCCGTCATCGGCATCCGCGCCCTGATGCCGTCCGGCGATCAGATCGCGACGGTGCGCGCCGAGACCGTGCCGACGCTCGACAAACCCATGTCAGGCGCAACCCAGGTGCGCGACGGGATGCGCGTGGTCGTGCGCCGCTCGGTTGCGGAAGTGCGGCCGCTGTTCGTCACCATGTCGGGCCGCACCGAGGCTGCGCGCGCCATTCCGATCAAGGCGGAATCCTCGGGTACGATCACCCAGGCGCCGGCGGAGGAAGGCAAGGTCGTCGACAAGGGCGCGCTTCTCTGCGCGCTCGACGTGCAGGGCCGCAACGCTCGCGTGCGCGAGGCCGAGGCCGACTTCGCGCAGAAGCAGCAGACGGTGAAGCAGACCGAAGAGAATTTCGAGAAGGGCTGGGCCTCGCAGGTGCGCGTCGACCAGGCGAAGTCAGCGGTGGAGCAGGCGCAGGCAAGCCTCGAGATTGCCCGCTCCGAGCTCAACAAGACGCAGATGCGGGCGCCTTTCAAGGGCGTGTTCGAAAAGCGCATGGCAGGGGTCGGCGAATTCCTCGGCCTTGGCGGCTCGTGCGGCACGCTGGTGCAGCTTGACCCCATCACCGTCATCGCGGATGCGCCCGAGCGTATTGTGCTTCAGATCAAGCCGGACGCCAATGCGCGGCTGCGGCTGGCAGATGGCGCGGAGGCCACCGGCCATGTCCGCTATGTTTCCAAGACGGCGGATGCGGCGAGCCGGATGTTCCGCGTCGAGATCGAGATCGCCAACCCGAACAATTCCATCCCCGTCGGCCGCGTCGCCGATATCCGCGTGCAGGTGGGCAAAGGGGATGCTCACAAGGTGAACCCGGCGCTACTGACGCTGGATGCCCAGGGCCGCATCGGCGTGCGCTATCTCGATGTCGGCGGTGTGGTGAGTTTCTCGCTGGCGGACATTGTCGATGAAGGCCCGGATGGCACGTGGGTCGGCGGCCTGCCGCGCGAGGCGCTGATCGTCGCCGAGGGACAGGAAGGCGTAAAGCCCGGCATGCGCGCCGTGCCGGATGTGCTCGACGACTAGGCCTTACTCTTCAGATCGGCCTGCAGCTTTACGATCGCGATCGTAGCGCTTCGCCAGCGGGAGGGGCGGCAGCCAGGCTTCGCGGCGGACAGTCCAGCATTCGTAGGTTGGCGTCAGCTGGTCGGGGACGTCGAGTGCTCCGAGGTGGATTTCGATCTCGTCTCCACTGCGTGCGGAAACGGATGAGCCGCAGCGCGGGCAGAAGTTCCGCCCGGCATAGTCGTGTGTTTCACCTTCGATCGTCACTGCATCCTGAGGGAACATGGCGGCGGCGAAAAACAGGGCGCCGTGATGCTTGCGGCAGTCGAGGCAGTGACAGAGGCCGACGCGGTGTGGACGGCCCGATGCTACAAATCGAATGTCGCCACACAGGCATCCGCCGTTGAATCGATCCATGCTGCATATCCTTTTGCGCTCAGGATCAATCTAGCTGCGCAGCTCGCGCGTGGAAGGAACGCAGCGGCGGCGTGAGCCCGACAGGCCGCCCACGAAGGCCGCAGGGGCATTAACCTGCAGCTTAACCTTAATGTCCCCACGACCCGGATTATTTGCACAGGATAGGTCGGCGGAGGGAACGCGCAGCGCGGCATACGCCTTCCATAAGCACGCACCCCATTGGGAGGCTGCTATGAATACTGTGGAATGCCTGCTCAAATCAGAGAACTTCTCGGTCGCCGCGCGTCTTGATCCGCTTAGCGCCGATGCGCCGGTCTGGCTGGAACTTGCCGCTGCATGGCGCTTGCTCGCCCTCGAGGAAAATCACGGCATGGGTCAAGGGCGCCGCGCGCGGCTCGAGCGGAAGGCCGAAATCGAGTTGTGGGACGCCATCGCCGCGCCCGCCTGCCGCCACTGAGGCGGTCACTGGGCACAGTTCACTGGGTCTCGAAGCGTTTCTCGAATTCCGCCGTGCGCGGCTGCGGATGGTAGCCCGAGGCGACGAAGAGGTGGAGTTCGCGCTCCTTGCCCGGGCCCAGCGGCACGATCAGGTGGCCTACGGGTTCGATCTTCTCGAAGTCCGCTGCGATCATCGGCTCGAACTCGCGATGGATGCTGGCGACCAGCACGCGGGTATCGTCTCCGGGCTGCATCGCGCCGGCCTCCTCAGCATGGCTCTTGGGCGTGTCGCCGCGGCGCCATGCGCGCACCGGCGGGATTTCCATGTCGCGGCCATAGTAGTCGAGGCCGTGCCAGACTTCGCGTTCGTCCAGCATGATGGCGGAGGCGTTCAGTTCTTTCGCGCGGGCGCCCAGTCCCCTCGTCGTCGCCTCCCAGCCGCGCACGCGCTTGTAGGCGTTGGTGGCGCCCGCCGCATCGCCGATCTGGGGGGCCGTCCAGCCGACCACGAAAATCAGGCCCAGCACGGCGTTGAGAACAACACCGGCCTTGATCGCACGCGCGGCCTTCCACTTGTCGGATTTTGTAAAGGCCCGCGTCATCCATGACGCCAGCAGGACGCTCGCCGCCGGATAAGCGGTCGCCGCCCAGTTGGCGTGCGCGCGCGACATGATTTCCTGCACCAGGATCACCGCCAGCGGCAGCAAGGTGAAGCAGAGAAGCCAGATATCCCGCGTGCGTTTGTCCGGATCCCGCCCGGCGATGAGGGCGAAGCCGGCCAGGAGAACGAGCATGGTGATCGGGCCGAACACGCCCATCTGGTCGGCGAGGAAGGAGAAGATGTTGAGCGGATGGAAGCCCGCCGCGCTGACATTGGCGTTGTCTGCCGTGTGCCTCACCGTCTCGAAGCCGTGGAGGTAATTCCAGATCAGGTTGGGCGCAGCCACCACAGCCATCGCCACGATCATCACCGCGCCCGCCGGAGAGAGCAGGGCCTTGCGCATCTCCTTGTCGAACAAGGCAGCCAGCACGGCGCCGCCCAGGATGTAGAGCGCGGCGTACTTCGCCAGCACGGCGAGGCCGATGAACACGCCAGCGCCGAGGCCCCAGGCCAGAGTCGGGCTCTCGCGCAGGCGCCAGAGGAAATAGAGCGAGGCCGCCCACATCGGCAGCAGCACGGCATCCGTCGACATGATGGTGGAGGAGAGCCAGATGCCGGGCATCATCGCATAGATGGCCGCCGCCCACGCGCCTGTCGGCGCATCGAACGCCCGCCGGCCGAGAAGGAACAGGAAGAACGCCGCGAAGCCATGCAGGATCGGCGAGAAGAACCGGATCGCCCATTCGGCGTTGCCGAACGCGCCGGTCGATATCGCGATCAGCCAGGCCATCAGCGGCGGCTTTGAGTAGTAGCCAAAGTCGAGCACGCGCGACCAGCGCCAGTACTGGCTCTCGTCCGGCCCGATCTCCAGCGGCGTCGCGATCACCGATACCAGACGCACGATCACCAGGAGGCCGATCACGAGGGCCGCGGCCGAGGCCGAATCGCGTTTCCAGAGTTGCTTCAAGGCCTGCATGGGGCCGGACCCTAGTTCCGGGTGCCTTGAATGAGAAGAGGCCCCAAGTTGGGGCTGGCGAAAGAGAAGGGCCGCGGCGTTTCCGCCGCGGCCCCGAAGTCGATCCCCTGGTTCGGTAGTCCTAGAAGCCGTAGCGCAGTGTGACCGTGTAGGTGCGCGGGGCGCCCACGTTGCCGAACGGCGTGCCGAAGCCGAGCGTGCCGACCGTGGAGCTCGTCTGCGACGAGATCGAGCCGATATAGTCCTTGTCGAACAGGTTGATCACGTTGGCCGACACCGAGGAGCCCTTGAAGCCGAACTGTTCGAGGTCCCAGCGCGCGTCGAGGTCGACGACGTTGTAGGCGTCAACCACCAGGTCGTTGGTGTCGGTCGCAAAGCGCTCGCCGACATATTTCAGCTGGCCGCCGAAGGTCAGGAATTCCGTCGGGCGGAATTCGAGGCGCGACGACCAGGCCCATTCCGGCGTTTCGACGATCTTCTTGCCTTTGATGAAGACCGTGCCGGTGGCGCTGCCGTTCAGGATCAGGTTATCCTGCACTTCGCTGTCGTTGTACGAGACGGTTCCGTAGAGAGTGAGCTCCTCTACCGGCGACCAGCCGATCGAGCCGTCCACGCCCCACTGCTGGACCGAGCCGACGTTGCGGTCGATCGAAATGTTGAGGTCCTGGTCGAACGAGTTGACGATGCGGTTCTTGAAGTTCGTGTTCCAGGCGCTCACCGAGGCGATGATGTCGCCCTTGCTGTAGCGGTAACCGCCTTCGAACGTCGTCGAGGTTTCCGGCTCGACGTTGGAGAGCTTGAAGTCCTGAGGCGCCGTGCCGACGCGGACCGGCTGGTAGAGGTTGTCGGTTCGCGGCAGCGAGGTGGACTCGGTGTAGTTGCCGTAAACCTGGCTGTCGCCGAAGAAGTAGCTGACGCCGACGTTCGGCAGCAGGTCGTCGAACTTCAGCGTGCGCTGGAACGGCGCGACGAACTCGGTGAGCGCGGCGCCCGCGGTGTTGCCCGCAAACACGCCCGCGAACGTGACGTTGCCATTCGACAGAGTGGCGTTCGGCGTCTCCGTGGTGCAACGCACGAAGGTCGAGCCGTTCTGCGAGTAGCAGTACTGGTTGAGCTCGCGCTCGAAGAAGGGAGCGCGGGCGCCGATGCTGACCGTCAGCTTGTCGTCGAGGAACTTGCCGCGGTATTCGGCCGAAACCTGGTTCAGCATCGCTTCCGAGTAACGGTCCCGGTTGCGCATGAAGCTCTGACCATCGGCGGTCAGGATCTTCTGGCCCCAGCCGTCCTTGCCGCCGAACGGGCTGGCGTAGGAGTTGAAGCCTGGGTTGATGTAGCCGAACTCGCCGGTCTGGCGATGCTTGGCGCGGTCATAGGTGTAGGCGACGCGGAACAGCTGGTCGTCGGCAAATTTCCAGATCAGCGAGCCGAGCAGGCCGACGCGGCGGGTGTTGGTGTTGGACGGGTTCATCACCCGCACCAGGTCGTTGATATCGCCGTCGCCGTTGAGGTCGCGGCCGTTGGTGGTGGTCACGGGCGAATTGCCGAGGAGCTGGCGGGTGAGCGCCGGGCAGGTGTTGTTGCCGGCCAGCGAGGAGGTCGGGTTGGTCGTGCCCGAGCCGCCTGAGCCGTTGCAGCTTTCCCAGACAAGGAGGTTCTGCGTGCCGCCGTTGGCCATCACATACTGGAACGAGGGGTCGATCGTCAGCGTGAGGTTGTCGCCGAAATCGAAACGCGACTGGACGCGGATGTTGCCCGTGTCGGACGGGTTGATACGCAGCTTCCAGTAGTTCGAGTTGGCTGACGGATCCTGGTCGATATCGCCGGTAAAGCCAGCGCGGGTCGTCGTGGCGATCGGCGTGTAGTTGGTGTTGAAGTCGAATTCGTAGCCGCGCGGATCGCTGACGTACTGCGCCGGCGTGTTGGTGGCGCCGGTGATCGTGCGCGTGCGCAGGTTCGGGCCGAAATAGGCGTTGTTGCGGTTGGCGTTCCAGTGGAAGGCCACCGAGATGAAGTCGTTACCTTCGCCGATCGGCTGGTAGATCTTGCCGTTGTACTGGGCCTTGTGGAGGTCGCCCTCGCCCTTGAACTTGTCGTATTCCTGGTAGGAGGCCGCGAGCCAGCCCTTCGTGCCCCACGGGCCGACTTCGCCGGAGTCGATGAGGCCCATGAAGCGGTGATAGTTGAAGTCACCCTGCGAGGCCTGGACCCATCCGCCGAACTCGTCGTCCGGCATGCGGCTGGAGAGGCCGATCGTGCCGCCGGTCGAGGCCGCCGTCGGGCTGTCGACGTCGGTCGAGCCGGTGTTGACCTGCGCGGAGGAGATCAGCTCCGAGTCGACCAGCTGGTTGGTGAAGGTAGCGTAGTTGCCCGAGTCGTTGAGCGGCATGCCGTCGAAGGTGAGGGCGATGCGGTTGCCGTCGAAGCCGTGCAGGCGGATGTTGCCGCCCGAGGAGCCGTAGGGATCGTTGTTGGTGAAGTTGAGGCCCGGCGTCACGATGCTGAGCGTCTGCAGGATCGTCTGACCGGCCGTTTGGGTTTCAATGTAATCCTGGGTCACCGTCGTGCGGTTCTTAGCAACCGTCTGTTCGGTGATGCCGCCAATGTCTGCTGGTCCGACCGATCCGGTGACGACGACGACCTCGGCCGCATCGAGCGCGGAGGAGGCTGTCGACTGTGCAGAGGCCGTGGCGGCAAGAAATGCATTACCGACCAAGGCTGTAGTCGCCCAAAAGGCGAGCTTGTTCTTCAACATAACGATGAAACCCCTCGATTTTCCCGCATATTGCGGGGCCCGTTTTCGCGCAGTGCGTTACCACTTCGCACCATGCCCAAAAGTTCGGGTTTCAATAATCCCCCTCTTCGACGGTTACATGACGCTTTGTTGCGTTCGCTCGGGAGTGTGCCGTCCAAGTCACTCGTTTGCCGCGCAAACGTGCAAGGTCATGCCGAGTGCGGCGCGGGGTCGCTGGAGTCGCAGGCCGCAGGCTTCTGTGTGTAAGAAGTGGATAAGTCGGCGACTGTACCCAGCGTTTGCGTGGATGGCCCGTGATGATAGAGGCACGCACGCAAGCAGCCTCTCGGAGGTGAAGGAAAAAAGTGAGCGACACCAACCTTCATCCACCTGCGGAATGGTCGCCGCACAGCGCGATCTGGACGGCGTGGCCGTCCGACGGCGATCTGTGGCTCGACAATCTGGAGCCTGCCCAAGCGGAAGTCGCCGCGATGGTGCGGGCGCTGTCGGCGACTCGGGACGGAAAACCCGGCGATTCGGTGCGGCTACTGGTTCACGGGCCTGAGGCGCTGCTTTCGGCGGAAAAAGCCGTGGGCGATGTGTGCGAGATCGTCATGGCCCGCTATGGCGACATCTGGCTGCGCGACACGGGGCCGATCTTTTCCAGCAATGACCGCTGCAACCTCTTCATCTTCAACGGCTGGGGCGGGAAATACGTCCTCGACCATGACGACGAGATCGGCGAGTTCGTCGCGCGGGGTTCGGGCGCGGAGTTCGTTCGTCATGACAAGGTGCTGGAGGGCGGGGCGATCGACTGGGACGGCGAGGGCACGGTGCTCACCACGTCGGAATGCCTGCTCAATCCGAATCGCAATGGCGAGACGAGCCACGAGTTCTACGAGACACTGCTGCGCGACACGCTGGGCGTGAAGAAGGTGATCTGGATCCCGCAGGGCCTGATGAACGATCACACCGACGGCCATGTCGACAACATCGCGCGCTTCGTGGCGCCGGGCGTCGTCGTGGTGCAGTCGCCGGCCGACAACAAGGATCCCAACTCCGAACGGCTGGACGCCATCGCCATGGCGATCTCGGGCCAGCGCGACGCCCGCGGCCGCCTGCTGCAGGTGATCCGGATTCCATCGCCGGGTCTGGTGGAGGACGAGGACGGCGAGCCCGTGCCCGCCAGCCACATGAACTTCCTCATCGGCAACGCCACTGTGGTCGTGCCCACCTACGGCACGAAGACTGCCGGCGCCGCCGTGGAGGCGCTGAAGCCGCTCTTCCCGGGAAGGGCTGTAATCGGGCTGCCGTCACGCCATATCCTCACCGGCGGCGGCTCCTTCCACTGCATCACGCAGCAGCAACCTGCCGAATAGGGAGAGCGATCATGTCCCGCAAGATCACCCTCGCCGTGCTGCAGACGGCCCTCACCGACGACGCGACGAAGAACATCAAGCGCGTTAGCGAACTCGTGCGCGAAGCCGCGGGCAAGGGCGCCGACGTCATCCTCCCGTCCGAACTCTTCGAGGGCCACTACTTCTGCAAGACGCAGGAAGAGAGCAACTTCGCGCGAGCGTATGAGTGGCGCTCCAGCCCGGCCGTCATCGCCATGGCCAAGCTGGCCAAGGAATTGGGCGTGGTGATCCCCGTCTCGATCTTCGAAAAGGCGGGCCCTGCCTATTACAACTCGCTGGCGATGGTGGACGCCGACGGCTCGCTGCTCGGCGTCTACCGCAAATCCCACATCCCCGATGGCCCGGGCTACCAGGAGAAATACTATTTCCGCCCTGGCGACACCGGCTTTCGTGTCTGGGACACGAAGAAGGGCCGCATCGGCGTCGGCATTTGCTGGGACCAGTGGTTCCCCGAGGCCGCACGCGCGATGGCGCTGCAGGGCGCAGACGTTCTGCTGTATCCGACCGCCATCGGCTCCGAGCCGCATGATACGTCGCTGGACACGGCAGCGCGCTGGCGCAAGGCGATGCTGGGCCATGCGGTTTCCAACGTGACGCCCGTGGCCGCAGCCAACCGCGTCGGCAACGAAGGCGGGCAGGTGTTCTACGGCACCTCTTTCATCTCCGACCACACCGGCGAGATCATGTCCGACCTCGACCGCAAGGAAGACGGCATCGCGATTGCCACTGTCGACATGGACGAAGTCGACCGCGCCCGCGCTGCGTGGGGGTTCTTCCGGGATCGGAGGACGGATCTCTATGGTCCGCTCGTAAGTGGGCAGACCGAGAAGGGCTGAGGTTTTCGGGGGGGATCGTTGACGCAATCCGGCGAAGACAGCGGACAGCGCAAGTACAGGTTTGCACCACAGCGGACCGATGTCCTGGGCTTTCGCAAGATGATCCGTGAGGCCGGTTACAACGACTATGTCGACACCGTCTCGATCCATCCTGGAGAATGGCCGAGCAAGCCGGTAGATCGCGTCGTGATTCAGCCGGGCTTCGAACAGCTGGTCAGGTTTCTGGGCGCGGCCAGTCCCACCGGCCCCGATCCGAAGCGGATCGAAATTCTGACGAACGATCCTGACGGCACGCTCGAGCGGGGGCTCGACGTAACCGAACTGGTGGACTGGTCGGTGAAGTTCGGAATTACCAGCTACATCTACAAGGGCGTCGTCTCGGCCGGAAAGGACGTCGGCGCGATCCAGATCTGGCGCCTGGACTACGAGCGCTGAGCGGGCCTAAGCCGCCCGCTCATCCTTGTCGTTCGCGACCTTGGCGTGCTCCTTCGCCTCGCGGCGGGCCTTCTCGCGTTCGCGCAGTTCATCCGAGAAGGCGCTGGCGAAGATGCCGGTGGGCAGGGCCACCACGCCGATGCCGGCGACCGCGATCATGCCCGCCGCGAACTTGCCCCACACCGTGATCGGATAGATGTCGCCATAGCCGACCGTGGTCAGCGTCGCGGTCGCCCACCAGATCGCGCGCGGGATGGAGCCGAACTCCGGCCGCCCGGCGCCGACACCCTCGATGAAGTACAGCATCACCGCCGCCACGAAGACGAGCGCCATGGCGAGCGCCAGCGCCGTCAGCAGCTGCCCTCCCGCGCGCCGCAAGGCCGCGCCCATGACCTCGAACGCGGGAATGAACCGCGCGATCTTGATCAGCCTCACCAGGCGCAGCACGCGCAGGAACATCAGCATCGAATTATCGCCCGGATGCGGCAGCAGCACCCACAGCAGCTCCGGCAGGAAGGCCGCGAGATCCGCCAGCGCCCACGGGGTGAGGGCATAGCGCAGCCGCCCGCGGAACCCGATATGGTGCGGATGCTCGCCGACCACCCACAGCCGGATCACGTATTCCAGCGCGAAGAGGCCGAGCACCACCAGGTTGGCGATCGAGATCGCCTGGCCCCACGTGCCGGTGATCGTAGGCTCCGTCTCCAGCGCAAAGAGAACGAAGGAGGCGACGACCAGCACGACGACCAGCGTATTGGTCGCCGAAAGGCCCGCCTTGTGGCGGGCGTTCGGGTACATCTCCTCGTAGAGCTTGTACCGCAGGCCCGCCTGTACTGCGACTTGCTGAACGACCATAAAGTCCCTTTCGAGCCCCGATTCGTAGCATGACAGGCGACAGATGAGAAAAGCCCTCTTGCTGCTGGTGTCCGGGGCTTGTGAAACTCCTGCCACATGCCTGCCGGTTAATCCCATGATGCCCCGCAAAATCCCTGAATGACCCGCGCACTCGTCTTCGATTCCGGAGTAGGCGGCCTCACCATTGCGGACGAGCTGCGCAAGGCCGCGCCTGACTGGATCGTGGACTACGCCGCCGACAGCGGCTTCTTCCCTTATGGCGTCAAGACGGACGAGGAGTTGCAGGCCCGCCTGCCAACGCTCTGCGCGGCGCTGGTCAGCCACGCAAAGCCGGACGTGCTGGTGATCGCCTGCAACACGGCCTCGACGCTCTCGCTTGGCGACATCCGCGCGAAGGTGTCCATCCCGGTCGTCGGCACTGTCCCCGCCATCAAGCCTGCCTGCGAGCAGACCAGGACCGGCGTCGTCGGCATCCTTGCGACGCCCGGCACGGTCAGGCGCGCCTATCTCGACGACCTCGAGCGCCAGTTCGCGCAAGGCAAGACCGTGATCCGCCGCGGCACCGCCGGCCTTGTCGATATCGCCGAGCGCGCCATCCGCGGCCAGCCGGTCGACCAGGGCCAGGTGGACTACGCGGTACGCCCTATGTTCGACGGCCTGCAGGGTCAGCTGATCGACATTGTCGTGCTCGCCTGCACGCACTTCCCGCTCATCCGCGACGCCATCCAGAAGGCGTGCCCGCCTCACGTCCGCCTGATCGACACGGGCGAGGCCGTCGCCCGCCAGGCCATGCGCGTTGCGCCCACCACGCCGCGGCCAAAGGGCGAGGCGATTGCCTATGTCACGGGCGGTGCGGCGAACAAGGCCGCGATGGTCCCGGCTTTCCGCCGTTTCGGATATGAAATTGTCGAGGTCGTTGACCTGTAATGTCCCGAGTGTAGCTTCCTCTCTCGCATGTTGGGGAGGTTATGATGAGCCTGCGGTTGTGTGCGGTTCTCGGTCTGGCGCTGGCGATGCACGCGTCGCCCGCGGTTGCGCAGAAGCCGGAACAGTCCGGCCGGTCCAGCGACGAGCGCGTGATCGTTCCCGGCTCGGCTGAAGAAGCGATCAAGAATTTCGTCGGCCAGATCGCCGCCACGACCAGCCGTTCGGAAAACCAGCTCGCACGATGGAACCAGGTCATCTGTCCCAGCATGGTCGGCATGCGCGCTGACTTTGCGCAGCTCGTGCTCGACCGGATCGGCAGCCGCGCGACGGAGATCGGGCTCGCTGCCGGTGAGCCGGGCTGCCGGCCAAGCATCCTGATCATCGTGAGCAAGCAACCGGACGCCGTCGCGAAGGGATTGGTCGATAGCTACAAGCGGCGGTTGGGATACTATCTCGCAAGCGGCAAGACGCTCGGGCGAGACGCGCTTGGTGATTTCGCAAAGTCGACCGCCCCGGTGCGCTGGTGGCACGTCAACTACGACGTCTCCGCCGACGGGGACCAGCCGCTGGGCAACAAGCTGGCGCCTGGGGTGGGAATGGGAACCAAGAAGAATAGCGCGACGCCCACCATGGCCAACAGGCATCCCTCGCGTATTCTCAGGACTACGCGGCAGGACGCAGGGATGGCGTTCCTGATTGTTGACGCCCGGCAAATTGAAGGCATGGATCTGATGGCGCTTGCCGACTATCTGGCCATGGCCTCTCTCGCCCAGCTCGATCCGAAGGCGGATACCTCTGCCTATCCCACCATCTTCAACCTGTTCGACCAGCATCGTGAGGACGCCTCAAGGCCCAAGTCCCTGACCGAATGGGACATCGCCTATCTGACCGGCGTCTACGACATGACGCGTGAATCCGGGAGCGTTGCCCGGCAGCAGGCCGAGATTGCAAAGAGCATGAACAAGGACCTGGTGAACTGAGGGTGTTTTGACCTCCGGCGCTTCAGGTGTAGCTTCCTTGGCGTCTTTCATTCTGAGGCGCGCATGATGAGCCTGCGGATCTGTGCGGTTCTCGCTCTGGCGCTTGCGACGCACGCGTCCCACCTGTTTGATGTTCATGCCCAGCAGGTCGAACAGTCCGCCCCGCCCAGCGACGAGCGCGTGATTGTTCCCGGCACGCCAGAAGAAGCGATCAAGAATTTCGTCGGCGAGATCGCCGCCACGACGAGCCGCTCGGAAAACCAGATTGCGCGGTGGAGCCGGACGATCTGTCCCAGCATGGTCGGCATGCGCGCAAATTACGCCCAGTTGGTGATCGACCGGATCAGCCGCCGCGCCCTGGACATCGGGCTCGATATCGGGGAGCCGAATTGCCGGCCGAGCATCCTGATCATCGTCACCAGGGAACCCGATCGTGTCGCGCAGGGCCTGTTCGACAACTACAAGCGGCGGCTGGGATATTACGACGGCGCCGAGACGCTCGGGCGGAATGCGCTCCGGGATTTCGTGAAGTCGACTGCTCCGGTGCGCTGGTGGCACGTCAACTACACCGTCTCCGCGGACGGGCAGCAGGCGCTGGGCGGCGGCCAGTCGGCGGCCGCGGTCGGCCAGATGCCCAGCGTGGCCAACCGGCATCCGTCGCGCATTCTCAAAAGCACGCGGCAAGACGCGGCGATGGCGTTTGTGATCGTCGATGCCCGGCGGCTGGAAGGCCTGGATCTGATGGCTGTTGCTGATTACCTCGCGATGGCGTCACTCGCCCAGCTCGACCCCGAAGCGGATACATCCGCTTATCCGACCATCCTCAACCTGTTCGGCCAGCCTCGCGCGGATGCATCCAGGACGACGTCCCTGACCGAATGGGACATTGCCTACCTGAAGGGGCTCTACGAGATGACGCCCGAAGCCGCCAGCGCCGCCCGCCAGCAGGCCGAGATTGCCAAGAGCATGAACAAGGACCTGTCGAACTGACGGTGTTTTCCACTTGTCACAATCCAAGCTGTTGACCTCAAGGCCAACACTCCCGCTCTAATGGAGCATGGCGAAACCGGACCCTTCCGCCGAACCCAAGCTGATCAACCTCGCCCTGCAGGGCGGCGGCGCCCATGGCGCATTCTCCTGGGGCGTGCTCGACCGCTTGCTCGAAGACCCGCGCGTCGAGATCGAGGCGATCACTGGCGCATCCGCCGGCGCGATGAACGCGGTGGCGCTAGCGGCCGGCTACCACGCCGGGGACCGCGAAGAGGCGCGCGAGGCGCTGCGCCTCTTCTGGAATGGCGTGCTCGACGAGGCTCGCACCAGCCCGCTCCGCCGCTCGCCGATCGAGGCCATGCTCGGCAGCTGGAACCTCGATGCATCGCCGGCTTATGTGATGTTCGATCTGGTGACGCGCCTGGCCAGCCCCTACGACCTCAACCCCTACAATCTCAATCCGCTTAAGGACCTCGTTGTCTCCCTGGTCGATTTCGACCGTGTGCGGAAGTCGAAGGTGAAGGTCTTCATCTCCGCCACCAATGTCGAAACCGGCCGCGCCCATGTCTGGGACAAGAAGGACCTGACGGCCGACCATGTGATGGCCTCGGCCTGTCTCCCCTGGCTGTTCCAGGCGGTCGAGATCGATGGCGTGCCCTATTGGGATGGCGGCTTCACCGGCAACCCAGCGCTCTGGCCCCTGTTCGAGCACTGCAAGTCCGACGATGTGGTTCTCGTCCAGATCAATCCCATCAAGCGGCCGGGCGCGCCGACCACCGCGCGCGACATCATCAATCGCGTCAACGAGATCACCTTCAATGCGGCCCTGCTGCACGACCTGCGCGCCATCGACTTCGTCACGCGCTTGATCGAGGCCGGCCGCCTCGAGGGCACGGGCTATCGCCGCATGCTGGTCCACGCCATCGCCGACGAGAAGGCCCTCTCCGCACTCGGCGCTTCTTCCAAGTTCAACGTCGAGCCCGACTTCATCGACATGCTGTTCGGCAAGGGCAGGGAGGCCGCGGAGAACTGGCTGCACACAAGCTTCCACCATGTCGGCGTCCGCTCCACCGTCAACGTCCGCAAACTCTTCCACGGCGACGACGACTCGCTCGACGGCGACCAGCTGAAGCCGCCGCGCAGGAAACCGAAGGCGGCGGAGTGATCAGGCTTGCTTGATTACGCGTATTGGGCCGACCAGCCCTTCGTCGCCAGCATCACCGTCCTCGGGATCGGTTTCTCTCCCGAAGCATAATAAGCCACCATCCGCCGCGACAGCCCAAGCCCCTTTGCTGCGCTTTCAAGCGTCAGCCGGTGCTCCTCCATCCATGCCCGGAAGTCGGCAACCGGCATCACGTCGCCCGCCTGCTCATCCGCCCAGCGCCGCAGCTGCGTCGCGCCGAAATCGATGCCGCCCGGCCATTCGACCGACCATTTGTCCTTGCTGAGCTTAACCTGTGCAAACGCCTTCGCCGGCTTGATGCCCGTCAGCCCCTTGTGCCCGGCAATGATGCTCCACAGCCCGATCCGGGCCTCATGCCCATCGTCCCAGACGAGGTCGAGCGCATTGGCGCCGCCGATCGACACGGATTTCAGTTTACCGACAGCCATCAGCCGCCTCCGCTAAGTTCTTCCCACTGAGCCACAAGCTCCTCGCGATGCTCCGCAGCCCAGGCCAGCGCCTCATGCAGATCAACCCGGCCGCTCCGCGCAATCACCCGGAAATCCTCGATAGCCACCTGCGCCTGCCCATCGCGCCCCAGCACATGGAAATGCGGCGGTGGATGGTCTGCAAAGTACATGGCGATCTCGGTCGACCGGAAACGAGCGATCCGCGGCATGGCTCCCCAACCCTTGCCCTCACTATAGTGCAACTATTGCACCCATGCAACCCTTGCACTCAAAGGAATTCAAGCTCCCGCAGATCCCCGCCCTTCCAGGCGTGCTGGGTCTCCACCGCCAGGAACAGGCCGCCGACGGCGAGGACGGTCAGCCGCTCTTTCGCAGCCCGATCGCGGGCCAGCTTCGCTGCTGCCGCGATGTCCGGCTCCACGGTCACGTCGCTGGCGCGCGCGCGGAACACATCCGCGAACGCTGCCGGGTCGGCGCCGCCCTTTAGCGCGCGCGTCAGGATAAAATGATCGAACCGCCCGGCCACGATCTCGGCGATCTGGGCGACTTCCTTCACGGCCGACACGCCGAACACCACCAGCGTCTGCTCTCTGGGCACAAACTCCAGGAACGTCTTCGTCACCATGTCGAGCGCGCGCGGCGTGTGACCCACGTCTATCCAGAGGTCCGAGCCATGCGCCACACGCTCCAGCCGCCCGGGCCACCTTGTCGACGCCAGCGCCTTCAGCATGTCGGGCAACTGCGCACTCACCTCGCTTGGCCGCGCGCCGAGCCAGATCTCTGCTGCGCGCACCGCTGTGACCGCGTTCTCCGCCTGGTGCAGCCCTGCCAGCCGCAGCTCCACCGCGTACTCCGCCTCACCCGCCGCATACGTGAACGCCGCGCCCTTCGCCGTGCTCATCACCGCACCCATCCGCCGCCCCGCCAGCGCCCCCACCGCCACCTTCCCCGCCAGCCTGCCGAACGCGCCGATCCTCCCCGCCAATCGCGCGTCTATACCGGGCGATAGCACCACCGTTCCACCCGGCGCCAATGCGTCCACCTTGTCGTAGGCGATCAGCTCCTCAGTCGAGCCGAGGAGTTCCGTATGCTCCAGCTCGATAGAGGTGAGGGTGGAGACCAGGGCGCAGACCGTTCTTACAGGATCGTAACGTCCGCCGATCCCGGCCTCCCAGACGATGGCGTCGGGCTTCTCCTGCTGGAACCAGAGGATGGCGACCAGGAACAGGAATTCGAACGAGCCCATCCGGTCGCCCTCGGGCAGGGCGGCGTTGAAATCGAGCACCGTCTTCGAATGCTGCTCGAACGCCTCTTTCGGGATCATCGCCTCGCCGAGGGTGAAGCGCTCGCGCACGTCGAACAGGTGGGGCGAGGTAAAGCAGCCGACCTTCAGTCCCGTCGCGCCGATGGCCGTGGTGAGAAACCGCGCGGTCGAGCCCTTGCCGTTGGTGCCGGTCACGACGATGGAGCGCCGCGACAGCGAGGCCCGGTCGATGCGCTTGTCCTGGAAGAACCGCTCGATGCGGTGCAGGCCGATGCCGTCGCCGAACTTTGGCAAATTTATCTGAGGTTGGCCGAACATCTAGGCCTCAAGCAATTCGTTCAGCATCGCTACCCAGATTCCGCGGATAAGGTCCATGCGCCCTGCCAGCTCCAGCGTGCGAAGGCCCGGATTCCCGTTCACTTCTATCACGGCGAGCCTGGATAAGTCGCGGGGCCCGGACAAATCGAACAGGTCGACGGCGCCGATGCGCAGGCCCAGGGCGGCAACCGCACGGGCCGACAGGTCCGCGAGCACGGGGGGCGCCTCCAGGCTGATGCGCTCCAGCGTTCCGGCCGCCGAAAGATTGCGCCGGCCGGGCAGGGTGATGACTGCCCCGCTCGCCAATACCTGCCCGTCCTTGCCCGCCAGGATCGAGGCCGGGTAGGGCGAGATGCCCTGTTCGGTGAGCTGCGCATTGAACTCGGCCAGAAGCTCGCTCAGCGTGCGGCGTCCATCGCCCACAAGATCCGGCGTCTGCTTCACCGAATGAAACAGCACGCGGCCGTCATGGATCATGACGCGGTGCTCTGCTCCATCCATCATTGGTTCGACAAGGAAGCTCTCGAACTCCACGGCGACCCGCGCGGTGTAGTCGGCAAGCTGGGCGTCGCTCCTGACGATCTCCGCGAAATTTCCGCGTGAGCCGTGATTGGGTTTCACGAACACCGGATAGCCGAGCCTGGCCGCGAACGCGCGCGCGTCCTCGATCTCGCGCCCCGGCCCGCGCAGGCCGGCGCGCCGCTTGTGCGCAAAGAACAGTCCGCCCGGGATCACGGGGATGCCGGCGGCGCTCAGCACCGTCTTGGTGTGCGCCTTGTCGCGCGAGAGGGTGAAGGCAGTTGCCGAATTCACGGGGAAGGAACACACGCTCCCCGCTCCCGCCACGATGCTTCGCCCGGCTTTCGATACGCGAAAAAGGTAGCCGGCCCCGTTGTCGAGGTCTTCGAACACCGCTCCCACCGCCTGCGCGGCATCGGCGGCATACCGGGCCGGATCCGTCATCGCCATGGCGGGCATTTAGCAGGTGGCGGGTAAAAGGCCA
>DASYKO010000190.1:0-10017 GCA_035995285.1 Hyphomonadaceae bacterium | reverse complement strand
ATGGGATCACGGGCCAGTTACTGCTGGTTCAAAGGGGCGGTTCCGGGAGACGTGCATGAAGGCCGTAGCGTTGCTTTTGGGCGTTCTGCTGCTGCTGGGCGGCGGGGCGGTCGCAGGCGCGCAGTTCGTGTCGATGGACCTAAGTTTCCTCGACAGCGTAGCCGGCGCGAAAGACTTCCTGATGAGCCAGACCGCGCTTTACGCCGGCGGCGGGGCTGCGGGCCTGGGCCTGATCCTGTTCATCGTCGGCCTGCTGCCGGGCGGGCGGCGCGAACGCGAGGAACCTGCGCCGCGGCGCGCTGCAGCTTCGCGCGATCCCTTCATGGACGAGCCGGCGCGGCCCCAACCCCGCGCTGAGCCGGCGGGCGCAGAGCCGCCGCGCCAGCAACCCAAATCCGAACCACGACCGCAGCAACGGCCTGAGCCGGTGCGCGAGCCGCCCAGGGCGGCGCCCAAGCCGGTGGCTTCCTCTGCTCCGCCGCAACAGGCGCCGAGACCGGCCCCGCCGTCAGCGCCCTCTTCCGGAACCGATACGCCGACCTGGATGACGGACCCGAGGCTGACCAACCGCAAGCGCGTGTCGGACCTCGTTGCGATCAACGATGCGATCAAGGCGTACTATTCCAAGCACGGCCGCTATCCGATGGCGAAGGGGATGGAGGGCTTCCTTGAGCGCGGCAAAGGATGGATACCGGGCCTGGCGCCGGAGTTCATTCCGGACCTGCCGCGCGATCCGGCCCAGTCGAACGACCGCAACGGGCCGCAATATGTTTATTCGTCCGACGGATCAGGCTACAAGATCATCGCCAAGGGCGTCTCGCTGGTCGGCGGCACGAATGTGGAAGTCCTCGGCGTGCGCTTCGACCCGGCCCGGCAGAACACGGCGGAGAACGCGGCGTTCGGGTTCTGGACGCAGGGCTTCGAGAGCGCGAACGGCTGATCCGCAAAGGCCGGTAGCGCTGCACGGAGCGAAGCAGCAAACGTGTCGCCACTCGATTCCACCTCGCGTGGCAAATTGGGGGGCGCAAAATGCTGAAAGTCGGGTCGGCTGTTCTCAGTGCGCTCGTGCTGTTGCAGGCTTGTACGCCCGAGCATTCTCGCCCCGCCGAGCCGCAGGCCGCCCAGTCGCCGGCTCCCAAGCTGAAAACCGCCCCGGCCCGCCCGGACGATGAGATCCCCGGCCTGCTCGCCAAGATCACCGCCGTGCATCCCGGCACTGGGATCGTCGTGGGCCTGATCGGACCAACCGGCCTGCGCATCTTCTCCCGGGGCGTGTTCGACAAGAATGATCAGAGGCCTGTCGGCCCCGACACTGAATTCGAGCTCGCCTCGGTGACAAAGGTTTTCACCTCGCTGGTGCTTGCCGACATGGTCCGCCACGGCGAGGTCGCGCTCGACGATCCGGCTGCGAAATACCTGCCTGGGGTGAAGATGCCGATCCGCAACGGCAAGCAGATTACGCTTGTCGACCTGGCGACCATGACATCCGGCCTGCCGAGCGACCCGCCCGATGCTCCGGACGAAGAGAGCGAAGCGAACTATGGGCTCGGCCGGCTCGACGCATTCCTCGCCACGTACAAGCTCACGCGTGATCCGGGCGCCGAATGGGAATATTCCAATATCGGCATAACGCTGCTCGCCCGCGCGCTGGCGTCCCGGGCCGGCAAGCCATTCCCGACGCTCTTCAACGAGCGGGTGGCCGGGCCGCTTGGCCTCAAGGACACGGTGTTCGATCTGGCGCCAGAGCAACGCAGTCGTCTTGCGCCCGGCCATGACGAGACGTCCGAGACGATGCCTTATGCCCCTGTGCCCGAGGTCCTGCTCGGCGCTGGCGGCCTGAACTCCACGGCAAACGACATGCTGAAATTCCTCGCCCTCGAACTTGGACCTGCGGACAATCCCCTCAAGGACGACCTGGCGCTCCTGCTGAGCATCGACCGTCCCATCTCGCCAGATATTCCGGACCAGGCGCATCAGGCCCTGGGGTGGGCCGTCGGCGCGACAAAGACGCTTGGACCCTTGATCAACAAGGAAGGCGGCGGGTTCGGTTATCAATCCTATCTCGTGTACCTGCCGGAGACAGGAACCGGCATCGTCGTGCTCAGCAACATTTTCGCCGACGACGAGCTGGGGGATTTTGGCGACTACCTGCTTGGCGCCATCAAGGCCTGGCCGTGCCCTCCGTCCACGACCACGGGCGGCGGCTGCGAGGTCAATTGATCGAAGTCTCGTGCGTTGACCGACGAGCGCATGTCCGCTTCGGCGAAATACGGGCGCGATGCGCAGAGCGAGCGAATATCAGGTCGGACGCTTGGCTTCTCGTCCGCTTCTTCTCAGCGAATGCCGCTCGCGCTGGGCAGGATTTCGCTACAGGATCGACTGGCCAGTCGAGGCCCAGTCCTTGAGGAACGCCGCGACGCCTGAGTCCGTCAGGTCGTGCTTGTACATTGCGGCGAAGATCTTGGGCGGCAGGGTGGCGCAGTCGGAGCCTGCGAGGGCGGCTTCCTTCACGTGATCCAGCGAACGGATCGACGCGGTGAGGATGTTCGTCGCGAAGCCGTAATTGTCGTAGATCTTCCGGATCTCGCGGATGAGATCCATGCCGTTGACGCCCTTATCGTCCAGCCGCCCGACAAACGGTGAGATGAAATAGGCGCCGGCCTTCGCCGCCAGCAGCGCCTGCACCGCCGAGAAGCAGAGAGTGACGTTGACCCGGATGCCTTCGTCCGCCAGCACGCGGCATGCCCTGAGGCCGTTTTCGGTGAGCGGGAGCTTGACCACCACGTTGGAGGCGATGCGGGCAAGGTAGCGGCCCTCGGCGAGCATGCCGTCGACGTCCGTTGCGACCGCTTCGGCGCTGACCGGGCCGGGGATGATCGAGCAGATCTCGGCGATGGCTTCCTTCATCTTGCGGCCGGATTTGGCGATGAGAGAGGGGTTGGTGGTGACGCCGTCAATCATGCCGGAGGCGGCAACGGCGCGGAGTTCGGCGGTGTCGGCCGAATCGATGAACAGCTGCATGAGGGCGCTCCAACAGAGTTCCAGCGTCTTTGTCGCCGATTCCGGTCAAAAGCAAGCATGGCGACATGGCGCAGCCCCAAGCTGGGAATTGCCCCACAGGCTATGGCGAACTATCGCATTGCCGGAGGGTCATATGCTCAAGGATCAGGCGTGAGCCAGAAGAAGCCATTCCGCGGATTCGGGCTCGGCATCATGCGCCGGCTGCGCAAGCCGTTCGATGAGACCGAGCTGGTGATCCGTGAGTGCAAGGCGCTGATCCAGGGCGGCGTGTTCCTCGATATCGGCGCCAATGTCGGGCGGGTGTCGGAAGCGGTGCTGCCGCTCGCCAAACGCGTCGTGGCGGTGGAACCAGATCCCAAAGTGTTCGAGCAGCTGCAGGTGCGGCTGGGCGCGCGGGCGACCTGTGTCAAGGCGCTGGTGGGGCCGGAGGGCGAGGCGCGGACGTTTCTCTACAACACGATTGCGAGCTCCAGTTCGACTTCTGTGCCGGTGGGGACTGAGCCTCCGGGGCATGAGTATCTTGTCCGCTCGCCGATGACGTCGGTGAGCCTCGACGCCCTGGTGCGCGAGCATGGGCGGCCGGATCTCATCAAGATCGATGTGGAGGGGGCGGAGCTGGGCGTGCTGGACTCGGGGCGCGAGGTGCTGGCGGCGAGACCCGTTGTGGTGATGGAGTTCAACACGCTGTGCCTGGCGGAGTTCGGCAAGATCAACCCGCGCGAGGCGATCGAGCGCATCCTTCACATGTTCCCGAAGGTGGAGGTTATCACGCCGGAGGGACGGACACGCGTGACGGATGGGTACGTCTTCCTCTCCCAGAACATGCTGCACCATAGCGCGCTGGACAATCTGGTGTGCAGCTGGGGCTGACGCTTAACGGCTGATTCAGACCGGTTGAGATTGTTCACTCTTGAATGCGCGGCGCAGCTGCGTTCACGCGACGCTGCGCCATTCCGGACCGCGTGAAGGCCGGTCAACTGAATCTTGAGCAGTTCGGGTTAAGGACGAGGTTTAGTAGATTTGCCGCGGCAGAAGCCTGTGGCGACAAGAGACCCGCATGCGGCCTGAAACATCGACACCGCAACGGCACACGCAGCACACGGCTGCCAATGATGACGTCTCGCTTCCGCTCGCGGTCGATCTCGACGGCACGCTGCTCCTGACCGACACGCTGTTCGAGGCGGTGGCTGAGCATATGCGGCGCAAGCCGTTGTGGACGTTGATGCAGCTGGCGCAGCTGCCCTTCTCCGTCGCCAAGATCAAAGCGCGGCTGCAGCGCGGCGCCGTGCTGGATGCGGCGACGCTGCCGGTCAATGAACAGGTGCTGGCCTATTGCCGGCGGGCCAAGGCGATCGGCCGCAAGGTGTGGCTGGTCTCGGCGGCCGACCAGGAAACTGTAGACGCCATCGCTGCGCGCTTCGGGCTGTTCGACAAGGCCATCGGCAGCGACGGGACGCGCAACAACAAGGGCGCGGCCAAAGCGGAATTGCTGGCCCGCGAGGCGCCGGAAGGCTTCGAATATATCGGCGACAGCCCCGCGGACCTGAAGGTCTGGGCGAGGGCTGCGGCTGCGAGCCATGTCGGCGGCGGCAGGAAACGCACGCAGGCCATCGAGAAGATGGGCGTGACCGTGGTGCGCGCGTTCGATCGGCCAAAGGCTGGGATTTCGGCATGGCGCAAGGCGCTGCGGCTGCACCAGTGGGCGAAGAACGCGCTGATCTTTGCGCCGCTCTTCCTGTCGATGCAGTTCCTCGTGCCGGCGAAGTTCGCTGTGTGCCTGATCGCCCTGCCCCTGCTCGGCATGCTGGCGTCGGGGACGTACATCATCAACGACATTCTCGATCTCAAGGCGGATCGCGGGCATCACTCGAAGAACAAGCGGCCGTTCGCGAGCGGCAGGCTGAAGCTGTGGCAGGGGTTTATGGCGGCGCCTGTGCTGATCCTGACGGGACTTGTCGGCGGCGCCCTGCTCTCGCCCGCGTTTGCCGTGACGATGATGTCTTACCTCGTCGTGACGCTGTCCTACTCGCTGATACTGAAGAAGGCCGCCCTGGCCGACACCCTGGCGCTGAGCTTCCTCTACACGCTGCGGCTGATCATGGGCGCGGTGCTGGTGGGCGTGGCGCTTTCCCAGTGGCTGCTCGTGTTCTCGATGTTCCTGTTTGTCTCCCTGTCGCTGGCGAAGCGCCATGTCGAGGTGGTCCGCCGTGCGGAAGCAGGCGAGCGGCGGGTGGCCAATCGCGGCTATCGCGCCGAAGATGCAGGACTGACGCTGGGCCTGGGTCTGGCGACCGCGACGGTCGCACCCTTGATCCTCGTGCTCTACATCATCGAGTCGGCCTGGCCTTCGGGGCTCTATCCCTCCCCGGACGGGCTGTGGGTGGCGCCGGTGGTGCTGTCGATGTGGCTGATGCGGGTGTGGCTGCTGGCCAACCGTGGCGAACTGCACGACGACCCGGTGGTGTTTGCGGTGAAGGACCGGCAGAGCCTCGCCATGGGCGGGATGCTGGCGCTGGGCTTCCTGTTTGCGGCGTTCAGCCCGCCGGAAACGCTCGCCATGCTGCGCATCGAAGGCGGCGGCGCGGCAGCGGTGTTTACGCGCTGACAGCTGCTTGCTTGCTGACCGCTCCTTGCTTCCTTGCCTTGGGCTTCGGATAAGAGCGGCATGAGTTCACCGGACCGTTTCATCCTTCGCGTCAGCTGCATGGACGCTGTGGGGATCGTCGCCGATCTCGCCGGGTTCCTGGCGCAGCGGCAGCTGTTCATCGTCGAGACCCAGAATTTCGGCGACCCGAAGACCGGGCGGTTCTTCCTGCGCGTGGTGTTCGAGCCGCGGGCGGCAGGATTTGCGGCGAGCGCGTTCCGGGACGAGTTCAGTGCTGTGGCTGAGAAGCGGGGCATGGAGTGGGAGCTGCGCGATGCGCGCGCGAAACCCAACGTGCTGATCCTGGCCTCGAAGCAGGACCATTGCCTCAACGACCTGCTCTATCGCCATCGCATCGGCGCCCTGCCGATGAATGTGCCGGCGGTGATTTCCAATCATACGTCGAGCGCCTGGCTGGCCGAGCGGCACGGCATTCCGTTTCACCATGTGCAGGTGACGGCGGAGACGAAAGCGGCCTCAGAGGCGCGCATTCTCGAGCTGGCGCAGGAGACGGAAGCCGATCTCGTCGTGCTTGCCCGTTACATGCAGGTGTTGTCGGACACGACGTGCAGGAAGCTCGCCGGCAAATGCATCAACATCCACCATTCCTTCCTGCCTGGCTTCAAGGGGGCTGCGCCCTATACCCAGGCATTCGATCGTGGCGTGAAGCTGATCGGCGCGACGGCGCACTATGTGACGCCTGAGCTCGATGAAGGCCCGATCATCACGCAGGCGGTGGAGCGGGCAGACCATTCGCACGATCCCGAAACGCTGACCGCCATCGGCCGGGATGTGGAGGCGCGCGTGCTGTCGCA
Organism: Hyphomonadaceae bacterium; assembly: GCA_035995285.1. Lineage (GTDB taxonomy): Bacteria > Pseudomonadota > Alphaproteobacteria > Caulobacterales > Hyphomonadaceae > UBA7672. The sequence continues at coordinate 3,537 of DASYKO010000190.1, read as the reverse complement.
AGCCGTGAAACTGCACATCGAGGGGCGGATCTTCCTCAACGGCTCGAAGACGGTGGTGTTCGGCTAATTACCTGCCGTGTACTCGCGATACCACTCAACGAAGCGCGGTATGCCCTCCTCCAGCGACGTCGTGGGCTTGAAGCCATAATCTCTCGCGAGGGCGTCAATATTGGCGTAAGTGGCGAGGACGTCGCCGGGCTGCATCGGCTCCATCTGCAGCTGGGCCTGTTTGCCGGTCGTCTGCTCGATGATGTGGATGAAGTCCATCAACTTGGCGGGCTGGTTGTTGCCGATGTTGTAGACGCGGTGGAGTGGCTGGCCGGCCGGGGCGGGATTGAGGGCGACGGAGACGACGCCGGAGACGATGTCGTCGATATAGGTGAAGTCACGCTCGAGCTTGCCGTTGTTGAAGACGCGAATGGGTTTGCCTTCGATGATGTCGCGCGTGAACGACCAGTAGGCCATGTCGGGGCGGCCCCATGGGCCATAGACGGTGAAGAAGCGCAGGCCGATCTGGCGCATGCCGTAGAGCCGTGAATAGGATTCACTGAGGAGTTCGCCCGAGCGCTTGGTGGCGGCATAGAGCGAGACAGGCGTATCGACGCGGTCATCCTCCGAGAACGGGACTTTGGTGTTGGCGCCGTAGACCGAGGAGGACGAGGCGTAGACCAGCAACGGCTTGCGATCGAGATGCCGCACGACCTCCAGCACCGAGAGGTGGCCGGTGAGGTTGGCATGGGCGTAGGCGAAGGGGTTGTCGATCGAATAGCGCACGCCGGCCTGGGCGGCGAGATGGATGACGACGTCGGGCTGGAACGTCGTGCCCAGGTCGCGCAGGGATTCGTGGGACGCGACATCGAGATTGTGGAAACGAAAGCCGGGGCGTCCGTTGAGCTTTGCAAGGCGGGCGCGCTTCAGCTCGACGGGATAGTAGGGCGTGAGACTGTCCACGCCTTCAACGGCGCAGCCGCGATCCAGCAGCGCATGCGCGGTTTGCGAGCCGACAAAGCCGGCGGCGCCTGTCAGGAGTACGCGCTTTGCTGGAGCGTCTGTCATCAAGTGTCCAAAGGTCGGTTACGCCAGAAAACATCGGGTTGGCGATGAGGCAAGTATCGAGACGCAAGTAAGGCGGATGGCCTCCGCGTCAATCGCGTAGGGCGTGTCTGTTAGTCGCCTGTCGTATCGCGGAACGGATGAATGTCAGGCTTGCGGGCGAGGAAGCGGAAAGGGTTCCAGGAGAGGCTGGCGGCGATGTCGGCGGCGCTGGCGCGGCGGCGGGCCTTGAGGTCGCGGCGGGCGGCAAGCGCGGGGCCGAGGTCTGCGACGGCGGCGGTGAGGCCGCGGAGGGTGGCGTTGAACCGGCCGGTCATCAGGCCGCGGGCGAGGATGGCGAGCGTGCCGAGGAACCAGACCGGGGCCGTGATCCAGAGGAGGCGGCCGGGCATGTTCTTGACATAGGTCCACAGGCCGTTGCGGGCGCCATGGAAGACAGCGAAGTCGCTGGTGCGGCCGGTGAGTGCGGAGCCTGCGTGGCGGACTTTGGACAAGGGATCGAACTGGCAGCGCTCTCCCAGCAGGCGAAGGCGGAAGCCGAGGTCGACGTCTTCGTGGTAGCAGAAATAGCGCTCGTCGAACCCGCCGGCTTCGAGGAACACATCGCGCGGGTAGAGCGCCGCGGCGCCGCACGGCGCGAAGCATTCACCGGCTTGGGGCGTGTCGGAGACGGGCCGGCCGAAGCCGCCGCGCCAGGCATAGCCATAGGCAAGATAGCAATCCCCTGCTCCGTCGAGGATGTTCGCGTCCTGCGTGGCGATCTGCAGCGAGGCAACGACACGATGGGAGGGCCTGCTGGCCACGGCGCGCATCAGGCTTTCCAGCCAGTCGGGCGCGGCCTCGGCGTCGGGATTGAGGAGGGCGATCCATTTTCCTTTGGCCATGCGGGCGGCGATGTTGTTGCCCCTGGCGAAGCCGTGATTCTTGGGCTCGCGCAGGATGGTGAGACGCGCCGGTTGTTCCGTGATGCGGTCGAAAGAGTTATCCGACGACGCGTTGTCGACAAGGATGGTCTCGAAATTCCGGTGGGTCTGGCGGCTGAGCGAAGCCATGCAGCGCGCGATCCAGTCGCCGCCATTGTAGTTGACGACGATCACGGTGATTTCGGGGTCTGCACCCTCGGGCTTGCCTGCGTCTGACCCCATGCGCTGGCCCTAGCGTGGGCTCACGCGCCGGGCAAGGGACAGGGGGAAAGGGATGGGGGCAAGGAGGCTAGTATCCCTTGGGCTGGTAGGACTGCATGGGCGGCATCTTGTCGGGCGCGGGCAGGAGGCGGCTGGGGTCCTGGATCGCCTCGGCCTTGGCCATGATGATGATGAGCGCGGCGAGAATGCCGGCGCATGCCCAGAACCAGTCGTTCCAGAAATCGAAGGAGACAAGGCCGATCGAGACAAACTGTCCGGCCAGGGCGGCGCCGAGGAAGCCCGCAACGCTGAGATAGCGCGGGGCAGGCAGGCGGAAGGCGAAGAGGAGGATAGCGAGAGAGAACAGGCCCGCGCCGATGCCGCCGGTCTCGGCCCAGATCTGCAGTGCGAAATTGTGGGCGTGGTTGGGGATCAGCATATGGTTGGCGAACTCGCCCGAAGGAACCGTCTCGGTGATGGTGCGCAGGACGCCGACGCCCGATCCGAAGACGGGGTCGTGATTTATGACCTCGATGACGCGCTTCCAGATCGCCAGGCGCCATTCGGCGCTGTCGCTCGCCGTGGCGGCGTCGGCCCCGGCGGAGATATACCCGAACACCCAGGGGGCAGACATGATGACGGCGGCGGTGCCTACGCCCAGGATCTTGAAGCCTGAACCGGGGAAGAGGCGGACGACGGCCACCGCGGCGATGCCGACGCCGACCGACAGGATCGGGCCGTTGACGCCTCGTGCGGCGAGAACCGCTACTACAGCGACGAGCACAAGGATCTCGACCAGCAGCGCCTTGGAGAACGACATCTGCCGGCCGAAGCCGACGACGATGAAGGGCGCGGCCAGCGCCAGGATGATGCCGTTGCGGGAGATGTTCTGGATGCCCTCCCCCGGGTCTGGCATGGCGAAGGAGAAGAGCTTGAGCACTTGCGGCTCGAAGGCGGTGAGGAGGGCTACGAGGATCAGCTGCACGAACATCGCCCAGGTGGTCACGGTGACGATGGTGCGGGCGGGGCCGGCCTCGACCGTGCCTGCCGCCGAGATCAGGATGCCGGACCAGAAGAGGATGACGGCGAGCTTCAGGACGTCGAAGCGCAAGGCGAACTGCCACGCCTCGAAATTGTATGAGAGGAACTCAAACGGCCGCGGCGACCATTTGGCGGAGGCGGTTGCGAACACCAGAAAGAGCAGGATGCCGGTTATGTAGAAGTGCGTCTTGAAGCGCGGAACGGCGAAGGGGATGCAGAGAAGGCCGGCGAGCGTGAGCACAGCTGAGAAGGCCTGCCCCCCGCCGAACGCGATTACGGGCCAGAGGATCCCGATAACAATCAACACCCACTGGACCAC